>CAZVVD010000062.1:0-13017 GCA_964630555.1 uncultured Verrucomicrobiota bacterium | reverse complement strand
AACTGGATTGTGGGACCGATCCTGATGTTCCTGCTGGCCATCGCGTTTCTGCATGACCAGCCGGAGTTCATGATCGGGCTGATCCTGATCGGCCTGGCCCGCTGCATCGCCATGGTGATTGTCTGGAATGACTTGGCCAAAGGCGACTGCGAATATTGCGCCGGACTGGTGGCCTTCAACTCGATCTTCCAGGTTTTCTTCTACAGTGTATTTGCCTGGTTTTTTGTCACCAAACTGCCGCCCCTGCTGGGCCTCTCCGGGGCCGTGGTCAACATCACCATCAAGCAGGTCGCCGCCAGCGTATTCATCTATCTGGGTATCCCGTTCCTAGCCGGCATGATCACACGACTGATTCTGGTCAAAGCGCGCGGGAAGGAATGGTATCACGCGAAATTCATCCCAAAGATCTCCCCCCTCACCCTGGTGGCCCTGTTGTTTACGATTGTAGTGATGTTTTCGCTGCAGGGCGAGAAAATCATGCGTGAACCGGGCCATGTGCTTCTGATCGCTGTGCCGTTGCTGATCTATTTCGTGGTCATGTTTCTGGCCAGTTTCTGGATGAGCCGGAAGGCGGGGGCCGATTATCCCAAGTCGGCCACGCTCTCCTTCACCGCCGCCAGCAACAACTTCGAGCTGGCCATCGCCGTGGCCGTGGGCGTGTTCGGGATCAACCACGGCGCCGCCTTCGCCGCCGTGATCGGGCCGCTGGTGGAGGTGCCGGTCCTGATCGGGCTGGTCAACGTGGCGCTTTACTTGCGACGCAAGTGTTTCGGTGGGGAGGTGAAACTCCCGGCGCCTGTTGAAAGCAGTTCGATGGGCGATAAGCATACCCCGCCGTGCGCGGGGAGAAAGGAAAGAGATCAGCATGCAAACTGACAATTGGTTCTGCTGACGGGGCTGGAGGGCTGTAAGGGCTTATCTGGGAACGACGGAAAGGAAAGGAATCCATGACGAAGAACAGAAGCGAGCAGATTCGCGAGAATGTGCGGCAACGGTATGCCGGGATTGCCGCGAGCGGCAAGAGCGGGTGCGGGTGTGCGACGGCGACCTGCTGTTCGGGGCCCGCGCCGGCGGCCAAAGCGCAATCCGCGAGACTGGGATACTCGAAAAAGGATCTGGCGACGGCGCCGGAGGAGTCGAACCTGGGGCTGGGCTGCGGGAATCCGCGGGCCATCGCCATGCTCAAAAAGGGGGAAGTGGTGCTGGACCTGGGCGCGGGCGGCGGGTTCGATTGCTTCCTGGCCGCGCGGCAGGTCGGGCCCAGCGGGCGGGTCATCGGAGTGGACATGACGCCGGAAATGATCGCCAAGGCGCGCACGAACGCGCTCAAGGGACGGTTTAAGAACGTCGAGTTCCGCCTGGGCGAGATCGAGCACCTGCCAGTGGCCGACTCCAGCGTGGACGTGATTCTATCGAACTGTGTCATCAACCTCGCGCCGGACAAGGAGCAGGTGTACCGGGAAGCCTATCGGGTCCTGAAACCCGGCGGGCGGCTCGCGATCTCGGATGTCGTCGCCATTAAGGCGATTCCGGCCGCGCTACGGAACGACTTCGATAAGCATTCGGGGTGCGTGGCCGGGGCGTTGCTGGTGCGCAAGCTCGAGGGGATCCTGCACGCGGTCGGATTCCGGGGCGGATGCGTGAAAGTGCAGGAGGCGAGCAAGAAATTCATCCGGGATTGGTTTCCCGGCAGCGGGGTCGAGCAGTACGTCCGGTCGGCAGACGTGCAGGGCGTCAAGCCGCAGAAGAGATTGGCTTAATACCTGAATTTTGCGCCAAACCGGCACAAAATTCACCCAAAGGGCCGTGATGGCCGCGTAAAACGCGGCCAAACGGGGTTTAACCACGTTAGTTTTGCAGATAACCGGATGGGTTATCTGCAAAACTTCACGTCTTTCGCCAGCGGGCAATGCCCGCTTAGGCGAAAGTGAATATTGCACGATCTCCGTGCAATATTCAGGTGATAGAAGAATGAAATGGTGGAAGGCTGGGAACGAACAGGGCTCCGGACGCCGGGTCCGATAGCAGGGCGCTCTTTCCCCTCCCTCATTCCAGTGCTCCATAGGCGCTCACAGGAGGCAGAATGAAAGCACGGGTGGTGGTGGATGCCGGCATCTGCGGATTCCAGACACGGATCCACGCGGATAGCCGCGACGCGCAGAACGTCGTGTTCAAGATCGCGAGCGGGTGCGAGAAGGTGCGGAAGTTCGGCGAGGCGCTCGCGGCCAAGGGGGCGGTGGACGGCTATGCCGAAATCGGGAAGGGATCGGACGGTGTGATCCTGACCACGGGACGCGAAACCTTGAAAGGTTGTTGTGCAGCCTGTACTATCCCCAGCGGCGTGTTCAAGGCCATGCAGGTCGCCGCGGGCGTGGCCTTGCCCAAGGACGTGACTCTGATAATCACGGCGGAATAATCGGCGCTCCTTGCCGGATTACCTGTTGCCGACTTGGGTTCGGCAGGCCGGAAAACGAAGGATGCCATCGACGGAAACCTAAAGCCGCGCTATGATCGCCCGCACGCTTCAGTTTTCCCACTTCGGGAACGGATACACGCACACGTAGGGCCGACTCGGAAATGGCCATGAAACCAGACACCCCGGATACGCCGCGCGACCGGTTGAGCGCCAGGGCGATCCATTTAGGCTTGGCGGCCAACACCCTATTGGCCGTCGTGAAAACCACCGTCGGCATTGTGGGCCACAGCCCGGCCCTGTTGGCCGACGGGGTGAACTCCACCTCGGATGTGGCCTATTACATCGTCGTGCGCATTTTCATGGCGTTATCGCGCAAGCCGGCCGACAGCGAGCATCCGTATGGTCACCGTCAGTTTGAAAGCATCGCCGCCCTGGTCGTGGGAGCGTTTGTGATCACCACGGCCATCGCGATATTCTGGGATGCCGCCAACAACACCTTTGACCTGCTCGTCGGCCGGAGGGTGTCGGAAGGCGCCGCGTTTACCGCGCTGACCGTCGCCCTCGGCACGGTCGTGATGAAATTCTTCCTGGCGGCGGCGACACGCGGATTGGCCCAGCGAACGGGAAACATTACCGTTCTGGCGCTGTCTTACGACCATCGCAACGACATGGCCGCCTCGGCCGCCGCCGCCATCGGCATTCTGCTGGGCCGCGTCGGCTTTCCCTGGGCCGATCCGCTGGCCGGCGCGGTGGTGGCGCTGGTCGTTTTGTTCACCGGCATCAAAATCCTGCGTGATTCCTCCGCCGATTTGATGGACACCGTGCCGGGCGCAACACTGAACCGGCGCATTGTGGACGTGCTGACCGCGATCCCGGGAATTCAGAAGGTGGAAGAAGTGCGGGCGCACCACTTCGGTCCCTACCTCATGGTCAACGTCGTCATCGGCGTGGAGGGGATGCTGAGCGTTGCGGACGGTGACCGCATCGCCACGCGGGCCGAGCAGGCGCTGGGCCGGAACATCCCCTACCTGCGCCGGGTTTATGTGCACTATCACCCCGCGCGTCAACCGGCGCCACGGATAACGAGCAAACCCACGAAATGATCCCGGTCGCCACCCGGACAGGGGGCCGGGCGCCCCCGGGATGTTCAGGAATCCAGGCGCAAGATTTGGCGCAGCATCACCGGCCAGGCGTCGGCGGCATAAAAGCGGTGTCCACCCCGGCCCACGACCAGGCGGCAACAGCGTTCCGCCCCGCACGCCCTGTAAATCCGGCGCAGGCGCTCAAAGGCGCGCCGAGTGGCGCCGATGGGGAAAATGGTGTCCTCCCGGCCCGCGACGATCACGACCGGCTTGGGCGCGAACAGGCCCATGACGTCGGCCATTTCCGCGTATTTAAGCAACCCGGGAATGTAGTTGTCGGCGCAATGGTAGATCGCCATGAGCGAGTCCCTAAAGGTGCAGAAAAAGCACGAGGGCATGGCGACGGCTAGGCGCGGCAGGAGCGCGGCCGCGAAGACGCTGATCGTGCCGCCGCCCGAGTTGCCCATGATGCCTATCCTGTTCAGGTCGGCATCGCCCCGCGCGGCCAGGTAATCGATGCCTCGGTCGACGTCATACACCCGCTCGCCGATCAAGGTTCGGCCCAGCAGCAAGGCCTGCATCGTGGCGTCGTGGCAGCCATGAGGCGACACCTGTTCCTGCATCTGCTCGCGGCGCTCGCCGAAGGAACGCTGTTCGATGCATAGGGCGGCGAGGCCGCGCCGCAGGCAGCCCAGGGCGAAATCCCGATCCCCGTCCACCGGAAGCGGTTTGGTTTCATCTTCCCGTTGAACCGCGATGGAGACATGCATCCCGGTGGTATGGCCCTGCAGGCAAATCATGAAGGTGTAAGGCGGCCGGGCCGATCTCGGCAGGCAAACGTAGGCCGTGACGTCGGCGCCGGGCTCCGCCGAAAACGCGACCTTCTCAATGGTCCCCAGGGGATGCCGGCGCAGCCAGAGCCGCCGCGGACGCAGCGGGCAGCGTTCCGCGGGCAGATCGCCGACCAACTGGCGGAGTTTCCGGCGCAGCCTGGCCTGCCAAGGCCGCACTGGACCCCCGTCATACCCGAGCGCCGGCACATTCTGCGCCATCAGGCGGCGGTGGCAGACCGAGGGGGAAAGGCTCAGATAAACGGAGTTTGTTTTCATCGGCAGGTTGCCTCCTCATTCGCGCCCGGGCGCATTCCGCCGCGCATAGCCATGCCGGCTTAAGCCAAAAGTAATTGTCGCTAAGTCACGGGTTCAAGGCCCGCGCGATCTCCGTGTAAAGCCGCACGCGCTCCACGGGAGTGGCGGGCGTGATGGGACTGCCAGTGCTCAGCACGAACCTGCCGCCGTTGGCCTGGCCGGCTCGCAACTGCCGCCGCACTTCCGAGCGCAGTGCGCCGGCGGAACCGTTCTACAAAACGCCAATGGCGTCCAAGTTGCCGAAGACCATGCAGCGGCCCCGGACCTCACGGATCACAGCGGCGAGCTCAATCGAAAAGCCTTTATGCGTTCCTCGAAATGGACCGAGTCGGCCCCGCTGCTCGAACCGGAGCCGGGCGCGCTCCTCCCGCGAGGCGCAAGGTTCCACCTCCAGCCATTCCAGGCCACTGGCGGCCGCAACCTCCCTGGCCAGCGTGGGCGCCGCCATCTCGTCCCACCAGGGCGCCCGCGTGATGGCGGCATAATGGTCCCGGATGAAAATGCCTTCGTAGCAGGAGACCACCCCGAAATCAGGCGTTCCCGCCCGATCGAAGGCGGCCAGTATTTTTTCGCGCCCGGTCATGCCCCTGTCCTTCCCTATCCATCCCGGTCCCCGCAACGGGCTGCCGGCGCGAGGCCGCGAATCGCCTCACGCGCAATCCCGGCCCCGGCGCTTGTCCACCGCCGGCGCCACCGCGCCGCAGTAGCGGCCCAGGCGCCCCGGCTCGCCGAGCGTGCGAACCTGTCCATGGCCGCCAGGGGTTGCATGCGGCCGCGCATCGCGAAAACACCGAATGGACTCATGTTCCGGGGGCCATTGGCTTCCGCAAGCCATCGCCCGGACGGCGCCTTGCCAAAAACGAATCGAAACGCATGGGGCACCGGGCTGTTGTTCAGGCCGGCGGCGGTCACGGGCATGGGATTTCCTGAATTTCGGAATCAGCGCGCGCAGCCTCATTGTCATCGCCCGTCATGGCCTGGCGGGCCTCCGCCAGCATCAGGGCCGGGCAATTCGTGCAAATCTTGTCCACCCCCATCGCCCGCCAGGAAGCGAAACTGGCCGGATCATCCACCGTCCAGACGTTGACGCGGATCCCCCCGGCATGGGCCCGGGCAACCAGGTCGGCATCGACGGTGGGATAATAGCCGTGGATCCATGGGAACTGATGCGCGCGGGCCTGTGGCAGGATGTCAGGCCCGTTGCCGATCGGCGCCAGGGTGATTTCGGGGGCCAGGGCCCGCACCTGCAGCAGGGCCGGAAGGTCGCCGGAAGAAACCACGTAGTCACGCTGTTTACCGAACCGGCGCAGCAGTTCCACCACCGCCGCCGACGCATTCAAGCCCGGCGGGGAAGCCTTGATTTCAATGTTGAGCCGGGTTTCGGTCGGCGCCGCCAGGTCGAACACCTCCGCCAGCCGGGGCATCCGCTCGCCGGCGAAGGCAGGGCCGAAGCGAATGCCGGCATCAAGACGCCGGAGCTGTTCCGCCGACAGGCCGCTGACAGCGCCGGTCCCGTCCGTGGTCCGGTCCACGGTGGGGTCATGGATCACCACCAGGGTCCCGTCCTTGGCGGGGTGGACATCCAGTTCGATGGAGGGAACGCCCAGGGCAATGGCCCGCCGAAACGCCGCCAGGGTGTTTTCCGGGGCGTTGGCGCTGTCGCCGCGGTGGGCTTCGATCCTGGGCAAGGGATTGGCAGGCATGTCGACCTCCGTGTTCATCCGCTTTTCACGCCGCCTCACCAGTCCCAGGTCAGGCGCATCCTCTGTGCAGCGACCGGGTTGGACTCCCAGGCGAGGCTTTCATACCACAACCCGCGGCCGGGTCAAGCCAAGGCGCGCCGCCGCCCCCCCTTGCGCGAGGGCCTGGGCGCGGCCCGACCATTTCCATCCGCGCCCATCCCCCTCCGCCGACACCGGCGCCCAGCAGGCCCCGTCGTGCCGTCCCGCAATCCGTCCGAAAAAAACGAGGAAACAGTCCTTGACTTAGCGCAAAGGGTTTTTTAGGATGCTGCATTTGAGCCTGATCCCGGCAAATCCTGGATCGGCTTGGGCAGTGGGTGATGACATGAGCGCACACGAATTACTGGCCGTCATCGAGAACATGGAACGGGAGCGGGGCATCGACCGCGCCGCGCTGATCCAGATGGTAGAGGCCGCCCTCATGTCGGCGTCCAAGAAAAGCGTGGGGCCCGCCAAGGATTTCCGCATCGTCATCGATCCCAAGACCATGGCCATCCGCGCCTTCGCCAAGGTGGAGGTCGTGGAGCGGGTGACCTCGCGCCCCACCCAGATCGCTCTCACGGAAGCCCGGCGCACGCATCCGGACGCCCGCGTCGGCGACGAGGTTGAAATCGAGGTGCCGACCCGCGACTTCGGGCGCATCGCGGCCCAGACCGCCAAGCAGGCCATCGTCCAGAAAATCCGGCAGGCGGAGAAAGAGATCGTGGTCAAGGAGTACAAGGACCGCTTGGGCGACATCGTCAGCGGCACCATCCTGCGGATCGAACGCGGCGATTTGATCGTGGATCTCGGCCGGGTCGAAGCCATCATGCCCGCCCGGGAGCGGGTCATGTCCGAGGAGTATCAGGTGGGCGACCGGATCCGGGCCTACATCCTCAGCGTCCAGGACCACATCAGCGGCCACCACATCGTCCTCTCGCGCAGCCACCCCAATTTCGTCCGGCGCCTCTTCGAGCTGGAAATCTCCGAAATCACGGACGGCACGGTAGAAATCAAGGACATTGCCCGCGAGGCCGGCTTCCGGACCAAGATCGCGGTGGCCAGCAAGGATGAAAAGGTCGATCCGGTGGGCGCCTGTGTCGGTATGCGCGGCATGCGCGTCAAGAACGTGGTCCGGGAACTGCTGGGTGAAAAAATCGACATCGTCCGTTGGAGCCCGGACATCAAGGCCTACGTCACCAATGCGCTCAATCCCGCCAAGCTGAACAAACTCCTTATCGACGAGGCCCAGCGCAAGATCGTGGTCATCGTGGACACCGACCAGCTCTCTCTGGCCATCGGCAAGCGCGGCCAGAACGCGCGCCTGACGTCCAAGCTGCTGGGCTGGAAGATCGAAATTGAAAAGAACAAGGATGACATGAGCTTCGACGAGAAGGTTGCCATGGCCATCGAAGCCCTGGCCCGCCTGGAGGGGATCAACCGCGAGCAAGCGGAAAAACTCGTCAAAGCGGGTTTCCTAACCGTGGAAGGCATCCTGGATTCGAGCGTCACCGAGCTCCAGGAGACAACCGGCTTCGATATCGCCACGGCGCAATCCATCAAGGAGGCCGCCGCCCAAGCGGCGTTGCCGCCCCCATGACCATGAGAATCTACGACCTCGCCAAAGAACTGGGCATATCCTGCAAGGACCTGATGGGGCGCCTGCAGGCCGCCGGCATCGCCGTGAAGAGCGCCTCGAGTTCGGTGGACGAGAGGGCGGTCGGGCTCATGCGCGCCCACACCGGCGGCCAGCCCGCGCCGGCGCCAGCCGCGCCAAAAATCGAGGGATCCAAGGACGCCTCCCCTCCGGCGCCCGCCCCCAAGCCCGCGGAAGCCCCGCCGGCGCCCGCCCCCAAGCCGGCCGCCTCCGCGCCCCGGCCGTCGGAACCGGCGCCGGCCGCGGTTGCGCCTAAGGTCATTGTCATGCGGGGGGCGATTATCGTCAGGGATCTGGCCGAGCAACTGGGACTACGGCCCAACCAGTTGATCGCCGAACTCATGGCGATGAATGTTTTCGCCTCGATCAACGAGCGGCTCGACCTGAAGGTGGCCCAGAAACTGGCGGACAAGCGCGGGATCGTGCTGGAGCACGAGAAAAAAGCCATCGGGCAGAAACCGCCGGTCAAAAAGGCGGAGGACGACGAGGACGAGCCCGTCCGCCCTGAGGATCTTGAAAGCCGGCCGCCGGTGGTGACCTTTCTCGGCCACATCGACCACGGCAAGACCTCGCTGCTGGACCGCATCCGCAACGCGGCGGTCGCCAAGCACGAGGCGGGAGGCATTACCCAGCACATCGGCGCCTATACCCTTGAACACCACGGCCGCACGATCACCTTTCTCGACACCCCGGGGCACGCCGCCTTCACCGCCATGCGCGCCCGCGGAGCCCATCTCACGGACATCGCCGTCATCGTCATCGCCGCCGATGACGGCATTATGCCGCAGACCGAGGAAGCGATCCGACATGCCCAGGCGGCGGAAACGGCCATTATCGTGGCCATCAACAAAATGGACCTGCCGGCGGCCAATCCCGACCGGGTCAAGCAGCAACTCCAGGCCATCAGCCTGGCGCCCGAGGACTGGGGCGGCACCGTCATCTGCTGTCCGGTCAGCGCCGTGACCGGCGCGGGCATGGATCACCTCATCGAGATGATCCTGCTGCAGGCGGAGATGCTCGAGTTGAAAGCCACCCCCAAGGGCCGGGCCAGCGGGTTCGTGATTGAAGCCCGCATGGAGCCGGGCATGGGGCCGGCGGCCCATCTGCTCGTCACCCGCGGTACGCTGCGGGTGGGCGACATCCTGGTCTGCGGCTCCTATTGTGGACGGGTCAAGGCGCTGATCAATGACCAGGGAATCAAGATCCGCTCGGCACCCCCCTCCACCCCGGTGAAATGCATCGGGCTTTCAGGGGTTCCGCAGGCCGGGGACCGGTTCAAGGTCTACGCGAGCGAGCGCGCGGCGCGGGAACTGGTGGAGCAACGTTGCCAGGCCTTGCGCGCCCAGGAGCTTGCCCCGGCGGCCAAGCCCTCCCTCCAGGACCTGCTGAACCAGATGGGCAAAAGCCAGCGCCTCGAGTTGCGCCTGATCCTGAAATGTGACACGCGCGGTTCGCTGGAGGCGATTCAGAAAGCGCTCGACGACATCAAGAGCGACAAGGTCGCCATCGCCATGCTCCTGGCCGGCGTGGGGAACATCAACGAAAACGACGTCCTCCTGGCCAAGGCCTCGGCCGCCCTGATCATCGGCTTCAACGTCAGCAAGGAAGACGGCGTGGTCCAGGCCGCCAAGCGCGAGGGCGTAGAAATCCGCCTTTACAACATTATTTACGATATCGTGGACCAGTTGCGGGAGGCGATGACCGGCATGCTGGCGCCCGAAATCCGCGAGAAGCTGGTGGGCCGGGCCGAGGTCCGCCAGATTTTCCCGATCTCCAAGAAGGGCCAGGTGGCGGGCTGCCTCGTGGTCAGCGGCCGCATCAACGCGCGCTGCCGGGCGCGCGTGATCCGCAAGAACGACGCCCTGTACCAAGGCAACCTGGTCTCGCTGCGGCGCTTTCAAGACGACGTCAACGAAGTGCGCGAGGGCCAGGAGTGCGGGCTGCGCCTGGACAACTTCGCCGCCTTCGAGGTCGGGGATTCGATCGATTTCATCGAAATCGAAAAGATCGCCCAGAAGCTGTAAGCGCAGCCGCGCAGATCGGCGCGAACCACAGGAATGCCATGGGCGTCGATCGTCTCACGAGGGTTAACGAGCTGCTCAAGCGCGAAATCGGCGGGATCCTTTTCCGGATCATGCACGAGCAGCGCTTCGATCTGGCCGCCGTGACCATCACCCGGGTGGCGACCAGCAAGGACCTTCGGGAAGCCAGAGTGTTCGTTTCCATCCGCGAACACCAGGACGAGCGCGCCGCCATGCTCGCGCAGCTGCGCCGGCACCGCGCTGAGATCCAGACCCACATCAACGCCACCCTCGTCCTGAAATACACGCCGCGCCTGACCTTCGAACTGGACACCTCGGTGGAAGAGGGCGACCGGGTCCTGCAACTGCTCGCCTCTCTGGAAGCCGCCCCGGCGCCGCCCCAGCAACCGCCGCACCCCGGCGCCTGACGCCGCCCGCCCCGGCCGGGGCGCACCGGGCGAAAAAAAAGGCGCCCCGCTTTCGGGGCGCCTTTTTTTGATTGCATCTGAGCCGGAAACTTAGCGACGATCGTGACCGAAGTCACGCTTGCCGCGGCCACCGCCACCGCCGAAGTCGCCGCGCGGGCGATCCTCGCGGGGCCGGGCCTCGTTGACGGTCAGGGCGCGCCCTTTGAAGTCCTTGCCGTTGTACTCGGCAATGGCCTTATTGGCCTCATCCTGGCTGCCCATTTCCACGAAGGCGAATCCGCGGGACTTGTTGGTGAACTTATCCATGATCAGATTGCAGCTCACAACATTCCCCGCCTTGGAGAACAGGTCCAGGACGTCCCCCTCGGTGGCCTCGAACGACAGGTTCCCGACATACAGTTTAGTACCCATCTGTGGTGTTCCTTTTGCGGGGCTGACCAGGATACTGCAGTGACTGTTCCCGACTCATTCGGGTTTCAGATCGTCACCGAACTCATCGCTCGACCGACAATCCACCATCTCACGAACTCCTGATCTGCCCTGCGCCCGGAAATCTAACACAGGCCGCCCGGAATGCAACAAAAAAAATGACCTATGTTAATCCTTATGTAGCAAGTAGTTACGCTGACAGCCGCGTTCAACCGGAGCGGACGGGACGGCCGCGACCGGGCGCCACGACCCATAAATAGGCGTTGACACCGGGGGCGGGTCATCGAGAATACCCCGCCATCCCTGCGCGGCGGAAGGGACGGCGGCAGGCGCCGGCCGGCAGCGGGGGCGAAGGGGCGTCATGGACTGCAACCGTTTCTTCCGACTGGCCGAAAATGGGACGAGCGTTTCAACGGAAATTCTGGCCGGTGTCACCACCTTCCTGACGATGGCCTACATTATTTTCGTCCAACCGGCCGTTTTGTCCACCGACTTCGCCGGCAAGCCGACCGGGTTGGATTTCAACGCTGTCCTGCTGGCCACCTGCCTAGCCGCCGCGGCGGCCACAACGCTCATGGCCCTGCTGGCGCGGTATCCCATCGCCCTGGCCCCGGGCATGGGCGAAAACTTTTTTTTCGTGTCCGTGGTCATGACCCTGACGACCCTCGGCATGGCCGACGCCTGGAAGACGGCCCTGGCGATCGTCTTCCTGTCCGGCGCGGTGTTTCTCATCCTCTCGTTCTGCCGAGTGCGGGAGGCGGTGATCGACGGCATCAGTCCCAGCATGGGCAACGCCATCGCCGCGGGCATCGGCCTGTTCATCGCCTTCATCGGCCTGCGCAACGGGGGCCTGATTGTCGCCAAGCCCGGCACTCTGGTGGGGCTGGCCACCCAGGTGGTCTCGGCCGACGTCGCCATTTTCGGGTTCGGCCTGCTGGTGACGGCGGTGCTGCACGCCCGCCGGATTCGGGCTTCGATCCTGCTCGGCATCCTGGCCGCCGGCCTCCTGGCCTTCGGCCTCGGCAAGGTCAGCTACCAGGGCATCCTGGGCCTGCCGGCGATCGAGAAGAGCGCTGTTTGGCAGATGGACTTCCGCGGCGCCCTGTCGTTGACCTGCCTGCCGTTCATCGTCGTTTTCCTGTTCATGGATCTGTTTGACAGCGTCGGCACGCTGATGGGGGTCGCCCAGCAGGCGGGACTGTTGAAAAACGGCCGGCTGCCGCGGGCCTCGCAAGCCCTGCTGGCCGACGCCGCCGGCACGGTGGCCGGCGCCGCCCTGGGCACCAGCACGGTCACCAGCTTCATTGAAAGCGCCACGGGGGTTGAACAGGGAGGACGCACCGGGCTGACCGGGTTGACGGTAGCCGCCCTGTTCGTTCTGGCGATCTTTTTCAGCCCCCTGGTGGCCATGATCGGCCAATACCCACCGATCACCGCCCCGGCCCTGGTGGTCGTCGGGGCGCTGATGCTCCGGAATTCGCAAAACATCGACTGGCAGGATTTCAGCGAATCGATCCCGTCATTCCTGATCATCGTCGGCATCCCCCTCACCTACTCCATCGCCGACGGCCTGGCGTTGGGATTCGTCAGCTATCCCCTCGTCAAGTTTTTCAGCGGCAAGGGGCGCGAGGTCAAGTGGCCGATGTATCTGCTGGCGGCGATCCTGGTGTATTATTTTCTGTATTTCCGGACGCAACTGGGCTAAGGCCGGGCGGAGCATCGGCGCCGGCCAATGGGATCGGGCTTGATTTGCGGCGCGCCGCCGGCATAATGCCCGCCGCCTTGTCACCGGGCCGAGGCGGCCCGAGAAAACGGATCCCCATGCCCCAGACGACATCCCATGCGACCGCCACCGCCGAAAGCCTGGGCAAACTCCAGCGCGAAATCTCGGTGTCGGAGTTTTTTCTCAAGAACCGGCACCTGCTCGGTTTCGACAACCCCCGCAAGGCCCTGCTGACCGCCGTCAAGGACATTGGCGAGTCTGAGAACAGCACCCGTGAAACCCTTCTGACCTATATCCGCGGCGGTATTGAGAAGCTGCCGGAAAACCCCTCCCTGCTTGCGCGGCTGACCGACTGGCGTGATGAGCTGCTGTCTTCCAATACGCTTGACACA
>CAZVVD010000061.1:0-22463 GCA_964630555.1 uncultured Verrucomicrobiota bacterium | reverse complement strand
GGCGGTGCTTGTCGGCCCACAGCAGGATCTGCCTGACGGTGAGATTTGGGAGATCGTTTATGTTTCGCACGCCGCGATGCTCTGCGAGACACGCGGAAAGGGACGATCCACCGGGAAGACCACGGCTACCCCGGTAAAGCGAATGGTCAATCCCCAACCAAGTCTCGCCGGGAACGCCGCCAACATTGCCAGATTTACCTCTTGGCCATTTCCCGGTGCGCCGGTGGTACTTGTCTGCCCACTGCAGGATTTTCTTGATGGTTAGATCCGGGAGATCCTTAATGTTTCGCACGCCGCGATGCTCCGCGAGAAGTTTGGAGAGTGACGAGCCGCCAGGAAGACCACGGGATCCCCTGTCAAGTGAAGTAGCTATCCCCGACCACGTCTCGCCGGGAGCATCGAAGACAGAGCCGGAACTGCTATTCGGCCATTTCCCGGTGTGCTTGTGGTACTTGTCTCCCCACAGCAGGATCTGTCTGACCGTGAGACGCGGGAGATCCTTCTTGTTTCGCACGCCGCGCTTATCAGCAAGTAGTCGCGCTAACGACGAATGCACTAACAAACCTCTATTGCCTTGGCGAAGCGCCCAGTCAATATTAAGCCATGTTTCTTGAGGTGCTCCAAGGACCGGACCTGTTTTGCGAGATGGCCATTCCCCATTCTTGTCATGGTGAGAATCGGCCCAATTGAGGATCTGTTCGATGGTTAAGCGAGGAACTGGTGTAATTGACCGAACTGTCCGTAGATATATGGCATCGACAAATTTCGCATCTAACCGTTTCGGCAGGTCGAGCGTTATTTTCTTGGGCAGGAATGCGCGAACCCGTTTGCCTCTACCCAGCTTCGAGCGGATCTTATCCAGTTCATCGGCCAGCCGGTTGTCGTGCGCGCGAAGCGCGCGAAGGACACGCCAGACCTGCTTGAACGCTGAACCCTCCAGAACCTTTTCTTCGTCCTCGTCGCCTGCGATGTAGACCGGCAGGATAATGACTCCAAGCTTCTTGTTGTCCGCCTTGCGGATGGCACGGCCGATCGCCTGGATGATGTCCACCTGCGATTCCTTGGGATCGATGAACGCGACGCCGTCCAGCGCCCGCACATCGACGCCCTCGCCAAGACACCGGGCGTTGCTCACCAGTCCACGCTCCGGCGGTTGCACTTCCCGGAGCCGGTCCAGTATCGCGTCGCGCTTGCTGCTGGCCATCGTGCCGCAGATCAGATCGGACCAGAAGTTGCCGGATGGTGTCGCCGATTTCGGCATCCACCGGATGAATTCGGGGAAATCCCTGGCAAACTCCGTGGCGCGGGACACCCGGCCGTGGAAGGTGATAATGCGCCGCAAATCGTACTGCCTGGCCGCCTTGGCGACGGCGATGTGGCTGGCCAATGTCCGCGCATCGGTGATGCGCTTGCCATCCACCGTCACAAAATAGCCTTCTTTTGCGTATTTTCGATATATCGGGTCGTCCACGCCGATGATTACCACCGTGTAGTCGGTGAGCAACTTGCGCCGGATGGCTTCGGAGAACTTCAGTTCATGGAAGACGGGGCCAAAGACCTCCCGGTCATCCATGGAGGCCGCTTCCAGCCCCATCTCATCAGCCCTGCCTTTCGCCGCCTCGGCGAGATAGCGCGGCGTCGCCGTCATGAAGAGGAGTTTTTTGACAGGGATCTTCCGTGGGAGAAGTATCGTGGAAAACGGGCCTGCCTGCAGCCCGGCACAGCGGTGCGCTTCGTCGGCGATGGCCAGGTCAAAGGGCCGAATCCGGTATCGCTTGCAGGCGTAGGCAATGACTGGCGTGGATTGATATGTCGAAAAGATTACCCGCGCCCCGGAACCGCGGAGAAACTCGGCGACCTCGGAGGGATCGGTTGTGGCGGGAATACCCAGTTCGCTGGTGTGGGATACAAGCCGATCCTCGCCCCGCACCGTGTCATCGGAGCAGACCGGCAGGAATCTGAACGGCTGCAGCCCGTCAGCGGTCCAGTCACGCAGAACCTGGGAGATCAACGATAGCGAAGGGACAAGGACGAGAGTGCGGCGGGCACCCATGGCCTCGGCTACGCGCAGCGCGATCAACGTTTTGCCGGTGCCGCACGCCCGTATGAGTTGTCCGCGGTCGTGCCGGCGGAAGCCGCGCACAACATCCTTGATAGCCTTTTGCTGATGGGACCAGGGCTTGCGCGGCTTTGTCTGCCTTGCGAACAGCTTGTCCGGAGACGACGGCCATCTTACGTTGCGCTTCTTGAGGTCGGACAGCAACAGGTAGCCGACTTGCTTCTCCTGGCCTTCGATGGCCTCCCGGGCGTTGTGCCCGAGGTCCGCTGCCGATGCAATCAACAGCCGGTATGAGATGACTTTTCGAGATGACTCGCTGAGGAAACGATCCACGTCGTGCTTGGTAATGGAATGCCGGGATGCGTATGCCTTAGCCTGAATCGCCCAGATCTTGCCGTTGAAGTCTTCCGCGATCAGGTCAATGCCCTTATCACGGCCCCATCGGTGCGGCCAATCATTCCACAGCCAAACGCGCTTCAGCTGGAGGCGATATTCCGGATCGTTTTGAAGAAACCACTTGCAGATATATTCAAATTGCCTGCCGCGCTGAGCCGCGTCGCCATGCAACTTCGCATAGAGATCAACAAAACTGCTTTTGCGGTCCTGCTGATTCATCAGAGAAGATTCCCGCCTGCATGCACAAAAGCGTGGATATACGTCAGGACATTATACCCCGATAAAGATAGCGTCAAGGCCTTGCCTGCCGGGTCCTGTTCTTTATCGTAATCCGCGGAGCAATCGTCCGGAGCGCGTTTGCGGCATCCGATATATGCTCCGCGCCATTCGGGCGTCCCCGGCACGTAGGCGCCGGCAAAGGGTTTTTCGACGATCACGTGTTTGTCGAGCTCGGCGGCGCGCACGCGGCACGCTTTTCCAGCCCATCTGTCGCCCCTGCCGCACCAGGCAGGGGTCGCAGGGAGCCCGAGTGTGAGGGGGTTGGCTGCGGGTCGTCCCTGCCGCCCCGGGCGGCAGGGGGCGCAGGCCAGGAGGCGCATTGCTAAAACCAAACCCGGCTTGCCATTGTGCGCTGAACCGCATAGGATGAAGAGCAAAACCATCTTGCGCTGAATTTCCGGGCCCGTAGCTCAGCTGGTCAGAGCGGAGGACTCATAATCCTTTGGTCGTAGGTTCAAGTCCTACCGGGCCCACCCCCCCGCCGACCGGACCTCTTGACTACGGCGGGCAGGCTGGCAAAGTCCTTGGCACAACAGTCACAACCAGCGACGGCGAGGATCGCCATCCCACCCCCCCCATCCTGAGGAGCCCATGAAGCCATATACCCTGCACCTGCTGGCCAACGCGCACCTTGACCCCGTCTGGCTCTGGGACTGGCGCGAGGGACTGAACCGGACCGATATCGTGGAGCGGAGGGCCGGCAGCGGGGCCCACGAGGCCTAGACCCCGTCCCCCAGGCCATTCCGCGAAGCCAATTCAACTTTTACCCGGGCGTCGGGGTGCGAGCAGGGGGAGCCCGGGCCCGTGCGCCAAAACAGCATGCCCTCCGACCTCACACCGCAAACCGTCCTGGAACGTCATTTCGGATTCCGGGAATTCCTCGACGGCCAGGAACGCGTGATCCGGTCAGTGCTGGCCGGAGACGACGTCCTGGTGGTTATGCCGACCGGCGGCGGGAAATCGCTTTGCTACCAGCTTCCGGCGCAACTGCTGGAGGGGCTCACCGTGGTGGTCTCGCCCCTGATCGCCCTGATGAAGGACCAGGTGGACGCCCTGGCCGCCCGGGGCATTCCCGCGGCCTTCATCAATTCGTCCCTGAGCGATGCCGAGCTGGAGGACCGCGTCGCGCGCATGGTCCGCGGTGAATACCGGCTGGTGTATATCGCGCCGGAACGCTTCAAGAGCGCGCGGTTCGTCGCCGCGCTGGCGCCGCTTTCCATCGCCCTGTTCGCGGTTGACGAGGCCCACTGCATTTCCCAGTGGGGCCACGATTTCCGCCCCGACTATCTCCGCTTGAAACACGCGCTGCGGGAAATCGGGCAGCCGCCTGTGATCGCGCTGACCGCCACGGCGACACCGGAAGTCCGCGCCGACATCCTCGCGCAGCTGGCGCTGGGCCAGGCCGGGCGCCGGCCGCCCCTGACCTTCGTGACCGGGTTTGCCCGCCACAACCTGGCTTTCGCGGTCACCCCGGTCCGGAACAGCCGCGGCAAGCTGGAGCGCGCGCTGGGCGCGATTCAAGCCGGGCGGACCGGCATCGTGTATTGCGCCACGCGCAAGAACGTCGAGCGCCGCGCCCGGGAATTGCGCGCCCTGGGCGTGGACTGCGTCGCCTACCACGGCGGCCTGACCGACGAACAGCGCACCCGGGCGCAAACGCGGTTCATGAGCGGCGCGGTCCCGGTGGCGGTGGCCACCAACGCCTTCGGCATGGGCATCGACCGCGCCGACCTGCGCTTCATCCTGCACGCCGACATCCCCGGCAGCGTGGAGGCCTATTACCAGGAAGCCGGGCGGGCCGGCCGGGACGGGGAGCCCGCGCAGTGCGAACTGCTGTTCAACCACGCGGATATCCGCACGCAGGAGTTCTTCATCGAGGGCGCCAATCCGACCCGTTCCATCATCGCCGACACGCGCGCCACCCTGGTTCGCCTCTGCGAAAAGGGGCCCATTCAACAATCCATCGCGTCCATCGCCGAGTGCGTGCCCGGCGCGCCCAACGACATGGCGGTGGCCACGGCCCTGCACCTCCTGGAACGCGCCGGGTTCATCCGCCGCGACTACGCGCCGGGCGGACGGACCTATACCACCGAGCTGATCCTGCCGGCCAAGCCGCTGGACGCCCTGAACATCGATTACGAACGCCTGGACGCCAAGCGCGAGCGGGACGAGCTGAAGCTGCGGCGCATGATCCGCTACGCCGGCTGTTCCGAGTGCCGGCAGTATTACATCCTGAAATATTTCGGCGACGCGGAGGCCGAGGGCCATCGCGCCTGCGGCCGCTGCGACCATTGCCGCTCGGGCCGCGCCGCCCGCGAAGGCGCCCGCCTGCCAACGGCGGAGGAAACGGTCGTCATTCAGAAAGCGCTCTGCTGCGTCGCGCGCCTGCGGGGCCGCTTCGGGCGCGGCCGCGTCACCCAGACGCTGGTCGGCTCCCGCGCCCGGGAAGTGCTGGAAGCCGGGCTGGACCGGCAATCCACCTACGGCCTGCTGGCGGAGGAGGGCGCGGATTTCGTGTGGAGCCTGATCGACGCCCTGATCGCCGCCGGCTGCATCGCGGTCAGCGGCGACGACTACCCGACCCTGGCCTTGACGCCGCTGGGCGACGAGGTGGCCCGGGGCCGGCAAAGGGTGTCGCTGGTCATGCCCGCCCGGCGCGCGGCGCCGAAAAAGCCGGCGCGCCGGGGCAAGTCCACCGGCAAGGCGGCGGCCCAGGCGCCGCCGGACGATTTCCCGGCGACCGGTCCGGCGGCGGCCATCTTTGAGCGCCTCAAGGACTGGCGTCGGCGGAAAGCGGCGGCCATGGGGGGACTGCCCGCGTATGTCGTCTATCCCGACAAGACCCTCAAGGCCCTGGCCCTGGCCCAGCCGCGAACCAAGGAAGACCTGCTGCGGATCCGGGGCATCGGCCCGGCCAAGGTTCAGCGATTCGGGAACGCGACCCTGGAGATCATCCGGGCGATGAGGGAATAAAATCGGCGGCAGAACCGCGTCCAAAACTCAGACGGACGCGACGGAGCGCGTCCCTCCATTTTAAAAAATTACACCTGTTATGGAGGGCCACGCTCTGTCGTGGCCGTTCTTGGTGGCGCTGTTCGACCATCTCAACACACGCGCTTAACCGGTCCGGCGAAACGCAGTGGAATCGAGACAATGTCTTGAATGCGGCACTCCCTGGTCCTCTTTATCTTTCCGGGCGCCTATGCTAGGCTTCCGGCATGAGTTCGATGAAGAGAAAGCGGATTCCCGGGACGGACCTGGTGGTGGCGCCGATCTGCTATGGCACGGCCACGTTCGGCGCGGATGTCAAGGGGGCGGAGCTGGACGCGCTCATCAACGCCTTCCGGGACGCCGGTGGAAATTTCTTCGACACGGCGCACTGCTACGCGTTCTGGCTGCCGGACAGCGCCGGCTGCAGCGAGCGGGCCCTGGGCGATTATATGCGCCGGAACGGACGGGGCGATCTTGTCATCGCCACCAAGGGCGGGCATCCCGGGATGGACGCCTATCGGAAGGTCGACCATTGGCTGACCCCGGAGCGGATCGGGGCGGACATTGATGATAGTCTTGGCCGGCTGGGCGTGGACACCCTCGACCTTTTCTGGCTGCACCGCGACGAGACCCGCCGCCCGGCGGGCGAGATCGTCGAGACGCTCAACTGCGAAGTCCGGCGCGGCCGGATCCGCTGGCTGGGCGCCAGCAACTGGCGCGCCGCGCGGCTGGCCGAGGCCAACGCCTATGCCGTGGCGCACGGATTGCAGGGCTTCGCGGCCAGCCAGCCCGAGTTCAGCCTGGCACGCAAGAACACGAGAAACCCGGACCCGGCAAAGGACGACGGCACGGCCGCCGCGTTTCTCGAGGAGCCGGACCAGGCCTGGCATGCGAAGAGCGAACTGCCGGTGATCCCGTACACCTCCACGGCCGGCGGCTACTTTGCCAGCGGCGGCGAGCGGGCCAAGGCGGCGTTCGATAATCCCACATCGCGCGGGCGGCTGCAGCGGGCACAGGAGCTGGCGGCGAAAATGGGCGCCACCCCCGGCCAGGTGGCGCTGGCCTGGCTGCTGCGCCAGCCGTTCCCCGTCTTCCCGATCATCGGCACGCTCCGCCGGGAGCATCTCTTGGAAGACCTGGGCGCCGCCGACATCCGGCTGACGGACGAGCAAGTCGCATGGCTGAGGGGATGAAGAAGGATATGGCTAAGAGGGCGAAAGGAACAAAACACATGACGCTCATCATCGACCAGGCTCTTTGTCCCCAGAACCACAAATGCCCCGCGGTGGAAGCGTGCCCCGTGGATGCCCTTGGGCAAGAGGGGGTGGCGGCGCCGGTTGTGAACGCTGAAAAGTGCATTCAGTGCGGGAAGTGCGCGGAAACCTGTCCCACCGGCGCGCTGAAAATGGAAGACAAGCCCGCCTGACACCAAGGTTTTTAGCCCAGGGGACGGTCCTCAGCCGGTACGGCTGGAAAGCAAACCCATCGCCCACCCCTTCCGGGGCCGGGCGGGGCCGGCGGGCGGCTCAGGGCGCGGGGGTATAGGTGATGCCGCCGAGCTTGGCGTCGTGGGTGCCGATGACCAGGGTGGAATACGGCTGCACGGGAATCACCACCTCGTATTTTTTGCCCTTGCGCTTGCACAGGCGCATCTTGCTCCACTCGAAATACTGCTGCCCATTCATGTCGTAAGTCATCACGAAGCCGATGCTGATCTTGTGCTTGCGCATCCGGAATTCGATCAACACCCGGCCCGGAAGCGCCATCTTCTGCGGATCCGTCTCGCGCACCTTGAAGGTCAACCCGTCCTGCCGCACCTCGTATTGGCGGGCGATGTAGGAGGGGGGCGGCGGCGGCGTTTCCACCGTCGCCCGGGTCTCGTCGTAATGGGCGGTGACAAAAAAGCTGTCGTTGGTGTCCGCGCTCGCCAGCAGGGCCTGCACGTCTCCGTTCAGGGCGGCCACGCCGAACTCGGCCTCGCCCTTGACCAGGAGGCTGCCGGGGACGGTGGTGGAGGTTCGCGGGGCGGCCACATACTCGATCAGCCAGGCATTGCTGTCGTCCTGGGCGGCGCTGAGATCGTCTCCCAGGTAGCTCACCAGGCAGCCCCGGCGGTCGGACGCCGCCGTCCAGGAAACCGTGGCCGGCTGGCCGGCATACAGCTTCGCCCCGTTGGCCGGCTGCAGCACCTGCGCCCGGGCCGGCAGCCGGGTCGGCGGGGACTGGTAGACCAGGCCGGGATACGAGGGGTTGTTGGGATAGACCGTGAGGGTCAGGGCGTCGCCGGCCTTCACCCCGGGCATCCGGGCGTAATAGCAGGCGAGGGGCACGTCCACCCGGTAGCCCTTGGCGGTGACGAATGCCAACCGGTTGGTGAACTGCAGGCGGGTGTTATTCACGTGCACCAGGGCGTTGGTGGACTCGCCGATGTCATGGACCGACACCGCGGCATAACAGCCGTTGGTATCCATCCAGGCGATCCCCCCCACCCCGGGCACGCGCGCCGAGCTCAGCGGATAGGGTCCGCCCACGTTCCAGTTGTCGCCGGACAGGTAGGTGTAAATCCAGAACCCGTTGGTCCGGGTCTGCACCACGGCCAGGTCCGGCGAGTCGTGGGCGTCGAAGCGGCCGACCAGGGGAACCCCGTAGGGCAACCGCAGGGGGCCCACGATGGGATGGTGCGGGTAGCGGCGGTATTTGAGCATGCCGTCGGGCCATGCATACGGCCGCACGTAGCCGAAATAATCCCCGTCGGGCCCTTTCCAGGCCAGCGGGATCAGTCCCGTGGAAGCGCCGGGATCGAACCCGAACGGCAGCTGCTTGGCATAGTTCAGGCTGGACGCCCAGAGATGCCAGGTGTAGCCGACGACGACGCAAGGGTCGTCGCGCCGGTCGTTGTCGCCGTCATAAAAGTAGGGCACGCCGTTCGAGACGCCGCAAGGATAAGCCCCTTCCCGCTGGTAGGCATTACCCGAACGCCAGACATACCAGTCGGCGCCGGACAGCATCCCCAGGTCGGCCTGGCGATCGCCGTCCACATCGCCGGCCACGAACTGCCCGCCGGACAGATCGAGGTCCTGGGGCCCCTGCATGACGTATTGGGGTCCCGACATCCAGGCATACCACTCGCCGCCGCCGATGGCGACGAGATCGTCATCGCCGTCCCGGTTGATATCCCCGGCGGCGAACTGCCAGTCGCCGTCGGCGCGGGCCGCCATGGCCCCCCAAAGGCACGCCAGCACGGCCAACATTCCCAGGGCCAACGGTTTTTTCGCACTCATATTCAACCTCCCGCGCCGCCGGATCGGGATCACGCCCGAATCAGTCCGCTTCCCAATCACCTGCGTCCGCCGCCCCGACAAAGCCAAGGGCGCGCCCCTCACTCCTCCATCACCGGCGCCCAGGTGGCATCCGGGTTGAACTCGGTCATGGCCCGGGCCTTTTCGGCCGTGCGTCTGCCCAGGTTCTTCTCGTAGATGATCCCCATATCCCCCGCGACGAAGCTCATGATCCCGCTGACCCCGTAGTCGTCCGGGTAGGCCAGGAGGGCAAAGCCGCCGGTCAGGTCCTCGCCGGCGAAATAGTTCTGTTGCCCGCCCGGCGCGGCCGGGCCCTGGGCATGGAGAAGCTTGAACCGGTACCCGTGGTAGGGCGTCCCGACGGTGTAACCGGACGCCTCGGCCTCCGCCAGCAGAGGGCCGATCGGCCCCTGCGGCCGGCCATCCCCCGAGACCCAGAACAGCCCGTTGGTTTTCCCCGGCTCGCTGACAAGCCGCCCGGCATACTCGAGGATGCTGTCCCCGTCGCGGTCCACGGAAGCGAATTCCTGCTGGGCATGGACGACGGCCCGGCAGACCTTGATCGCGCTGAGCTCGTTCCGGCCGATCCGGCGGGTCAGCAGTTCCTCCTTCCCTTCCTCCGTGTCGAAAAACCAGTCGGCGCCGCGGCTGACCACCGGCACCGCCAGGCGCCAGGCGTCCTTGCCGATGAGCAGGTAAATCCTGCCGCCCGCGTTCGTGAGGGCCACCTGTTCGTCCATTTGCGCGGCCACGGTCTTGCGCACGGCCGCATCCTCCACCGGGTCGCCGGTCAGCACGATCTCCCGTCCGTTTTCCCCGAAGACGCTGACGAGGGCGTTGGTGTCGCCCTGCCTGACCGCCTGGACGAGCGCCTGGGCCGCCACCTCGGGCGACGCGAACACGGCCTGCCCCGGCCCGGGCCGGGGCGCCCGTTCCCGCAGGCAGCAGCAGCCGGTCAAGGCGGTGAGCAACGCAGCCACGGCTGCCAGCCTCGCCAGGGATGGGACTCTAAGTTTCATGGGCAATGAAATCCTTATTGATGCTGCCTTGCACTTATCGCCCCGCAACGGAGCGGACCTTATTCCGGATTGTTCCGCCAATGCGGATCCGCCTTCTGACGGAAGGGCGGGAACTCCCGCATGCGGGATTCCCGCCGGTCTTCGATTTTTTTCGGCGGGCAATCCCGACTCTCCGGGAGGTCGGACGTGCCCGCCCTACAAACAACAAAATCCCAGGCTTGGAACTACCGCTGGCCTCCTCCCGCGGGATGCACGGGGCCGGGGCGCGGCCCGGCAGCATAATGACCGGTCGCGGGGTTATAGGTCGCCGACCCGCCGGAAAAATGACCGGCGGCCGCGCGGCTGGACGCCCCGCGGCTGGCATACGTGTTCTGGATGCGCGGACTCGAGCACCCGGTCAGCGCCGTCATTTTTTCCGGCGACTGGCGAGAGGCCGAAGGCTGCTGCTGGACGTGCTGGGCGGCGGGAGGCAGGCCGCCGAGGTTCTGGCCCTGGAGCCGCGACGGCATCGGCGACGGCGCCGGCGGGGGCGCGTCCCGGATCGAGGAAGGTAGGGTAGCGTCCGCCGGCATGGCGGGCGTCCGGGTTTGGCCCGGGCGCGACGGGGTGGCATCGGCGGGCATAGCCGGCGACGCCGGCGCGGTCTGAACATAGCCGTTGAAGGGCGCCAGGCCCTGCCGCTCGGCCGCGAGCTGGGTGGCGTAGCGGTTGCGGACCTTGGCGCTCGCATACGGCACGCCCTGGCGGTGGGCCGGGTCGTGTTCCCAAGCGCGCTGCTGCGCCTCGCTCACGGCCGCCCGGAACTGGGGGTCGGTCCGATACCGGTTCACGATCCTGGCGCTGTCGACGTTCAGCCGGCGGTCGCGCCACGCGCAATTTGCGTACAAGCCGCGGTTGCGGTAGGCATAGGGGACGCCGCAGTCATAGGTAACGCTGGGATAATACCAGACCGGGTAGCTCCAGTCGCTCCCGTAGACCTTGGCGGGATCGCAGGCGGGAACGCAGACCTGGTTGGTGTCCGCCGGATGGATCTGGATGCCCTCCTCCTGGACCGCCACCATCCGGTTGGTGTCGGACGCCAGGTTGCCGGCGGCCCTGGCCTGGGCGCGCAAACGCTGGACCGCGTCCAGCACGTCCGCCTGCTGGCCGAGGACAGCGTTGCCGAGATCGCGGGTCCAGTCGAGGTTGTCGGCCAGCTTGAACAGCACGGCCTCGTAGGCGGCCAAGGCTTTGACGCTTGGATCCCACGGCTTGGACGCCATGCCCGCGTCCAAGTCCTCCGGCTTCAGGCCGGGATGACTCTTGAGCCAGTAGGCGGCCTGCAGGACCTCAGCCGGATAGGTGGCCGCCATGAGGACCTGGGCCAGGAGCGCGTCGGGATAGAGGGCGATGGGGGCGGCCATCTGCTCGAGGCGCTCCCTGGAAAACACCTCCGGTTCCGCGCGGCCGGCAGGCGCCGGGGCCGCCCGGTTCGCAGGCGGCGGGGACGCGGGCGGATCCGGCAAAATGATCGTGACGGCCGCGAAAACGACCGGCGGACAGGCGAGGCACAGCACGGCAAGGGTTAGGAAAACAGCAGGGGTCCGGCCAGGCATGGCGCAATCTCCGCGGCACATTCGGTCTTGATCCATTGAAAGAAAGGATAACCAGGCAGCCCATCGGAATCAAGTCCATTCCGTAACCTTAGAAGCTGTGAAAAAATCGGACGGCCACGATGAAACGTGGCCCTCCACTCGATATTTCTTCGGAAAATGGAGGGGCGCGCTCCGTCGCGACCGTTTTCAGATAATTGTTCACACCTGAATATTGCACGTAGATCGTGCAATATTCACTTTTGCCCAAGCGGGCATTGCCCGCTGGCAAAAGACGTGAAGTTTTGCAGATAACCCATCCGGTTATCTGCAAAACTAACGTGGTTTCCGCTGCCTGCGGATCCGCTTATGGCGGAAAACCCCGTTTGGCCGCGTTGTACGCGGCCATCATCACGTGACCACGTTGGCACGTGGAACGTGACTCACGTGGCGGCCCTTTGGGTGAATTTTGTGCCGGTTCGGCGCAAAATTCAGGTCACATCTTCTCAGACACGCAGGGGCGGAACTGGAACCGGCCCCGCATGCAGGACCGGTCTTTTCTGAGGCCGGGGTGCCGGGCTTCACCGCAGCGGCTTTGCCCGGGCGCGAGGGCACCCCGGCTCCATCTCCCGAATCACTGAGGGTAATCCAGGACGAAGCTATTCCGCCAGGCCCCAATGGCGGGAGACGGGCCAATAGACGAAGACCGCCGGACCCACCAGGTTTTTCCGGGGCACCGGCCCCCAGTAGCGGCTGTCCAGGCTGTTGAGCTGGTTGTCGCCGCAGGCGAAATAATCATTCGGCCCCAGGGCCACCCGGTTGGCGCAGCGCTCCAGGTAAGCGGCGGCCTGGAAATCCCGGCCCCCGAGCTGGTAGCCGTCGTAGCCGGCCCGCGCGCCGGCCACGCGGGCGACATACTTGCTGTCCGCGGCGGGCGCCCCGTTGACCAGCAGCTCCGGCGGCTGGAAGGACAGGGTTTCGTTGGGCAGGCCGACCATGCGCTTGACGTAGTGCTCGTTGGTCTTGATCTGGGGATGGACGATGCCGCTGGTTTTGAAGACCATGATTTCCCCGCGCCGCGGGCGGCGGAAATTCCAGCTCACCTTGTCCACGAAAATATGGTCGCCGGTAATGCGGATGCCCGAGGCCAGCAGTTGCCCCCGGACCACGGTCTCGCCGTCGGCCACGCGGTCCAGCATGCCCTTGCTGACGGGGTGGCCATACCCGCTGACCACCATGAGCCGGTCGTCCTGGGCCGGGAGCACGCGCACCACGCCGGAGACGCTGGCCCGGACCTCGGTGTACCACTCGCCGAACACCAGCCACTTGGCCAGGTTGAGCGGCCAGCGGTCGCTGAGTCCCGGTCCCGCCCGGGGGATGCAATGGATGCCGTGGAGGGTCGGCGACATGGAGGCCGTGGGAATCTTGAACGGCTGGATGAAATAGGTCCGGAACGCCATGGCCACGGCCACGGCCACGAGGATGATTTCGAGGTTCTCGCGGAGCCAGGCCTGCGGACGGGGCGGACACAGGGGGCGGATCGCGTCCTCGAGTCCGGCCGCGGCCGCGTCCAGCGCCGGCCAGTCGCGGGCCCGGGCGACGCGTTCGGCCTTTTCGGAGGCCGCGGCCAGGTCCCGGATCCGCCGGGGATCGGCGATGTCCTCGCGCAGATTGCGCACGTGGCGGGCTTCGTGGAGCAGGATGCGCAAGTGTTTCAGCCGGCGGCGGCGCTGGAGATACTTCAGCATGGACCTTGCCTTTTGATCTCAAGGCGCCACTCGTAGCGTGGCGTCTACTTCCGGAATATCTGCCGCGCTACGGGCGGCAGGTACCGAGTCGCTGCCATCGTGATCAAGAAATTCCCCCGTCGTCCCGATCACTGATCGGGACAAGGGGCCACTTAGCCCCAGGGGCTGATGTGGCAAATTCCAAGCTCCAAATTCCACGGAAGTTACACACTCTAAATCCAAAAAAATAAAAGAAAAACAAAATTATTGTTATTCGTTTTTTCCGCCTTTGTCGGTCATTATCCTGTTTTCCTTGGAATTTGGTATTTGGAGCTTGGAATTTTCTTCATCCTCCTGTCTTCATGACGGAGATGAAGGCTTCCTGGGGCACGTGGACCTGGCCGAACTGTTTCATGCGCTTCTTGCCCTCCTTCTGGCGCTCCAGCAGTTTGCGCTTGCGGGTGATGTCGCCGCCGTAGCACTTGGCGGTGACATCCTTGCGCAGGGGCCGGATGGTCTCGCGGGCGATGATGGTCTTGTGGATCGCGGCCTGGACCGGGATCGCGAAGAGGTGCGGCGGGATGACCTCCTTGAGCGCCTTGCACATCTGCCTCCCCCGGGCCTCGGCCTTATCGCGGTGGATCAGGCAGGAAAAGGCATCCACCCCCTCGCCGTTGAGCAGGATGTCCAGCTTGACCAGGTCACTCGGGGCATAGCCGGTGTGCTCGTAATCCATGGAGGCGTACCCGTGGCTGAGGCTCTTGAGAAAGTCGTAAAAATCGATGAGAATTTCGTTGAGCGGCATGGCGGCCGTCAGCATCACCCGCCGGGTATCGAGGGAATCCGTTTTTTCGACCGCGCCGCGGCGGTCCATGATGAGTTTCATCAGGTCGCTGATGTGCTCGTTCTGGCAGATGATGAAGGCCCGGATGACCGGCTCCTCGATCCGCTCGATCCGGGTCTGGTCCGGGAGGCGCACGGGGTTGTCCACCTCGATCATGGTGCCATCCTTCAAGTAGACGCGGTAGACCACGGCGGGATAGGTGCTGATGAGGTCGAGATCGTGCTCCCGGCGCAGGCGCTCCTGAACGATCTCCATGTGCAGCAGGCCCAGGAATCCGCAGCGGAACCCGAAGCCCAGGGCGGTCGAGGCCTCGGGCTGGTAGGTGAAGGCGCTGTCGTTCAGGCTCAGGCGATCCAGGCTGGCCTTGAGCTTTTCGTAGTCGGCCGTGTTGACGGGATAGAGCCCGCTGAACACCATGGGCAAAATTTTCTTGAAGCCCGGCAGGGCCTCCCGGGCCGGACGCTCGGCCCCCGTGAGGGTGTCGCCGACGCGGATGTCGCGCGGCGTCTTGAGCGTGCCGATCAGGTAGCCGACCTGGCCCGCGCGGAGGATGGGGACGGGAGTCGGCTTGGGCGAGAACACGCCGACCTCCTTGATCTCCGTGGCGTTCCCGGTCCCCAGGAAGCGGACCTTGTCCCCGGCCTTCAGCTGGCCGCTCACGATGCGGACATAGGGCACCACCCCGCGGAAGGGGTCGAAAACCGAATCGAACACCAGGGCGCGGGTGGCGCCGTCGGCGTCAGGCGCCGGGCGGGGCGGCGGGATCAGGCGCACGATCAGCTCCATCAGTTCCCGGACGCCCACGCCCGTCTTGGCGCTGAGGGCGCAGCCCTCCTCCATGCCGAGACCCAGGACCTCCTCGATCTGGCGGGTGATCTCGGGGACGTTGGCGGTGGACAAATCGATCTTGTTGATCACCGGGATGATTGTCAGGTTGTTCTCCATGGCCAGGTAGGCGTTGGCCACGGTCTGGGCTTCGACCCCCTGGCCGGCGTCCACCAGCAGGACCGCGCCCTCGCAGGCCGCCATGCTGCGCGAGACCTCGTAGGTGAAATCCACGTGGCCGGGGGTATCGAGGAGATTGAAGGCGTAGGCCCGCCCGTCGGCGGCCGGGTAGATCATGGTCACCGGGTGGCTCTTGATCGTGATCCCGCGCTCGCGCTCCAAATCCATGCTGTCCAGGAGCTGGTCGCGGAAGTCGCGGTCGTCCACGGTATGGGTCAGCTGCAGCATGCGGTCGGCCAGGGTGGACTTGCCGTGGTCGATGTGGGCAATGATGCAGAAGTTGCGGATGAGTGACTGGTCGGGTTCCATATCGTCCGCTTCCGGTTTCGTCAGGCGGGAGGAGAACACGCCGCAGGTGATGAATAACCGCCCATTGGATATTGGAAATTAGAAATTCGATCCGGGCACTGCCATCATGGCTTCGAAGCACGGCAAACTTCCGGATATATGGAGGGCCTCTGCTCGCAGAGGCCGTCCGACTCTCCCGTGGAAGCGACGCCCCGTCGCTTCGCATTCTGTCCGCCGCCCGCTTGCGAAACTCCGGCAGGCAGCGGCGAGGGCGCCGCTTCCACATTTGGCGCCCGTCCAACACAGACCGCAAGGCTTGCTCAGCCGCGCCCCGCATCCCGTTGGGCCTTCTCCGCCGCCGCCCGCAGATCGGCCACGGCTCGGCCCATGTCGGCCGCCCGGAACAGGGAACTGCCGGCGATCAGCAGGTTCGCGCCGGCGGCGGCGACCGGGCCGGCGGTCCTGACGTCAATGCCGCCATCCACGCTGATGTCCACCGGGGAGCGGCCGGATCGGAATCCGGCGGCGATGGCGGCGATTTTGGGCAGCACCTCCGGGATGAAGGCCTGGCCCCCGAAGCCGGGGTGCACGCTCATGCACAGCACCTCGTCGAAGGCGCCCCAATAGGGCTCGAGGGCCGCCGCCGGGGTCTCCGGGTTGAGCACCAATCCCGGCCGCGCGCCCCGGCCCCGGATGCGGCGCAGGACGCCGGCCACGTCCCCCTGCGCCTCGGCGTGGACCAGGAGCGTGGAGGCTCCGGCCTCCAGGAAAGCGTCCGCGAGGCAATCGGGCCGGCTGACCATCAAATGGACGCTCAGGGGCATCCGCACCGCGCGGCGCGCCATGCGCACGACGTCGGGGCCCATGCTCAGGTTGGGCACGAAATGCCCGTCCATGATGTCGAGGTGCAGGGCGTCGCCCCCGGCCGCCTCGGCCCGGCGGGCGGACTCCTCCAGCCGGCCGAAATCGCCGGCCAGGAGCGAAGGCAAGATGGCAACCCCGGATGGCATGGGGATTGACCCTATCACAGGCCGGGGCCGGGCGCAATCGCGCTCTTGCCATTGGCGGCCCTTTGTCACATAGTCCGGTTCCCACGACCTAGCGGGGGAACTTGGCGCCTACAGGGAGAACAGGCCGCATGAACACCCGGGAACGCTTTCAAGCCGTCGCCGGTTTCCGTCCGTTCGACCGCCTGCCGGTCATCGAGTGGGCCGGCTGGTGGGACAAGACCCTCGAACGCTGGCGCGGCGAGGGCCTGCCCGCATCCGTCACTGACCTCTACCGGCACCTCGGAATGGACGTCCACCGCCAGGACTGGTTCCCCATCCAGCGGCCCGGCTGCCCCCAGCCCGCGGCCCACGGCCGGGGAATCGTGGGCAACGCGGCCGACTACGAACGCGTCCGGCCCTGCCTGTACCCGCAGGACGCGGTGAACGCCGAGCGCTGGGAACGCTGGGCGGAGGAGCAGCGGCGCGGGGATGTGGTCCTCTGGTTCACGGTCCTGGGGTTTTTCTGGCATCCCCGCAGTCTGCTGGGCATCGAGCCGCACCTCTACGCCTTCTACGATCAGCCGGATCTCATGCACCGGATGAACGCGGACCTGGCCGACTGGATTCTCGGCGTCATTGACCGGGTTTGCTCCATCTGCACCCCCGACTTCATGACCTTCGCCGAGGACATGAGCTACAACCACGGCCCGATGCTGTCCAAGGAGCTGTTCGACGAGTTTCTCCTGCCCTACTACCGGCGGGTCATCCCGGCCCTGCGCCGGCGCGGGGTCCTGACGGTCATCGATTCCGACGGCGACATCACCACACCGGCGGCCTGGTTCGAGGCGGCGGGCCTGGAGGGCATTCTGCCGCTGGAGCGCCAGGCGGGGGTGGACATCGCCCGCTTGCGGCGGGAACATCCCCGCATGCGGTTCATCGGCCATTTCGACAAAATGACCATGAACCGCGGCGAAACCGCGATGCGGGCGGAATTCGAGCGCCTGCTGCCGACGGCGGCCCGGGGCGGCTTTTTCCCGAGTTGCGACCACCAGACCCCCCCGGGAGTGTCCTTTGCCGACTACCAGCTTTACCTGGCGCTCTTCCGGGAATACGCGGAGGAAGCCGGAAGAATGTCAAGGGAGATTCTGAAAGACAAGTAACCGGTCAGAAGCTGTGAAAAAATCGGAAGGCCACGATGAAACGTGGCCCTCCACTCGATCTTTCTCCGGAAAATGGAGGGTCGCGCTCCGTCGCGACCGTCTTCAGATAATTGTTTCACATCTTCTCAGTCGGTGGGGTCCCTGCCGGCTTGTCCGGCAGGTGCCTGCAATCCACGTCCCCTGACACCAAGTCACGGGGACGCAAGAAGCCCCCCAAAAAACAACTCGCCCACTACAAAGACCGCCGCTTGTCCTGAAAGGGTCACCGGCCGGCACGGGTCGGCTTTTCCTTTTTCAGCGCCAGCGTCGCCAGGAGCCCGAGCAGCAGGAATCCTGCGCCCGCCGAGAAGGACGCCACCGAGGCCTGGGCGGGCCAGCGGTCCGCGATCCGGGCCACGAGCTGGGGTCCGACGATCCCAGCCATGCCCCAGGCCGTCAGGATCGCGCCGTACACCGCCGCCATCCGCTTGGCGCCGAACAGGTCGGCGACCAGCGCCGGTATGGTTCCAAACCCGCCGCCGTAGCAGAAGAGCGCGTAGCAGACCAGTCCGCCGAACAACCAGGGATTCACGCGGTTCCCCAGCAGGGCCAGGAGGACAAACACGAGCGCCTGGCTGCCCAGCATGGCCCGGAACGCGCCGACCCGTCCGATCCGGTCGGAAAGCCCGCCCCAGAAAAACCGCCCCACCCCGTTGAAGAGGGAACTCACGGCAATCAGGGTCGCCCCGGCGGCGGCCAGCCGCTCAGCGGACAGCCCGCCGCGCGCCGTCTGAAGGATGGCCTGCAGCATCGGCGACTGGAAGCCGATGAACATGATGCCGGCGACGATATTGCAGAAAAAGAACAGCCACAGCACCGCGAAGACTCCGGCCCCTGCGGCCGGCCGGTCCGGCGCCGCGCCGGACGGCGCGCCGGCTGCTTCCGGGGGCCGGTATCCCGCCGGCGCAAAACCGGCCGGCGGGTTGACCAGACCCCACCCCACCGGCACGGTCAGGCAGAAGAAAAGCGCGCCCAGGGCCGCGAACACAACGACCAGGTCCCCGCGCGCCAGCGCCATGAAGAAGGGCGCGAACAGCTTTGACATCAGCAGCGCGCCCAGTCCGAAGCCCATGACCACCAGGCCGGTCGCCAGGCCCTTGCGATCGGGAAACCACTTCGCCACCGTGGCCACCGGGGTAACGTAGCCCAGGCCCAGCCCCGTGCCGCCGATGACGCCATACCCGGCATACAGCAGGGGCAGCGACTTGAGCCGCAGGGCCAGGGCGGCCAGGAAATAGCCGGCGCTGAAGAGCAGTCCGCCGGCGACGGCCAGCCGGCGGGGGCCGAGGGCGGCAAGCTTCAACCCGCCGCCGGCGGCGCCCAGGCTCAGGAACAGGATCGCCAGGCTGAAGACCCAGGCCACCTGGCTGTTGGTCCAGCCGCCGAGCTCCATCAGCGGCTTCTGGAAGTAGCTCCAGGCGTAGACGGTCCCCAGGCACAACTGGAGGACGACGCCCAGGCCGGCGATGATCCAGCGGCGACGCTCAAGAGTCACGAAGCAGTTCTCTCCGGTGCGGCCATATCAGAAAGGAAGCGCGTTATGGATAACGCGCTCCACTTGCCCGCTCCGTCGGCGGAGCGGATTATCCTTGATTCGCTGCGCTTGCGCGAGAGACCATCAACGCAACACCGGCCGAGCGCCCCGTCACGGCAGCAAAATCCCCAGCGCCACCAGGGAATAGCTGGTCGTCAGGACGGGATCGGATTCCCAGTAACGGCCGTTCTCGTTGACCCAGAAACCGCGCCCGGCCGGGTCGATTTTCTGGAGCGCCAGCAATTTTTCGATCAGGGCCTGGCGCCCGCTCATCCGCAGGGTTTCACTGCGGGACACCAGCGCGTCGCCATAGACCACCAGGGCCTTGGCGAGCACATGGTAAAATGAATACAAACCTTCCTGGTCGGTGCCGGTGTTCTGGTCGAGATTCCAGTGGCGCTGCGACCATTGGATGGCTTTTTGGACCCGCTCGTCCTCCGTGCCGGCGCGGGCATAGCGCAAAGCCAACAGGCCGGAGTAGGTCGAACCGGCCTGGGCCTTGTAGACCGCCAGCCCCTGGCGGTTGGTGGCCATCCCCGCCCGGCTCTCGCCGGGCCGGTAAAAAAAGCCGCCGTATTCGTCGGCCAGGTCGGGGGTCGCGTTTTGGCAGCGGCCGACAAACCCCTGGGCCGCCGCCCAGTCGAGATCGGCCTTTTGCTCCGAAGCCGGCCGCTGCCCCTCGACCGCCTCGGTCAGGCGCATGGCTTCCAGGGCGTAGATGGTGTTGTTCATGTCGGCGTAAGGCCGGTCATGCTTCTGGTCGTAGCCGAAGCCGCCGTCGTAGAGGTCCTTGCCCAGGTGCTGGGAGGCCGCGAGGTAGCGGCGCGCGTTGAGCAGGACGGGGGTCAGATCCGGCCGCTTGACCGCGTGCAGGGCGATCAGGCACAGGGCGGTGTTATAGTTGCCCAGACCGCCGCCCTTCTGGCCCGGAATCTCGCGGCAGATTCCGCCGTTGGTCTGAACGCAGGAAAGGATGAAGTCCACGCCGTTGCTGACGGCTCCCTCGTTGCGTCCGCGGGGGTCAAGCGTCAGGGCCCAGACCGCCAGGGCGGTCAGGGCCGGGTGATTGGTGTTCGACCAGGCGCCGTTGGGCTGCTGCTGGCTCGCCAGCCAGTCCACGCCCCGCTTGATCCCGGCCTGGGTCTCCAGGGAGAGCGAGCGCCCCACCTCCGTCCCCAGTTTCGCCGCCGGTGCGTTGGAATCGGCCGCCGGCCGGGCGGCGGCGGCGTTCGAGGCCGGCCCCTGCCCCAGCGCCAGGCCGGCGGACAAAACCACCGCGGCGCAAACCAGGAAACCAGATCTTTCCGCCTTACCCCCGGCCGGAACCATTCCCCGGCCCGCCTCAGCACAGTCCTTTTTTCTCATGGCATAGCTCCCGCTGGCATTGGAAAAACCTTTTATAATCCCCCTCGCGGCTATCGGCAATCCAAAACACACCCAAAACGTAAGGCCTCAGAAGCTGTGAAAAAATCTGACGGCCACGATGAAACGTGGCCCTCCACTCGATATTTCTTCGGAAAATGGAGGGTCGCGCTCTGTCGCGACCGTCTTCAGATAATTCCTTCACAGTTTCTGAGGCCTTACCCCAAAACACGACCGGGCGAGATTCCTCGCTTCACTCGGAAGGTTGCGGTTCTGCCATCCCGAACTTGTCGAGGGATGTCGATCGTGAAAATACGACAAGTGGCTAGTGCCTGATCCATCAGGAATGGCGAAGAAAAATGAGAAAAGAAACCGGAGCGGGACCCGCGGCGGGCAATAGGCCCGCCCTCCCTTGAAATGCGGGAACAGCGCCGCGTTAGAACGCGCCGATGGCTGAGAACACCAGGTTGCGGCCCGGCTCGTTCACGCCCGAGCCGTGGATGCGGTAATCCTCGTCCAGGACGTTTTCGAGGGCGAGCGCCACGTCGAAATACTTCAACACCTTCGTGCCGGCCCGCAGGTTGAGCACGGCGTAGCCGGGCGTGCCGCCGGGCGGGATGCGCGAGGTATCGCGGGCGTCATCGTCGGACAGCTTGTCGGCCTTGGTCGCGGCGTTGCCCACGGCTTCCGCCCAGAACTTGCCCCCTGCCAGCGACCAGCGCAGGCCGAGCTCCATGGTCGGCGGCATCAGGCGGCTGACATAGTCGCGCTCCTCCACGGCAGTCGAATTCGGATAGGAGTCCAACCGGCCGTCCATGAGCGACCCGGAAACCCAGGCGGTCCATTGCTCGGACAGGCGGACGGTTTCGGTCAGCTCGACGCCGTTGACGAACCCGCGGCCGGAATTCTTCTTGGTCACCTCGCCGGCGCCGTCAATAATCCGGCCGGTGGGCGTCCTGACGATCATATCGTCGATGGCGGTATAGTAGGCGGCGAGGCGGGTCGTGAAGCGCTCGAACTCGGACTTGAGCCCGACTTCGTAGGCCAGGTATTTCTCGGGATCGAGGTCGGACACGGGGGTTTGGATCTCGCCGGTCCGGTTCGCGTCATAGCGCGTCAGGTCGGCCAGGTTCGGCGCCCGGAAGCCCTGCGACACGCCGGAATACAGGACGTGCCTGCGGTCGGCCGTCAGCGGGAGCAGGAGGCGCAGGGAGCCGACCAGCGCGTTCCAGTCGTCCTTGACCGACATCTGCTTGCCGGTCTCAGGGTTTTTGACTTTTTCCGCGTCGGCCCGGGCATAGGTGTAGCGCAGGCCGGGCGTCAAATCGAACAGGCCGTTGAAGAATCCGATCGTGTCCTGGAGATAGGCGCCGACGGTATCGTAGGAGGCATCGTCGGCCACCGGCCCCTGGATCTCGGATTTGTCGAACTGGCCGTTGGCCTTGTACTTGTCGCAGTAGGACGAGACGCTGTCGTGGTAATACTCCACGCCGTAGACCCACTCGCCGGCCCGGCTGTCGGTGTTGCCCTGCAGCGCCGCGCCCCAGGTGACGACCTCGAAGCCCTGCTTGTCGCTGGTGTCGTCCTGCTTGAGCCGGTGTTCGTCCTCCTTCTGCGACTGGCGCGAGACCGTGGCCTCCAGCCCCTCCAGGAACGTTTCGTAATCCTCGCCCTTGAACTTGACGTAATCCAGGTTGCGGTACTGGTCGTACGCATCGACTTTCAGATCGCCCGCGGTCAGCCCCCGCCAGTCAATGCCGTAAATGGTCCGGTGCGTCCGCCAGGCGTCTTCCTGGTTGACGGTTTGGTGACCGTAGCTCAGGGTCGAGTTTTTCGTGACGTGATAGTCCAGGCGCGCGTCGGCGGCCTGCTCGTCGTAGCCGGTGTGCTCCTGCAAGCCG
>CAZVVD010000060.1:17537-22697 GCA_964630555.1 uncultured Verrucomicrobiota bacterium | reverse complement strand
CAAACACGCGAACAGAATGGGCAAGATGGCTCTGGTTCTCATTTCTCTTGGCATAACTTGTTATTATGACGCAAGGTTTTGCGGCTTAGCAATAATTATTGGAAAGCCCAATTTGCCCTGTAAGTCTTTGCCGTTGCTTAACTAACATAAAGTTTTACGCCAATTTTCGTCCCTGCAAAAGACGCAAATTTGCGGCTTATCACCGGCCAGGACGGGATAATGCCGCAGTTTTGCGGCTTATCACCGGAAAAAAGGGGGTAAAAGCCGCAAAGTCCCCCTTCACCCCTCTCCCATTTGCCAACAATAGGATTACTTTTTCAATGGACATAGCTATTATTGACCTCTATTTGGGGAATATCAATGTTTTATCCGGGAGCATTATCCTGTCTGGTAATCCCTATACGATTAACACAATGAGGAGGTTTCCGACCATTTGCTTGTTCGGAGGGCTATCCGTGGGCCGCAGCCGGCAACCAGGCATAATCATCCGAATGGTCCACACGAAAAAATGGGGCAAGCAAGGGAGTTTGGGACGCCGGGAGCCGGGAAAGGCGGATAAAATTGTGCCCACTATTGTGCCCACTATCGCCCTCAAAAACGCCGTGACAGGCTGTGACAGGCAATGACTGCCAGCGACAGGATGCGGTGGGTGCAGGGATATTCAGCAGCTTGGGGACCGCGGGAAAGCCCAATGAATAAAGAGAAAAGCCCTGCAAGCTCAATGCTCACAGGGCTTCTCTTAAGGTGGTGGTAGGGGAAGGATTCTCCGCCGCACGTGGATCCGCTTAAGGCGGAGAACCTTCGAAGGCGTGAGCCAACAGATTTTCCGCCTGAGGCGGATCCGCTTAAGGCGGAACAGTCTGCCGGCTCAAGCCGGTCCTTCAGCCATGCCCGCCCCGGCCCGGATTTCAAATGTCGCTCCCTTGCCAGCGCAGCGGAATACGAGCCGCAGTATTCCGTGTAAACAAGAAAAAGGGGACGCCTGTTTTTCGTGCGAGACACCCGGCCGGCTTGATGGTCTTTGAGGCGTTCCTTCAGGTTCCGGGCCGCGCCTTTGTAAAGATATTCATGCGATGGGTTGGCCAGGACGTAGGCGGCGGGCGTTTCCCGGGCCTCAAGAATGGCGAGGGAGAGTTCCATAAAGGGATCAGAGTCTGCCCTGCGTCTTGTCCGCTATAGCCCTTGGGCGACGGCGGAAGCCGTCTTGGGCGAAGCAGGGTGGTAGGGGAAGGATTCGAACCTTCGAAGGCGTGAGCCAACAGATTTACAGTCTGCCCCGGTTGACCACTTCGGTACCCTACCAGATCATCGCCGCAGAAAAATTGGCTATGTCAGCAGATTTCCCGCCAGTGGCGGGTCCGCCTCCGGCGGAACAGTCTGCCCCGGTTGACCACCGCGGCGCCCTGCCCGCGAAAAAGCAGAACGAAGATGCAATAGGCAGTTTCTGAAAGCAAGCCAAAAGCAAAGGGCCGGGCAAGGAGGTGAAACAGGGGTCTCCCCCTGCCGCGCCGCACGGAAAGCATGCTCTCGACCCGCCGAAAATCCTGAATCGGCCGGAACAGCCTTCTGGCGCATGACAAATTAATTTGACGATCGTCAAATTAATTTGTCAGCCGCCATCCGGCCTGGGGCAAAAAGGCATCCGGCCACTTCCGGCGCGCCGGGCAACCCGCCGCGATGCCACCCTCGCCCCCGCCCCAAGTCATACGGTTGCTTGGGCGCTTCGCAAGCCCGGCCAGCCGTTTTGGCTTGAGCCGGTTCAAGCCCCGGGGCTTCCCAGGAAGGCGATCAGGCTGGCTGGATTCAATCCCTGCCGCCGCGCCCAGAGCGTAAAATCGAACAGCGCCTGCTCCGTAAACGCCACCCCGCCACGGGAGGGGCGTTTCGGCGGCGGTTCACGCACACGCTCAGGAGTGCGCCTGGCGGGGATCGAACCCACAACCTTCGGCTTCGGAGGCCGACACTCTATCCAATTGAGCTACAGGCGCGTCAAGAAGCTTGCGATAAGCGGCCCCAGGGCTGACCACTGGTCAAACCGCCGGCCGCGCCGGGCCAAAAGCGGGGGCGGCCTGAAAGTTTTCGGGCAGCAATCTAGCCGAGGACCGGGCGCTTGGCAAGCGTGCATATCCGGCGGCGCTGCTCGCGGCCTGGCCCCGACGGGATGCACCGCGCGGCGCGCGGCACACCCCGGTGACCTCTCCCGCAGGGATGTTCGCCTATCCCCATATTCCCGGCACAGGCCGGCCGCAGGCCTGGCACTTGCCGTCCGCAATCGTGTTCTCCAGAATGCGGTAACCGTAACGCCGGATCAGCAGGGCCTTGCAGGAGGGACACACCGTGTGCTGCGCCTCCTCGCCGGGAACGTTGCCGATGTAGACAAAACGCATCCCCTCCCCCTCGGCAATCTCCCGGGCGCGGCGCAGGGTCTCCGGGGGAGTCGGCGGAATGTTTTTCATCTTGTACATCGGGGTGAACCGGGAGAGGTGCAGGGGCACGTCCCTCCCCAGCTCCCGGACCATCCAGGCCGACATGCGCTTGAGCTCATCGGCGCCGTCGTTGAGGGTGGGAATGATCAGAACGACGATTTCGTACCACACGCCGGCACCGGCCAAACGCTTGAGAGTATCCAGCACCGGCTGGAGCTCGCCGCCGCAGATTTTTCCGTAAAACTCCTGGGAAAACGCCTTGAAGTCTACCTTCACGGCCCTCAGGAGCGGCAGCAGCGTTTTCTGGGCCTCGGCGGTGATATAACCGTTGCTGACCATGACGCTTTCGACGCCCCGCTCCCGGCCGGCGCGGGCGCAATCCGCGAGATACTCGGCAAAAATCGTCGGCTCGTTGTAGGTGTAGGCAATGGTCTTGGCCCCGGCTTTCTTCGCGGCAGCGGCGATGGCCTCCGGACCGCAATAAGGCACGGAGACATCCTCCGGGCCGGCCTGGGAGATGTCCCAGTTCTGGCAGAAGCGGCAGGCGAAATTGCAGCCCACGGTGGCAATGGAATAGGCCAGGCTGCCGGGATAGACGTGAAAAAACGGCTTCTTCTCGATCGGGTCGGGGCGGGCGGCGCAGGGCCGGCCGTAGACCAGGGAATAGTAGGTCCCCTTCCGGTTCTCGCGCACGCGGCAGTAGCCCCGCTGTCCGTCCGGCACCACGCAGCCCCTGGGACACAGGCGGCAGCGGACCTTATTGCCGGCCAGCTTTTCGTAGAACGACGCCTCGTGCGGAGGCGCCTCGCCTCTCGTCGTTCCGGCCGGCGTCCAGCGGCACAGGGCGCAGCCCGCGGCGCCGGCCCCGACCGCCGCCAGGAACCGCCGCCGGGACACCTTCCGCCATGGATGATCCGTATGCATGTCCATGCCTTGTGTGGTTTTACCATACCACGCGAAGGGCCCCATGGCAACCACCAGCAATTGTCATTACGGCTTATACCCCCGCGACCTTGTGTCGCGGGTAAAGGAGATGGGCTGGGAAAAGAGCGCTTGTCCCAGCCCATCTCCGGCTCCTGCCGCGCAAGGGGCAGGCGGCCAACCCATAATGAGAATTGCTGGGCAACCACGATCCCCGGATTCAATTGTCAGTCCCGTCCGGCAGCCGGCGGATCATGGGGGAAACGGAGGCGCCAGGCGGCGCCATGGCCTGACGCGTTCCGGATCAGGGCGCCGGCGGCATCCATTCCCGGAACTGCCGGCGGTCCCGATCGTCCGCCTTCTGCCACCAGAATTTCAGGTTCTGCAGGGGCAGGCTGTCGGCCGGGGCGGCGTTGGCGGCGGGGGTGAGAGCCGGGGACGGGACCGCCGCCGAAGACGGCGGCGCGTTGGCGGGGATGGCGACCGGTCCCGCCCCAAGCTCCTCAATCCAGAGGTGAACGTGTTCGGCAAATTTTACGGCGTTCTCCAGGTCCTGCGGCTCCGGGAAGGCAATCCGGTAGCGATGCCCGGCCCGGGCGTCAAATTGAATGCCGACCAGCCCGGACTTCACGGCCCGCTGACCGTCCAGCCCCTCGAACCAGATCTGGTCGTAGCGAGCCGCAACCGCGTGGACGCCGGGCAACAAATCCACTTCGGACGCTCCGGCCTTGAGCAGGAAGTCATGGACGACCTTGCCGTCGATGGAATAGAGGTCAATGGCGTTGGGGACCGCCAGGCGCGCCACCTCGCCGCCGGGCCGGGGCGGGCCATCGTACATCCGGTAGACGCGGCCGGAGGCGCAGCCGGTCAGGAACGCCGCCAGCAGGCCGGCCGCCCCCGCCCATTGCATGTTGCGAATGATTGGTTTCATGAATGTTTCCTTTTGACCTGTGCGTTCTGAGGATGATCCCAGAGGCGCCTAGTGTACCTGCCGCGCTATGAGCGGCAGATTCTCATTTTCCAGCAATCAACTCCAGAAGCGCCGCTCGAAGCGCGGCGCCTACTTTCGGAGTGCCTGCCGCGCCACTCCAAGGTCACACCGTAACCATCATGTCAACTGACGCCCAGTATTCCACGATTCCATTATTCCATCATTCTTCCTGTTCAAACAGCGTGAGCTGGCGGGCGTCGGTCTTGTCCCGCCGGATCCGGCGCACGGCGATCTTGGGTTGGCCGGCGTCGCCGAACTCGCCCTCCTCGAGGTTGGCCAGGATTTCCCGGGCGCGGGCCACGACGTCCGACGGCAGGCCCGCCAGGCGGGCGACATGGATGCCGTAGCTCTTGTCGGCGGCTCCGGGAACAATCTTGCGCAGGAAAACCACCCGGTCGCCCTGCTCGCGCACCAGGACGTTGTAATTTTTCACCCCGGGCAGGGTCAGGGCCAGGTCGGTGAGTTCATGGTAGTGGGTGGCAAAAAGGGTCTTGGCGCGGATGTCGCCGTGGAGGTGTTCGGCAACCGCCCAGGCGAGGCTGATGCCGTCGAAGGTGCTGGTGCCGCGCCCGATTTCATCCAGCACGACCAGGCTTTTTGACGTGGCGTTGTTGAGGATGTTGGCCGTCTCCTGCATCTCCACCATGAAGGTGCTCCGGCCGCGGACCAGGTCGTCGCCGGCGCCGACGCGCGTGAAGACGCGGTCTACCAGCCCGATCTCGGCTTCGGCGGCCGGCACGAACGAGCCCATCTGCGCCATGATGACGGTCAGGGCCGCCTGGCGGATGTAGGTGGACTTTCCGGCCATGTTGGGCCCGGTGA
>CAZVVD010000060.1:5826-17527 GCA_964630555.1 uncultured Verrucomicrobiota bacterium | reverse complement strand
GATCGCCAGCCGGTGCTGGCCGCCATCCAGCAGGACGTCGTTGGGCACGAACCGGTCGGCCCCGGGAATCTGCTCGATCACGGGGTGGCGTCCGTCGCGGATGCGCAGCACGGTGTCCGCGGTCATGGCGGGGCGGACATAGCGCAGGGCCAGGGCGCGGTCAGCCAGGGAGGCCAGGGCGTCCAGCCCGGCCACGGCCCGGGCGGCCGCCTGGATGCGAACGGTCTCCTTCACCGCGGCCGCGCGCACCTCCTGGAAAAGCTCGTATTCCAGGGCGCGGGCCTTGTCCTGGGCTCCGAAAATCCTGGTTTCGTATTCCTTGAGCTCCGGGGTGATGAAGCGTTCCGCGTTGACCAGGGTCTGCTTGCGCGCGTAGTCGGCGGGCGCATTTGCGGCCTGCCCCTTGGAAATCTCGATATAGTAGCCGAAGACGTTGTTATGGCGGACCTTGAGGGTCTTGATGCCGGTGCGGGCCTGTTCTTTGGCCTGGTACTCGGCCAGCCAGTTCCGGCCCTGGGCGGCGGCGTCGCGCAGCAGGTCGAGTTCGGCGTGGTAGCCCAGGCGGATGATTCCCCCCTCGGTGACCGGAATGGGCGGCTCTTCGACAATCGCACGCTCGATCAAACCGAGCAGCTCCGGCAGCGGTTCGGCCGCCGCGGCCAGCTCGGCCAGGAGCGGCGCAGTGGTTTCTCCGAGCGCCCGGCGCAGGGCGGGCAGCTGCGCCAGGGACTGGCCCAGGGCGCGAAGATCGCGGGCGTTGCCGCTCCCCGCCCCCAGCCGGGCCATGCCGCGCTCGATGTCGCGGATGCTCGCCAGGGCCTCGCGCAGGCCAAAGAGCGCCGCGCGCCCGGCGACGAGAGCTTCGACCGCGTCGTGCCGCCGGCGAATTTCCTCCAGCCGGGCCAGGGGGCGGAGGATCCACTCGCGCAGGAGGCGTCCGCCCATGGCCGTCCGGGTGGCGTCCAGCACGTCCAGCAGGGTGGCGGGGACGCCGGCGGCGGAACCGCCGCCCCCCGGCAGGCCGCGCGACGCCACCAGGTCCAGGTTGGCGCGCGTGGCCTCGTCCATGACCAGGAAATCGGCCGGATTCCTGACGCGGAACTGCCGCACGTGCTCCAGGCCGCGGTGCAGGGCGTTTTTGACGTAAGCCAGCACGCCGCCGGCGGCCCCGATGAGGGCCGGACGTCCCTCGCTGCCGAAGCCGTCCAGGGATTGCACTCCAAAATGGCGCAGGAGCACGTCGCGGGCGGCGCCGGCCTCGAAGGTCCAGTCGTCGCAGGGGCTGACCAGGAAAGGAGCGCCGGGGGCGAGGAGCGGGCGCAGCGGCGAGGCGGCATCCCCGGCCAGCCCGGCGGGGACAACGCACTCGGCGGGGGCGCAGCGCAGGAGGTTATCGCGCAGCGCCTCAGCCTCGCGAAACTCCTCGCCCCAGAACGCGCCGGTGGAAAGGTCCAGCAGGGCCAGGCCGTAGACGTCGCCGGCCCGGCAGAGGCCGGCCAGGTAATTGTTACGGCGGGCGTCGAGGACCTGGTCGGCCAGGACGGCGCCGGGAGTCAGCACGCCGGTCAGCTCGCGCCGGACAATCCCCTTGGCGGCGGCGGGATCCTCCATCTGGTCGCAGAGCGCGACTTTCCGGCCCGCGCGGATGAGCTTGGCCAGGTAGCCTTCGTGGGCGTGGTAGGGCACCCCGCACATGGGCACCCCCTGGCGCTTGGTGAGGGCGATATCCAGGATTTTGGAGGCCTCGAGCGCGTCTTCGAAGAACATTTCGTAAAAGTCGCCCAGCCGGAAAAAGAGAATGGTGTTGGGCGGCAGTTCCGCCTTGACCTTCCGGTACTGCCGCATCATGGGGGTCAGGGTGTCGGTCATGGCGACGGCTCAAGCATTCGTTAGAAAAGCATCTTGTGATTTATGGCGGTTTCCAGAGGATAAGGCGCTGTCTGCCTGTTTTTTAGCCCTGTCACCCCGTGGCGGGGCGTTATGTTTCCTGGCTCGGCAGAAAACGTTTGGCATTCGTAACCGCTGCCATCCTAGAATGTTTTTCAGGGAAATCCATATTTTTCGAAAAAAGACTTGTTATGTTATGTCATCCTGGTAGAATTTCACACACAGAGTTATAACTCTGTGTGTACGCGGCGCAAGAGTTCATTTTTTCAACCCCCAGGAGGAAGAGCAGGATGAAAACCGCGCTTTTACTATCGGGTTTGCTTGTGGCGTTTGCAACGGGCGCGCGGGCCATCGAGGTCACCAGCGTCACGTTCGCCGGGGCCGACGATCCCAACGGCAGCAACGTCACGGTGACGGCCACCGTTGCCGGCTTTTCCGGCCAGGCCATGCTGCTGATGGAGGTCCGTTCGACCAATTGGATTTCCGGCCAGCTTTTTCCTCCCGCCATCATCACCGCCGACGCCGGCGCCGGCGTGTGGACCCACACGGATTGGCGGCCCTATTTTACCGGTGAATTTGACGTGCACGTCCGGGCCGTCGACTTAAGCAACGGCTACGAGCACGTGCTGCCCACCAACACGATGATCGTCCGGAACATCGGCGGAATCGTCCACAGCGTCCAGGTCCCGGTGGACACCAATGCCGCCTACCGCCCCGACATGGCGTTTACGAATATCGATCCCTTCGAGGTGTTCCTGCACAACATCGGCGTGGCGGCGTCCGGCGAAGGGTCCTTCAGCGTCGGTTGCAACCTGCTCAAGTCCTGGGCGACCATCACCAACGGCATGACCCCGGAACAGCAGGATATCGCCTATACCGACACCTCGGCGTACAGGCCGTATGGCACGCCGTTCCGGTTCGATGTAGAGCTCCACGCCCGCCCGACCAGCATTATGGGCTTCGGCGAGATCCGGCGCTTCGTCTGGACCCCGGATGATCCCAGCGTCCCCGCCGGCCCCGGGCGCCTGGTGGTGGATGTGACCTCCTGCGCCCCGTGGCGCAACACCTACTCGACCAACCTCAACGCCAGCGTCGGGTTCGCCCCGCTGTTCGTGACGGACACCAACGAGGCGGAACAGATGGAAGGCGTGCTGATGTGCACCTCCGCCCACTACATGGACGTGAGCCCCACCAACAACCCCGACGCCGTCCGGATGGGCCTGGTCGTCAACGGCCACAGCAACACAACCAGCTACCTCAAGGCCTTCATCCCGGACAGCCAGCTGGCCCAGTTCGGCATCACCAACGCGGAGCTGGCCACCAATGCGCTCATGGGCTACGTGACGCATTTCACCAGCAATAACGTCAGCGAGGGCGACACCACCGCCACGCCGCCGGTCTTCACCCGCGTCCCGGGCGGAACGAACATCGTCTATGATTATGACGGCGACGGCGTGGGCGACCCCGGCTGGGAAGCGCGCTTCACCTTCGTGTTCCACTCCCCCGTGGCCGCGGAGATGGGCCCGACCGGCGAGACCCCCGATTCCGGCCTGAGCTGGATCGCCGGGGACTTCGACGGCGACCGCAAGTCCGATCCCGCGATCTACCTGGCCTCGCGCGGGCTCTGGTACATCCTGCTCTCCGCCGCCGGCTACGCCCCGGCCGGCCTGCAGAACTTCGGCGGCACCGGCTGGACCGGCATCGCCGGCGACTACGACGGCGACGGCAAGGCCGACCCCGCGGTCTACAACGCCGCCACGGCTACGATGAAGGTCCAGCTCTCGTCGCAGAATTACGCCGAGGCCTCGGTCTACGACCTGGGCGGCGAAGGCTACCACATCATCCCGGGCGATTTCGACGGCGACCGCAAGGCCGACCCGGCCGTCAACCGGGCGGCGTCGGGCACGTTCTTCGTGAAACTCTCCGGGCACAACTACGCCCCGGCCTCCATCTCGGGCTTCGGCGGCACCGGCTGGACCCAGGAGGACGGCGACTACGACGGCGACCGCTTCGCCGACATGGCGATCTCCCACGACGTCAACGGCACCTGGGCCTTCGCCCTGTCGTCCAAGGGGTACCTGGTCTACGAGTATCTCGCCTTCGGTTACCCCGGCTTCTACCCCGTCGGCGGCGATTTCGACGGCGACGGCAAGGCCGACCCGACGCTCTACCGGGCCGCCATCGGCTACTGGTACTTCACGTTGTCCGGCTCGGGCTACCTGATCTACCAGCTGCCGAACCTGGGCGGCGAGAACTGCGTGGGCGTGGAAGGCGACTTCGACGGCGACGGCAAGGCCGACCCTGCGGTGGTAAACATCACCACGGGCGTACTGACCGTGGCCCTGTCGAGCATGGGCTACGCCCGGGCTGACCTGCCGCTCCTGCCGCAGTAAGCGCGGCAGGCAAGAAGGCGCAAGGCGCCGCGGAAGACAGCTTCCGCGGCGCCGTTTTGTATGCGGGTGAAAGCGGCGCCCCCGCCGCTTGTCCTTTTCAAACAAAAAAGTATCCGGCCGTTACTGACCCCGTCAGGCGAAGCGACGGGGGTGTCGCTTCTACTGTTCGGCCTCCGCCGCCAGGCCGTTCAGGATCCGCACGACCACCCGGCCCACGGTGGTTAGGCTCAGCGCGTCCAGCTTGTCCATTGTATCGGCCGGGGTATGCCAGTAATCGTTCCGGCCCGGCGCGGAGCCGTAGCGGAAATCAATGATGTCCACGGCTGGCATCCCGGCATCGAGGAACGGCTGGTGGTCGTCCAGCAGATCGCCCGTGTGCAGGGCGAATTTATTCCGAACGCCCTCCGCCTCGGCGGCGCGGAAAACGGCCGTTAGCAGCGCCGGCGTCCCGTTCCGGGGCAGGGTCACGCTCAGCTCCCGGTCGCCCACCATGTCGAGGACAATGACCGCCCGCACCGCGGCGGCGCGGCCGTCCTTCCGCAGGAGCCCGGCCAGTCGCCGGCTGCCGTGCAGACCGTCCCGCGGCCCGTACTCCACCCGGCACTCCTCGCCGTCGAAAAACGCGATGAGCACGTGGAACGGCGGCGGTCCGCCCGCCCGGATCAGCCGGGTTAGCTCCAGGAGCAGCCCCGAGCTCGAGGCCGAGTCGTTGGCGCCTTCGAACGGCGCGGGAATGCCGGCCTTGGTGTCGTAGTGCGAGCCGAGAACGACCCAGCCGGCGGCGTCCACCCGCCCGGGAATGACGCCCGTGACATTGCGGAACACCGCCGGCCCGCCGTGGCAGGCATCCTCGAAGGCATCCATCTCGGCCCGGATGCCCAGGGCCTGGAGGCGGGCCAGGAGATGCTCCGCGGCTTTTTCGGCGCCCGGCGTGCCGGCGTCGCGCGGATGGATGGCCACCAGGGCGCGCGCTTCCGCTAGGGCGGCGTCGCCACCGACCTGCGCCGGGTCCAGGGAAGCCGGTGCCGGAGCTCCCGTCGGACGGCAGCTCACCGCCCCGATCAGGAGGCAGAGGGCCGCAACGCCAGCGCCGACGCGACTGGCGGCGAGACAAACGCTTGGCGAAACCATGGGGAATATCTATGCTGCCCGGCAGGGCGCGTCAATGCAATTCCGGCGTCCGGAAGGCCACCATGAACATGCTTTGGGCCACCTTTAACCGGGCTTTCGACTGTAATCTTAAGCAAACGTCGAACATTCAACATCCAACATCGAAGTAACAAAGACCCGTGCGTCCGCTGTGTCGTTCCTGGCGGTCGTTGCCTTCGCTGTCCTGTTTTTCCATCCCCTCTGATTCCAGGGCAAAGAGCTCTCCGCCTTTGATCTGTGCTATTTTCGGATGGACGCTTACCGGGACGCGAAGCCGGCCGGGATCGAGCGCCCTGCCAATGACCTGCTCTCCGACCCCGTGCTCATGATGCAGCCCTGGGACCGGCTCATGGCCGAAGGCCGCGTGCCCTTCCCCTGGCTCTGGAATCCCTGGGCCGGCTGCGGAGCGCCGCGGGCGCAAAAACCATCGTCCGGGCCAATGCCGTTTTCCGCGGTGTCGCGGTGACGCCGGAAGACCGGTGGGTGGAATTCAGGTATCGCCCGCGATCCTTTATCCTCGGCGCCATCCCGTCGCTCGCCGGCCTGGCCGCGCTGGGCCTGGCGCTCGCCTGCATGCGCCGCGCGCCGGGGACCGCCGCCGCCCCGAGGAGGCAAGCCGCCAGCCACGCGGCCGTTGACGCGAGTTGAACCGATTGGCCTGGCTCGCCAGGGGCTCCCGGGGAAGCGTGTTTCCGGCTTCAGGGCGCCGTGCGCGCGGCGCGCGCGCCCACACCGTAGAGATTCTCCGCGGTATGGGTGCTATAGGTCCGATCCGCCACGCGGAGATATATCACCCCGTAAACCCAGCTGCCGCCGCGTCTCCCGGCCCCGTCGGCGCCCGTTATTTCTTTGTTTAGCAATCCGGGCCATCCCGCGACATCCGCGTGGCCATTCGCCGTCAACTCCCCGTCCCCGTGCGACCCCGTGTACCCCAGACCTGCGGCATTCCCCACCGTCACGGTCCACTCCCAAAGACTGCCCGATAAATCCAGGACTCCATAGTACCCCGCCCCGGCGTTGATCCGATCTGAACCGCCCCGCGCGTAGCTCCCGCAGCGATAAGGACCGAAAGGTTTGGCCGTCTCGTAATTGCAGTTCCCCTGGTCCGGAATCTCCTGCGCCGTGTTCGTGGCGATCAGGGACGCCGTCGCCGGCGCTTCCAGCGATGTGTCGCCCCAGGCATATTCGTTTTCCACCGGCAGCTGCGAGCCGCGGCAGGCTTTTTCGAATTCCAGCTCCGTGATCGGGCGCAAGCCCGACCAATCGGCGTAGGCCGCAAAATCCACCCACATCATGGTGTTGCACGCCACCCATTCGCCGTCATCGGCTTCGTTGAGATTGGCCGTGTTCGTCACCGCCGTGGTCGGACCGGCGTTGTTGTTCGCGTCACAGCCAAACACCGCCCGGCTCGGTGGGCTCCAGGCTGTGCGCTTGATGGCATTGCGGTTGTCATTCCCCAACCCGCCGATGCGCCGGTTTGCCTGCTGGTTCACATTCAGGGTGTTGAGAAAGTCGCAGTATTGCCGCTGGGAGATCTCCGTCTTCATCAGGTAAAACGCAGCATAGCCGCTGGGATAGGTGCTGGGCACAGTGGCTTTCGTGCCGGCGCCTGTGCCATAATAGATGTCGAACGTGTTCGTGGAGGAAATGCAGACCGGGGAATTGGCGTCGGATTGGGCACGGAAACTGCTGCTGATGACGCCGTTGGTGTTCCCCGCCCAAAACGTCCCCGCCGGGATGGAGACCACCTCGATGGCAAACACCTTGATCAGGGCGCTCCGAGTGCGCGAGACGCCGTTGGCCGCAAAATCCCACAACAAGGTGACGTTTGTGTTAGCCAGCGTCCCGGTCCCCGCCCCCGCCCGCTGGAGGAACGCGCCCTTCTTGTCGGACGGTACAACAATGTCCAGGCTCGTTCCTTCCCCGCCGCTGAACCCGGCCGGGTTGGTTCCGCTGTCGGCGAGGGTAGCGTGACTCCAGTTCATTCCGCCGTCGGTGGAGTATTTGACGAATACCCAGGCGGCATCCCCATTGACCCCGTCCCGCCAGGAGTTGTTCCACGAGATGTCGAACCGCACCTCGACTTTCCCCGCCGCCGGCGCCCGCAGCAGGAGGTTCGATATCGCCAGGTTGTTGGCCCAGCTCCCGCCCGGCGCCAGCAGAAGCGAAAACACACACGCAAAAGCGAGCGCCGAATGTGTTGTCGCCTTCATTCCGTTCTTCTCCCCATGTTTCGCCAAAAGCAGCCTGACACAAGGTCAGGCCCTACCTGCATCATTCATCGTTCCGCGATGATCGTTTTTCGTCAGCCTGGCTGTTTCCACGCAGAAAGCCTGCGCGCCATGACGGCCTTGGAAAAAAGCTTGCAGGTTCCCCGCTGCGCGGTCAAGGCCATTCCCGCCACCACGCCACCCCCAGACCGTCGTTTGCAGTTGACGCGGCGGCGGCGGAATGCTTGGGTAGGGCGCTTTTCTGCATTACCTTGGTCGTTCCACGCCCACGCAAAACCCGGAGGTCACCCGTGCAACCCGATAACCCGGCGCCGCCCGCACCCAGTCCCGAACCCCGCGCCCCGGCAACCCGCGCCTACGGCCGCCGGCTGACCGGCCCGATCGCGATTCGGGTCGAAAACGACGCTCCCCTGGCGGAGAAAGCCGCCAAACTGCTGGAACGCGGCCTCGCGGAACGCACCGGGTTGACCGCCCGCCGCGCCGCCGCCGGCGATGCCGCGATCCGCCTGGACCTCGATGTTGACCTGCCGCCGGAAGCCTTCCGCATCGGCTCGCTGCCGTCGGGCGGCGTGCGCCTCAGCGGCGGCGACGGGCGGGGCCTGATCGCCGCGGTCGGCTGTTTCCTGCGGCGCAGTCTCCTGGCGCCCGGCGTCCTGGGCCTGACCGCCTGGCGCGGCACGGATGTCCCGGACCGGCCCTGGCGCGGGATGTACTTCGCCAGCCACTTCCACAATTTTTACCACGACGCGCCCCTGGACACCGTGGTGCGCTACATCGAGGACCTGGCTCTCTACGGCTGCAACACCCTCAACGTCTGGTTCGACCTGCACCACTATCCCGGCATCGGGGACCCCGCGGCCCAGGCCATGATCCGGCGGCTGCGCGCCCTGCTCGAAGCCGCGCGGGACGTCGGCCTCGGCGCCGGCCTGACCACCCTGGCCAACGAGGGCTGGTCCGCCACCCCCGACGCCCTCAAGGCCACCAACGCCAGGGACGGGGATTATTTCCAGAGCCCCGGCGGGTTCTACCACACCGAGGTCTGCCCCAGCCGGCCCGGCGGGCTGGAGCTGATCCTGCGCAACCGCGAGGAGGCCCTGGCGGCCTTCGCCGGCCTGGATATCACCAACGTCTGGATCTGGCCCTATGACCAGGGCGGCTGCACCTGCCCGGCCTGCAAGCCCTGGGGCGCCAACGGCTTCCTGCGCGCGGCCGAGGCCGAGGCCGCCCTCGTCAAGCGCCATTTCCCCAGGGCCCGCATCGTGCTCTCAACCTGGTACTTCGACCACTTCATCAAGGGCGAGTGGGACGCCTTCGACCGCCGCCTGCGTGCGGAACGGCCCAAGTGGATTGATCTCCTGATGGCCGACGATTTCTGCGGTTTCAGCGAATGGCCGCGCCGGCACGGGATTCCGCTCGGCCTGCCGGCGGTCGGCTTCCCCGAGATCAGCATGTGCCTCAACCATCCCTGGGGAGGCTACGGCGCCCTGCCCCGGCCGCGGCACTGGGAGGATTACTGGCGGGAAGCCGGCCATCTCCAGCGCGGCAACTTCCCGTATTCCGAGGGCATCTACGAGGACCTGAGCAAGTTCATCCTCCTGCAGCTCAACCGCCGGCCCGATCGCGCCGTCGCGGACATCGCCGCCGAGTATGTCGCCGGCCATTTCGGCGACGACGTCGCCGCCGACGTCGTCCGCGCCTGCTACCTCCTGGAGGAGGACCAGGGCAACACCAACTGGGGATCACCCGAGGACCCCGGCCGCGTCTTCAACAATTCCACCGGCTGGCCTCGGGCCGAGGAGGCCGCGGCCCTGATGGAGGCGGCCGACGCCAGGCTGCCCGCCGGCGTGCGCGCCTCCTGGCGCTGGCGGCTGCTCCTCCTGCGCGCCCTGATCGACCGGGAACTCAAGCGGACCCGCGGCCGGCGCAGCGCGGCCCTCGAGGACTGGTTCCGCGAGCTGACCGCGATCTACCACGTCACCCCCGGGGTGTCTGAGGAATGCGTCACCCCGCCCCTGGCGGCTGGATGACCGGGAACGCCGGGCGGCGTCAGCGCGGGCGCGGAGCAGGCGAGGCCCAGTATTCCATCTCGGGCCGCGGCGTCACGGCATCTGCTTGGCCGCGAATTGCCCGCAGCCGCCGCGGATATCCCGCCCCTTGCTGACCTGGATCCAGCTGAAATACCCCTCGCGATCGAGCGCTTGCTTGAAAGCCGACGCCCGGCTGAATGGCGGCCGGGCGTAGCGGCTGCGTTCGGACGGGTGAGCAATACGTGAGCAGGCCGTTGTTCGGCTTCAATTCTTAAAGACTGCCACGTTGTGAAATTCCTTCATGAGCCTCGCTCGCTCTTGAGCGGTGAAGTTCCGGTCTGAGCGCCAAGAGTATGTTCTGGCCGGTTTCAAGACCGTGCTGTGGGCATTCATGATCCAGTTTGTCCGTCCAACAACTCTGTATTCCAGTTTGTCCACAAGAGGAGATGTTGGAACGCTGGGCAGGAAGGCAGGCACCAAGTCGGCGAGGGACTCCGGTGGGACGCCGTTGGTTTCGGCAAATTGCTCGATGGCGATTGAGACGGGGAAGAACGTGCCGTGAATACGCTCTTCAATGCCGAATGTGCGCAGAGCTGAGAAGAATACCCAGGCAAACATTCCCACGACTACGGCAATCATCGCCGCTAAGCCCAGGAGAATTCGTTTTGCCCCCGTTTTCACCTGTCTTGCCGAACAGCGCAACTCACCCTTGAGGAGACCGCGCAGCGGGCTCCGAATAGGGCGCGGTTGCTGCTTCACCCTGTATCTTTATTTGGTCATTGTTCAGGAAGAACACTGTTGTCATCGTCAGAAACAACGCCGAGACGATGTCCGTCAGCGTGTCACCGGCGATGTCCAGAATCCTGCTGTCAGGTGTGAAAAAGAATGGGGCAGCCACGGCTATGCCAGCCACGATACCCAGGACATTGATCACAAGGAGATAGCCAAAGACACGCCACCACTGCCCTTTGACGATTGCCTTGGAATAGTCCAACGCCTTTTTCCCCGATAGATTACGGAGGGCGACAACATACACGAACAGGGAGTAGTAAAGGCTCCAGATGATGCCTGGGACAATCAGCAGGAGGCACATGCCCAAAATGATCAACCCGGCCAGCAGGCCGGTTCCTATCGAGGCGCCCCATCGTGACAGGGAGTGACGAAGAGCTTGCTTCCACGTGATCGGTTGGCCAAGCAATGAGGCCTCGATTAACCTCGCGAGGGCCATGGTAGCCACGACGCCGATGAAAAACTCTGTCAACTGGATCAACTTCATGTATATCTTGAATCCCCGAAGACCATGCTCCTCAATCAGATAGTCCACAGGGACGAAGGACAGGCCGATGTTGATTGGAACGTAGACGATAAGGAAGATCGGCAAAATGCTTTTAAAATGCCTTCGGTATTGCTCCCAGCCCAAGGCGATGATACGGCCCAAACCATATCGAGTTGAGGTGATGCCTTCCTCCATAGTCTTCTCCCTTCCTTGAGCGAATCGGTTCTCGGCAGACGTCTGCCTAATTCTTTTAGACGAGATACCCACCCCCACCCCCTCCAAGGAGGGGAGATCGGGAAAAACCCATTTCGTCCAGTGGTGTGGTTAACGGAACCTATGCGATCGGCTTCAAACGCAGGATTAACTCCCGCAACTTGCTTTCGCGGCGGGGATCGTCCCGGACCCCGGACGAGTAAAAGGACACGCGGCCGCCGGCGTTTCCGGGCGGCGCGCCCGTCTCGGTAAGGACGCTTTTCAACCGGGCCACCGTCCCGCTATTGCCGTCGAGGATCGCGATCCCTTCCCCGACGATCTCCCGGATCATGCCCGTGTAAAAAATAAAATGGGTGCAGCCGAGCACGATCGTCTCGAACTCGGCCGCCTGCACGGCGCGCAACTTGTCCCGGAGGTAGACCCGGACGCGGCTGGAATCGAAATCCCACGCTTCGGCGAACCCGACCAGGGCGTCCATTTCCATGGTGGCAGTCTTCTTGTGGGGATCCACCGAGGCGATCAGGG
>CAZVVD010000060.1:0-5816 GCA_964630555.1 uncultured Verrucomicrobiota bacterium | reverse complement strand
CGTTGGGCAGGCCGCTAGTGAGGAAAGCTGCGTCCAGCTTGCCGGCTTTCAGGGTCAGGGAGGTCGCCAGGACCAACACTTTTTTGCCGCGGTTCCGAAGGACCGCCGGCTTGACCGCCGGTTCCATGCCGACGATTGGAAAGGAATGGCGGCGCCGGAGTTCGGCGATGGCGGCGGCGGTGGCGGTATTGCAGGCCACCACCAGCGCCCGGATGTTGTGCCGCGCGATGTCGTCCGCCGCCGCGACCACGTGGCGTCTGACCTCGTCCGCGGTCTTGACGCCGTAGGGGGCGTTCTTCGTGTCGGCGTAATACAGGTAATCGTAATGCGGCAACTCCCGCAGGGCGTGCTTCAGCACGGTGAGGCCGCCGATCCCCGAATCGAAAAAGGCGATGAGCATCCGTCCGGCTCCTCGTGATTCGCCTTCGCCTTGATTCGCGCGGCAGAGAGCGTTCGGCGAAAGCGAAATAAACATCGAACATTCAACATCAAACGTCCAACATCGAAGTCACGTCATGCCGATCGGCGGGCGCTCCCCGGTTCCGCGGCCCTTCATTGCCTGCTCTGTTGCAGTCTGTGCAATCTCGACGACTCTCATCCCATCCTCCGCGCTGGCCAGCAACCCGGAAGCGCCTGCTCTCAGCGCGCGGGCCCATTCCGCATACAGGCCCGTGAAGCTCTTTTCGGAGGCGAACGGAAACTCGGATGTTCCGCTCGTATCTTCCATCCGGAAACTCCGCGCCTCCCGATCATAGCGGATAACGCCCGCCGTGCCGATAAGTTCGTAAACGAACTCGCGCCTCCTGTTCCTGGCCGTATGGTGGTAGGAGTAGCTGATTTCCACCAGCGTGTGGGCGCCGTTCGCGTGGTCCAGGTGGAGCCACATATGGTCCGGCGCCTCATATCCCTCCACCCATGCGCCGTGCGCGGAGAAGCTCACGACGGGCGATTCCATCCAGAAATGGGCCAAGTCAATCTGGTGCGTGCCGCAATCGATCAGCGGGCCGCCCTCCAGCATTCTTTCCTGGCGGCGCCTTTGAACCGCCGGCTGCCCGTTGTCGTCAACGGTATACTTTCCGTGGGCATCCCAATTGTAGATCAAGCGCAGCGCGCGCACTTCTCCGATCGCCTTCGCGCGCACCAGGTCGCGAATCTTCAACGCGCAGGGACTGAATCGGTAACAGAAGGCGGCGTAGAGCGAGGCGTTGGCCTCCTTCATGGCGGCAATCATTTCGGAGGCTTCCCTGCGGTTGATCGCCAGGGGCTTTTCGCAGAGCACAGGCAAGCGATATCTGGCCGCGGCAAGGGCATTGCCGCGGTGGCAGGGAGCGGGGGAGGTGATGCTTACGGCCTCAATCCCCGATGCGAAGAAGTCCGGGACGGCGCCGCACGCGTTGGGGACACCGTACTTTTTCTGAATCCGTGCCAGGGCCTCTTGGTTTGGGTCGTAGATCGAATGGAGCGCGAACTCTCCCGTTTCCAGGATTGCCGGAATGTGCCCGTAGTCCGCAACGGCGCCGCAGCCCATCAGACCGACGCGTATGCGCGTGTCGCTCATCAAGCGCTCCCGACCGAACGTTGCGGACCTGACCAGGCGAATCCCCCCGTTGGCTGGGTGGCCGCAAGGCGCCCGAATGGCCGGTTTCTTTCCCGTGCCTGACTCACTCCGGACCCACGCCGTGGATGGGATAACATTTGATTCCCCGGCGCACTGGCGGCGCGAAGCGGCGCACGGACCACGCCGGGGTTGGCTTTCGGCCCGTCGTCATTGTTCATCCGGTTTCCATATCCGGCTGTTCTGCGCCTCAAGAAATCCCTGGTTGGCAGGCTTCAGCCTCCAGATCTCCAGGCTCCTGAGCACCGTGGGGGTCTCCACCGTGAAGGCATCCAGGCCGGTCTTGCCGGCACAGTCCAGGTGCGCGGCCAGCGCCGCCTGGCGCGCATTGGCGAAGACCTCGACGAGGTACTTGTCGATGAATATCCGCAGCTCCAGATCTTCCCCCTCAGCCAGCGCGGCGACGGCAAAGGGCGCGTCCGCCTGGCCGACGCGCAGCGTCCCTGTCTCTGGGCGGAGCACGATCGGCAGGCCGCCGCCGCGATCGCCCGCAAAGAGGACGAAACCAAAGAGCTTGCGCACGGCCTCTTTGCGCGGGATCACCATGCGGATTTCATACGAATCCCCGTCGAGCCCTGCGAGGCGCTGCAGCGCCGGGGCTGCCGCGGGCGGCGCGTCTTCATATCTGCCGACAGGGTTCGCGATGACGACCTCGGTCCTGACGACCGGATCGAAACGCTGGCCTTCGAGCTCGCGCAGCGGCTTGATGCGCAGGATCCCGTCCGCAGGCAGGCTCAGTTCGCGCGGCAGGCACTGGATCGTCCTGGATAGAAGCGCGCCCGCCGGCCCCGCAGAATTCAGCCAGGCCCACATGACTCGACGTCCGTCCGCGGTGAGGACGCTTTCCGGCGCGAAGACATCGGTGCGCTTGTGCAGTCCGTAGAGGGGCTGCCCATCTTGACGCCAGTTCATGCGCCCGTGCGTTTCCGGCACAAACTGCTCGCGTTCCGCGTCCCAATCGCCGAGGTAGTAGCGGCAGCCGAGCGGATGGCTGATGCACAGCAGCATCCACTTGCGGCCGAGCCGGAAAAAATTGGCGCAGGAGATGTCCTCCCCGATCGCGACCTCCGGCAGGTCGTGCCGCAGGAAGGGCCCGACATACGTCCACCTGGCGAGGTCGGTGGACTTGCACAGCAACACGCCGTCGGCCGCGGAATAGGCATAGTAGGTGTTCCCGACACGGAAGCAGTCCGGGTCGCGCAGGAGGCTCATGTCCTTCCCGTCGGGGCCGCCCTGCGGCTCCACCGGGTACGGCTTCTCCCAGCTGCTGAGGCGGCGGTCTTTGGCGATGGCGATGTGCGTGTGGCGCGGCTCCGAGAGGCCCGCGTAGATCGCCGCCGGCGTGCCGTCCCTGGTCATGAAGCCGGTTCCGCTGAACATGCCGTGGCCGGTGAAGGACGGCTGCAGCTTGGTGGCCTGCCACGTCCAGTGCAGGAGGTCGGGACTCGTGACGTGGATGAAAGAGAACGAGTGCCCACCCTTCCACGGATGCTTCAGGATGTAGTGCAGGTGGCAGGTGCCGTCCAGGTGAAAGGCAACGTTCGGGTCGCCCGGTGTGCTGTCCTCACCTGGATGCATCAGGTGGTAGTTCAAGGCCATGTCGTTCACTGGAGATCTGCCCTCAAGCGGTCTCAGCCATCCCCATCGCAGAACCGGGTCCGGGCCCGAGCCTGATTCTCCCCTTGCCTTCCGGGACGGTCAGCAGGCAGGGTCCGCCGCGGGTATAGCCCTGGCGCGAGGGCCAGGCGTGCCCGTTGCCGCACATCCCGTCGCCGGCGATGCCGACGGTGTCACTGTTGGCGGGCGAGGCTGGATCGGCATCTCCGGCGCCATTCGGAAGGGGGTCCGGATCCGTTCCTCGATTGCCTTCTGCCGGAGCGCGGCGGCGCTGTCACGGTCCCGGAGCGAGGCTTCCACGAAATCGGCATACTCGTCCATGGAAAGCCGGGGCGGCAGACGAGGCGACCTGGATGGGGCACCGGTCATGACGCGCGCAATCCCTCCACCTGGACGCGAATGAGATCGTACACGGCGGGCGTTCCGAACCGGCTGCACAGCGGCCGGAGATCGGACTCCAGGTCCAGATTGTGCAGCACGCTCAAGTAAGCAATGTCAGGCAGATCCTTGCCCATCCGACGGGGGACGTCCTGCGACAGGGAGAAGATCTTCATCCCGATCAGATCCCGGAGCGCCGGGACGTTCACTGCGACCCCCTGCACGCTAGCCCGAATGGCGCTGGCCAGGAGGTTGCCCATGGTCTCCCGGTCCACTCGCAGGAAATCGACGCGGAGCGGCAAACCCGGGGCGCTGAAAAAAGCGACGTTGTCCTCGATCGCGAGGTTCGTGAATCCCGCTTCGATCATGATCGGTCGCACGGCGTCAAGCTGTTCCGCGACGATCATGAAGTCCACGTCCAAGGTGTTGCGCGTATAGCCATGAGCATTCACGGCGAACCCGCCGATGAGCAGGCAGTCGACGCCCGCGGCCGGCAATTGCCGCGCGGCGATGTCCAGGATTGTTCGAAGATTCGCCATGCATTGCCAATATAGCAAAGCCGCATGTTGACGGCAAGGCAGCAGGGAGTGAAACGAATCATGACCAGCGAACCGGCGGCTGGTATCGCGCTGTGCGGGTCCGGCTCAAAGCATACCGGTGCAAAACACCGCTCGGCTCTGTCCGCAATCCCCGTCTGCCATAGGTTCACGCTTTAGAAGGTGTGCGCCTATTCACCTCATGCTTGAAGCATACCCCTGCCCGGTTCCCTTATCAATAACCGGCGGGCTTGTGCCTGAGGCGCGGTTTCGCCTGCCTCCGCCTGACTCTTGCAGCGCGCAGGGGCATGTGTCATTTTCGCATTTCAACAATTGTTGAAATGCGAAAACGCGGACAGAAGCGGGCGCGGATACGCTGCCGCCAGCCGGCAAGCTGCAACCGGTCAGTTATTGGGTGAAGCGTCACGGAGCAGCCGCCGCGCGTAGCGCGGCAGGCTGGCTTCGCTTGTTCGGCATCTTATGATTCTCGCGCGTTACTCTCGAGTTGGGCGATGGCCTGCTTGAGAACCGCAGCGGATGCCGACAAAGCAGCCGCCTCGTTTTCCGACAGGTTGCTGCCAATGATCCGCTCAATGCCACGCCGCGAGACGAGACACGGCACGCTGAGGCACACGTCCTGCAATCCAAACTCGCCGTCCAGGCGCGTCGAAACAGTCAAGACGCTGTTTTCGCCTCGCAGAATCGCCCGTGTGATGCGGACGAGCGCCAAGCCAACCGCAAAAAAGGTCGCCCCCTTGTAGCCGATGATGTGGTAAGCTGAATCGCGCACCTGTTGTTCGATCTCCCTGCGTTTCGCATTCCAGTCCTCGCACTTGCCGCAGATAGGACAGAACTGGTTGATCGGCATGCCGGCGACATGGGTCATGGACCAGGCCGCGAATTCGGAATCGCCATGTTCGCCGAGGACATAGGCATGCACGTTGTGGACATCGACGGCGCAATGCGCGCTCAACAGATGCCGGAGGCGGGCGCTATCCAAGACGGTGCCCGAGCCGAAGATGCGGCCTTTTTCGGCTCCAGCCGTCTTCAGAGCGACATGGGTCATCACGTCCACGGGATTGCTGACTATGAGCATCACGCCGCGCGGGTTCTGGTTGACCACTTCGCCGACAATGCCGCGCACAAGGGCGGCGTTCTTCTGGAGAAGTTGGAGCCGTGTTTCGCCAGGCCGCTGAGCTGTTCCCGCCGTGATAACAATCACCTGGGCGTCGCCGTAGTCTGAGGGCTTGCCGCGACGAATCGCCACAGCGGGAAAGAACGGCTGTCCGTGAGCAAGGTCCAGCACCTGACCTTTGACAAGGTCTTCGTTCTTATCAAAAAGAACAATCTCGTCTGGCAGACCGCTTTGGGCGAGGGCGTATGCAAACGTCGAGCCCACAGCTCCCGCGCCGACCACGGCCACCTTCCTTTTACCCCAGGATGACATTCCTTTCTCCTCGCTTAACGTTACGGCTCACCGGACGCGACGCCCGCCTCGGGCGGAGCGTACGGTGAAGCCGGTGGTGTGCCTATTCCTTTAGTATGCGGATTGTCTCTTCCTCATCTTCGCCCAGCAGGTAGAAGACGACGAACTTGGCTGGGGTGTCCCCAGCATTTGGGGTGGACCCCATTGTCTAGACCAAAAAGTGCCTGAAATTAGAGTGAACTTT
>CAZVVD010000059.1:0-23233 GCA_964630555.1 uncultured Verrucomicrobiota bacterium | reverse complement strand
GACTCCCACAAAACACAAGACAAATCTTAATTATTAAGGGTTGACCCCTATTTCCGATAATGAACCCTTATAGAACCCCTATATCCGTCACCTTGCGTTTGTCTACTGTCCAGACCCGCTCCAGAATTTCCCGCCTTTTTCTGTCCCCGAATTACTTGAACTATTATAAACGGATGGATTACTTGACCCTATAACGTTTGTCCCACCCGAATTTCCCTGAACGCCTACAGACCACAATTCTATTCCTTCGTATGCTGACTCTGATTCAGATATTGGGGTGACTATTTGTCGCTCTTCAAAACTACCTTGATGATAGATAATCCGGATTTCTTTAAAATACAATTTGTAATTTTTATTCTTATTTTCGTAGAATACCTTAAAACATATGTATAACCATTTATTATCTTTGGGATCCCCCTCTACTTGAATCTCGGTCTCGTTCAACAAGGGATCAACGAGATCGTCAAAGGCTTTCTTGGGAACATCCTTCCATTTCCCGTCTATCTTGAGTCTGATGGATGTGATTTTCGACTTAACCTTTCTTTCTGCTGTTATTTCAACGGTCACATCCCCAAAGAGGTTACCCGTGGCACCAGAAATTGTCACTTGGTACGGCTGAACGATTGCCGGTTGAGATGCAAAGGTAGGCACGCAGACTAAACCAAGGATAACGATTAAGTATAACATCACTTTTCCTCCCTTCGCCGAATAGACAATTGAGGAATAGTTGAGGAATAGGGGTGAGGAATAGGGGTCAACCCTTAAGAATTAAGATTGCCTATGTTTCGAAAGAGCTATTTTCCGTTCCAGCTTGGATACAATCGCTTCCATCGTCCCCGCCAAATCCGAATCGCACGTCCGGCGCTCCCGGAGCCGTTGCAGCTGCTGGCAAACCGCCGCGCCGGTGCCCATGCCAAGCAGGCCGCCGATGTCCCGCTGATTCAGCCCGGCGTATCTGCCCAACATCTCCGCCGCCACGGCCCGCGCCGTGCAACCGTATCGGCGCCGGCGCAGATCGGCGGCCTTCAATCCGAATTGATCGGCGACTAGCTCCAGCACCTCTTCCGGACCGATCTCCCGCGACACATGCCGAAAGGACACATCCTCGGGGCGTTTCACCTTGTGGGCCAATTCCGTATGCAAATCACGGATCCGCTCCTGAAACTCGCTCCCGCCAACTCCCCACCCCGATTCGTTCAATACCTCAAGAAACTCTTCGTCTTCCTCGGCAAGCCCAGCCTCCACAAACCGGCGATAGGTCCGCTGCCTTTTCCTTGCCGACCCCGCCATCATCCCCAGGATCGGACCGTCATCTACAAATGTCTCGCCCTTCCCTATTCCCGCATAGCCCCGATAGCTGCTCCAGGGATACGCCCGCAGTTCCGCCCGACGGCGCTTGAATGGCTCCTCAATCAGGCGGCGGATATAGACCGGATTCAGATGGATATAGCGGCTGAGTTTGAGCAGATAGTCGTCGCCCGCCACCGGCTGCGCCCCGAAACGCCCCTGCATCAAATGCCCCACCCGCCTGTGCCGACGATTATAATAGACCGTGTAGGCCGTCTGCAGCTGATGCATGTACGCCGACAGATTAGCCTGCGGCGTCTCGACCAGGAGATGGGCATGGTTCGTCATCAGGCAGAACAGATATAGCCGCACCCCGTATTTCTCGCCCGCCTCGCCCAATCGCTTCAGAAAATGCCGGCGATCGTCCGCATCGTCGTAGAGCCTTCGCCGCTCCACGCCGCGAATCGTGACGTGGTAGATTGCTCCCTCAAATTGAACCCGCAGTTTTCTAGCCATATGCCAGCCACAATAGGCCAGACTCCCACAAAACACAAGACATATCTTAATTATTAAGGGTTGACCCCTATCCCTTCGGCGTCATTCCGACCATCATCCGGAAGGCCCGATTAAACGCCCGCAGCGAACTCATGCCCACCTGATCCGCTATCAGCTTAATGGTGATATCGCTGCTATGGATTAGAAACTTCGCCCGCTCGATCCGCCGGCGGATGATATATTGCTGAACCGTCGTGCCGATGTCTTTCTGGAAGATCCGCGTCAGCTGGCGCACCGAGCAATGAAAATGGCGGGCAACATCCCGCCGATCGATCGGGTGCGTCAGTTTATCTTCGATAAAGCTTTTCATATTGGCGATCAGCGGGCTCTGGGCATGGGCCCGAATCTTACGGGAATAGCTGCGGTAAAGGATGATGAGCGCTTTCTGGACGTTCAGGACCATCATTTCCCAATGGTAATCAAACCTGGAAGGCAATTCCCGTCCGATGGCATCCAGGCATTGCCTGACGGCATCGGCATCCGCACGCGGCAAAACAAGCACCGGCGGAAAGTTATCGCAGACGGAAGCGGGAAACAGGGACTGGCACAAGGCGTGGGAGAACGCCAGGACCCGTCTTTCCGGCTCGGCGTTGGACGGCCGCGAAAACACCGGCAAACTCTCCGACTTGGCGATCAGCACCGAGTTCCGGCGAACCGGGTAGCATTTGTTACCGACGCTCGCCGTGCCGTTCCCGCTCTCGACCAGTTGGATGACGATATCTCCGGGGTCGAACTCCCTGCGGGCCGGTTGCCTTTCCGGCAGTCGCAATAGTTGTATAGGAAAAGGCTGAAGCCCGTCCAACCGGGCCGTGACGACCCGAGGTCCGAGCGATGCGGGCATGGCGATCCGCGCTCTAGTCATGGCCTGGGCTCGAGGCAACCAACCGGCACACACACACAATCCTTACGCAAATGAAATTGCGGCCAACCCTCCTGGTTGTCCAGATAAAACACTAGCCAATCATGTATTATTTGTCGCCACTTTGGGACAGGCAATACTGTCGAAAGTCACGGAGCCCCTCGCCGCCCGGCTTCGCAAGACGCCCGGCGGGTTGGCGGAACCCCGCGGGAGCAGATTGCGCTTGAGAGCGCGGGGGCCGGATGCGATACTGCGGGCGCGGTGGTTTTCCTCACACCTCAAGGAGCAACACCCCATGATCACGCCCTGCCGCCCGAAGTGGAAAGGCACGCTGACCGACCGGGAGCGGTTCAACCGGCAGATGCACTACCAGCCGGTGGACCGTTGTTTCAACATGGAATTCGGCTACTGGGAGGAGAACTTTAAGCTCTGGCCGCTCTTTCTCGAAAACCAGGTCACCAACAACCGCGAGGCGGACCTGTTCTTTAACTTTGATTCCATCGGCGGCGTATGGGGCAACGTCTGGCTCTCGCCGCACTTTCCATATACAGTTGTTGCGGAAACACTTACATCCAAAACCGTCATGAACGGCGACGGGCTGCTGGCGGAAGTTCCCAAGGACGGGCACGACACGATTCCCCACTACGTCAAGGCCACGGTGGCGGCGCCGGACGACTGGAGGCGCTGCAAGGCCGAGCGTCTGCGGCGGGACGACCCGGCGCGCCGGGTGGACGTGGCGCAGCTCCAGGCGGCGCATCCGCCATCCCGCAGCTACCCCCTGGGGGTATCCTGCGGATCCATGATCGGAAAAATACGGGACATGCTCACCTTCGAGGGCCTGGCCTATGCCATCTACGATTATCCCGAGATGGTGGAGGACATGGTGGAGACGAGCTGCGTGCTGGTGGAGGATTTTCTCGACCAGGTGCTCCCGCACCTGGATTTCGATTATGCCATGGGCTGGGAGGACATCTGCTTCAAGAACGGGCCGATCGTGTCGGTGGATTTTTTCAAGCACGTGGTCACGCCACGCTACCAGCGGATTCACAAGAAGCTGAAGGCGGCCGGAATTGACCTGTGGTACACCGACTGCGATGGGGATGTTCGCCCGATTCTCCCCTATCTGATGGAGGGGGGGATCAACTGCCTGTTTCCCTTTGAGGTCAACGGCTGTGCTCATCCCGCCGTATTACTCAATGAATACGGGAAAGACCTGAGGATCATGGGGGGGGTGGACAAGCTGGAGCTGGGCAAGGGCAGAAAGGCGATCAAGGCCTACCTGGAGACCCTGGTTCCGCTGGTGGAGCGCGGCGGGTACATCCCGTTTTGCGATCACCGCTGCCCGCCGAATGTCAACCCCGATGACTACCTGTATTACCTCGATCTGAAGGAAAAGATGTTCGGAATCAGTCTAAAAAGAGCAGTTGAACCACGAATGGACGCCAATGCACGCTAATAATCAACTGTTTATGAACGTGTCCGGCGGCAGACGGGCATCCCCGCTTATGCCCCCCCCTGATGGCTGATCATAACTCAGTGCCGTTATGATTGGTTTGTCGGCGCCCCCCGTTTGATCCACACGGACAGGATGGAGATATCGGCCGGGCTAACCCCCGGGATACGAGACGCTTGCCCAAGCGTTTCGGGTCGGACCTTCATCAACTTCTGCCTGGATTCCGTCCGCAGCGCGGCGATCTTATCGTATTGAATCCAATGCGGAACATATTGACTGTCAACGGTTTGCAACTTTATAATTCCGTTATTTTCCCTGGCAATATAGCCCTCGTATTTTATCCTGATTTCAACCTGGGTGATTATCTCATCAGACAGGTCGGCGTGAATTCCTGGAAGATCTTTATAATGCACACCAGGCTGTTTCAAGCGCTGGGCCAGAGAACACCCATCGCGATACTCTGTTGATAACCTGTTTATTTCATGGTTAATTTTTTTCTCATCAGACTCTATTTTCTCTAGTTCTTTTTCATATAAGATGCCTATTTCCTTAGAAAACCTCAATAATCTATAGGCAGCATTATCCTGACGCAGGCTTAGTCGGTATTCAGCGCGTGATGTGAACATACGGTACGGCTCATCAACGCCTTTTGTTATAAGATCATCAATAAGAACTCCGATATAAGCCTGATGTCTTCCAATCACAACCGGTTTTTTACCCAGGACTTTTCTGGCTGCATTCACTCCGGCAATAAAGCCTTGGGCCGCCGCCTCCTCATATCCGGTGGTCCCGTTGATCTGTCCTGCAAAAAAAAGATTTTCTATTTTCTTTGATTCAAGGGATGCAGAAAGCTGAGTTGGGTCGGAATAGTCATATTCAATACCGTAGGCCAGATTCAGGAAAACTGCATTTTCAAGGCCTGGAATTGAATGCACAAGCTGAATCTGCACATCTTCAGGAAGGCTGTTGGAGAGTCCGTTCGGGTATATTTCGATTGCATCCCTTCCTTCAGGCTCGATGAAGATATGGTGCTTGTCCTTATCGGCGAACTTTACAATCTTATCTTCGATTGATGGGCAATATCTGACCCCAACCCCTGTTATTATTCCTCCATAAAGGGCGCTTTCCGAAAGGTTATCCATTATAATGTCATGAGTTTGACGTGTCGTATGAGTCAAATAGCAAGGCATTTGATCTGATCCGGGCTGCCATGGACGCATGGCTTGGTCAAAATGTTCCACGTGGAACATTGACGCGAGTTCTTGTTCATTATTTTCCTGATGTTCCACGTGGAACAAATTCCACTCGCTCCTGGCGGCTGTTGAAAAAAAAGAAGGCGGTTCATTTCCAGGCTGAATTGTCATCTTTGAATAGTCTATGGAATTCTTATGAAGCCTGGCCGGCGTTCCGGTTTTGAATCTTCCTATTGAAAACCCTATTTTCTTCAAGCATTCGCTGAGAGCGCTGGCTGTTCGTTCGCCTTTCCTTCCTCCACGGAACTGGCGTTTTCCTATATGAATCACGCCATCCAAAAAAGTGCCAGGCGCCAGAACAACTGCTTTGGCCTTAATCTGTTCGTTTGTATCTGTTATAATGCCAATAAATTTTCCATTATCTAATAGAATACCGGTCGCCATTGATTCAATGATGGAAAGATTGGTTGTGCTTGATAGAATGGAAGCCATTCTTGAAGAAAACACAGATTTATCACATTGGGCTCTGAACGACTGCACCGCCGGTCCTTTACGTGTGTTCAGAACTCTGAACTGAATTCCGGAATAGTCGGTATTCCTGGCGAGTTCGCCACCCAAAGCATCGAGTTCAAAAACAAGGTGAGACTTTGCGATACCGCCAACGGATGGATTGCATGACATTCTAGATACGGCCTGACAGTCAATTGTCAGCAAGGCAGTTTTTATGCCCATTCTGGCTGAAGCAAGAGCGGCCTCGCAGCCAGCATGGCCTGCGCCGACGACAATGACATCGTAATGAGGAATCATAAAAATCTATGATAAGACTGTTTAACCACGAAACACACGAAAACACACGAAATTAATTCAATTAATGAATTTGTAAATTATTTATATTTAGTGAATTTTGTGTATTTCGTGGTAAAAATTCTGTTGACTTTGATGATTACTTTCCAATGCAAAACTTCGAAAAGATGGCATTAAGAAGTTCAGGGTGGTATTGCTTTCCGGTAACCTGGCCAAGCGCTTCCATAGCTGACCGAATATGGGATCCGGCCAATACTAGTAGTTCTTCATTTCCGGTCTTGAGCATGGATAGGGCATTGCCTATTTCCTGACTGGCTGAAACCAGAAGTTGTCGGTGCCGTTCCGATATGACGGCATGGGGAGGCTGGACAGAAACAGATCCTATTTTTTCGATCACGGCTTTCATAATCTCGTCAAGTCCAGATCCCGACAGCAAGCAGGACATAAAAGTTGTAAACCCTTCTTGTCCAGATATTTGCAGTTTATGTTCGAGGTCTGATTTGTTAAGAATCAGAAGGCTATGCTTTGGATCCAGTTCGCCAAGATTGGAGCGGTCTTCGTCGTCAAAGGCTTGCGACACATCCATGACATGCAAATGGATATCTGCCTGACGCATCTGGCGCCTGGCGCGGCGGACGCCTTCGCTTTCGATTTCGCAACTCGTTTCTCGGAGTCCGGCGGTATCGACCAGTCGCAGGGGGATGCCGTTCAGCACCAATGTTTCCTCGATCGTGTCCCGGGTGGTGCCGGGCACTGCCGACACGATGGCGCGGTCTTTCCCGAGCAGCATATTAAGCAGGGTGGACTTGCCGACATTAGGTTTTCCTGAAATGACGACCAAGGCGCCTTCGCGGAGCCTATGGCCTTCTTCCCAGGTATCCAGCAGGGCGGTCATCCGGTCCTTGGCGTCGGCCAGCCGCGCGATGACATCCGGGATGACCGGCGGCGGCGGATCGTCCTCCGAAAAATCCAGGCAGCCCTCGATCTCGGCGCTGACGGCCAAAAGCTCGTCATAAATATTTGCGAATGAACGACTTAGCTTGCCTTCGAGCTGTTCCATGGCGGCGGTGGCGGCGCGGTCGGAGCGGGCGCGGATGAGGTCCAGGACGGCTTCCGCCTGAAGGAGATCTATCCGGCCGTTGAGAAAGGCGCGCCGCGTAAATTCCCCGGGCTCGGCCAGGCGGGCGCCGGCGGCGAGCACTGCTTGCAGGATCCGGCGGGCCGGGATGGCGCCGCCGTGGCACTGGATTTCCACCACATCCTCGCGGGTATAGCTATGCGGTGCGCGCATGACGAGCAGGATAACCTCGTCCACGATGCCGTCCGCGCCGCGGATCCGGCCGTGCAGAAAAGCGCCGGGAGACCGCGCCGAGGGGGGTGGAGGGGCGCCGGCGAACAAGGCATCGGCGATGGCCAGGCTGGCGGGCCCGGAGATCCGGATGATGGCGATGCCCGCCTCGCCCGGTGCGGTGGCGGGAGCGGCTATGGTATCAGGGAGGCTCATGGGCGGACTCGGCGTTCGGACCGGCGGATTGTAGCCGGCGGCCATTTTATGGAAAAGGAGATTTTTGTCACGGCGGCAGCGGTTATTTCGCCGAGGGACCCGCTGCCTGGCGGGGCGCATTGACGGTTGGCGGCATTGGGCGTAGATTGGGATCGCTTTATGGCATCCGACAAATCAGCCAAGTCACCGCGCCGTTCATCCGACCAGGCCGCGGCCACCGCCGCCATCCTGGAGAGCATATCGGACGGTGTCTTCACGGTGGACCACGACTGGCGGATCACGTCGTTCAATCGCGCGGCGGAGCGGATCACCGGCATCCGCCGGCGGGACGCGCTCGGGCGGACGTGTTCGGACGTCTTCCGCGCCAGCATGTGCGAAAGCGACTGCGCCTTGCGGCACACCCTCAAGACCGGCCGTCCGGTCATCGGCCAGCCGGCGTTCATCATTGACGGCGCCGGCCGGCGCATTCCCGTATCGGTTTCCACGGCGCTGCTGCGCGACGCGGCCGGACGAACGATCGGCGGCGCGGAGACGTTTCGCGATCTCAGCCTTGTCGAGGAACTGCGCAAGGAGTTGGACGGCCGGTTTGAAATCGGCGACCTGGTCAGCCGCAGCCCGGCGTTGCGGCGCATTTTCGAGATCCTGCCGGCGGTGGCCGCCAGCGGCAGCACGGTGTTGATCCGGGGCGAGACGGGCACGGGCAAGGAGCTGCTGGCGCGGGCGGTGCACACGCTCGGTCCCCGGCGGGGCAAGCCGTTCGTGGCCGTCAACTGCGGCGCGTTGCCGGACACCCTGCTGGAGAGCGAGCTATTCGGCTACAAGGCGGGGGCTTTCACGGGCGCGCACAAGGACAAGCCCGGGCGTTTCGCCTGGGCGGGGGAGGGCACCATTTTCCTGGATGAAATTGGCGAGATCAGTGCGGCGCTCCAGGTGCGGCTGCTGCGGGTGCTCCAGGAAAAGACCTTTGAACCGCTGGGCTCCAACCAGCCGGCGTTATTTCGCGGACGGATCCTGGCCGCCACCCACCGGGACCTGGCGGTTCTGGTCAAAAAAGGCCAATTCCGCGAGGACCTGTATTATCGCATCAACGTCGTCACGCTCGACCTCCCCCCCCTGCGCAAGCGCAAGGAAGACATTCCCCTGCTGGCGGATCACTTCATCGCCCGGTTCAACCGTGTCCAGGGTAAATCCGTGGCGGGCATTGGCGCCGAGGCCATGGCCCTGCTGATGGCCTACGACTATCCCGGGAACGTCCGCGAGCTTGAAAACCTGATCGAGCACGCCTTTGTGCTCTGCGGAGGGGGCAGGATCGAGGTCCGCCACCTGCCGGCGGAATTCAGGGGCGGCGCGCCGGCGCCGTCGGCGCCGGCGTCGGCGGGCACGCTGGCGAGCATCGCGCGGGCCGCGGAGGCCCAGGCCATCCGCGAGGCCGTGCGGCGTTGCGGGGGCAGCCGGCTGGCGGCGGCCCGCGAGCTGGGCCTGCACAAGAGCACGCTATTCCGCAAGATCCGGGAACTCGGGCTGGTCCTGCCGGGCGAGGACGGGCGGACGCGCGGCCGCGGCTCGCGCCGGGCCGCGGCGGAGCATGCCGGGGAGAACGGGCCGCCGCCGTAGGGCGGCGGCGGCCGCTTCACCTCATAGCAAGCTGGCGTCCACAACCCAAGTGTTTCGAATTCGGTTCAAAAAATGCCGCGGCGATCCCCACGTCGCTTCGCAAGTGGCCACTTGGCGCCAAAGGCGCCGACGTGGCGGCCCGTCTGCCGGCTTCCCAGCCTTGCGCATACGCGAGTATTGCGCTGCGGCCGGCGCGTCAGCATCCGGGCCAAGCTTGCCTTGCTTTTTTTCCGCCTTTAGCGGATCCGCTCGTGGCGGAGAATCCCGCATGCGGGAAACCGAATTCGATCCACACGGCCATCGCTGACGCGTTCATCATGCTCCCTGGGTTCATCATTCCGGAGTCACTGCTCTTCCGTAGCCGACCCGGGTGTTTCTCAAAAACGCCCTGTGAATGCTGGCATCCGCCGCAAACTTGGCGCCCGTCCCTCGCGCATCCTCAAGCGCTTTGATGTCCGCAGCGGAGCGTGTCCCAAGACACCCACGCCCTCGTGGCGTGGGTGAATCCGATGGCGAGAAAATGGTTGTTTTCTCGTCATCTGGTCACCCGTGACACAAGGTCACGGGGGCCGTGGGACAGACTCTAGATAGGTAACAGGGGATTTCCCGCGCGACGGCCAGGGCCTGCCCGCCTAGCCCGAGCCCGGCCAGGGAGCGTCGGCCAGGGCCTGCCCGCCTAGCCCGAGCCCGGCCAGGGAGCGTCGGCCAGGGCCTGCCCGCCTAGCCCGAGCCCGGCCAGGGAGCGTCGGCCAGGGAGCGTGCGGGCACCTTCTATCATCCGGATTATAATGAGAACATTGGCAAGGCGTTATTTCACGGCGGCGAGCTCCGCGGCGGCGAGGACGATTTTCGCTCCGGCCAGGCGCTGGAAATAATTCCTGACTTTCTTCAGGTTGCCGGCAGCCACGGCTTTCACCAAGTCGCCCTCGAGCTCGGCCACCTCCAGCAGCTTGTAGTAGTCCAGCGATTCCTTGAGATGGGCGAGCACGATTTTACCCGTCACCACGGGGTGGTTATTGGTCACGTTGGCGTCCTGGAAGCGGAGGCCGTGTTCCAGCTCGACCTCGAGGCCGGCGCGGAACTGGGCGGGATCGATGGGCATTTTTTCCGTATTCACGGCCGCCAGGATTTTGCGCGCCTCGCCGGGCAGCACCCGCGGCTCCCGGAGGCGGGTCCAATCCCTGATCTTCATCTGCCTGCACACGCGGCGCACCTCGTCTAGCGTAATGTACTCCGGCAGTTTCATGGCCTTTTGATCCTCCTTGTGCGGGACCGGTCCGCAAACCGTAGCGACTGCCAACCGGCCCAGCCCTGTCCGCTTCATTCGGTCCGTCTGCCCGTCGCCAACCTGCCGCCGCCCGCCGTGAAAGTCAAGCTTTCCGGAGCCCATTCGTTTCCTTCCGCCCTGTCCGCCTTCCAATACTCCTGCGCCGGCCCGCGCTCGTGAAACACGCATTATTGCGACTATCCATCACGTATACAGTAGCATATTTGCATCCTTTTCAGAATGGTCGAAGCGAGTCGCTTGAAAGATAATACCTTGGATGACAATGGGTTGCATATAAAATAACCGCCGTCCGTTGGATTGGCATGGAGAATGCTAATTAAAAATGTCAGGCAAAGGTTCAGGCGGGGCCTGGTTGGGTCGGACGTGGGGGGGTGGCGTGCGGCTGGCGTTGACCATCTGGAACGGCAGGGTATCGCCGGTGTGCGATGTGGCGCGCCAACTGCTCGTGCTGGACTTGGAGGACGGCAGGGAGCGGGCCCGGCGGTTGGAATCCTTGGAGGGCGCGGATTGCCGGCAGCGGGCGGCGCGGCTGGGAGAGATCCGGCCGGACGTCCTGATCTGCGGGGCCATTTCCTGGCCGCTGGCCGGGATGCTGGCGGCGAAGGGAATCCGGGTGATCGCCTTTATCGCCGGCACGGCAGAGGAGGTATTGGCCGCCTATGCCGCGGGATCGCTAGGCGGACCCGCGTTTGCGATGCCGGGCTGCTGTGCCGGGCGGTGCGGCTGGGGCCGGGGCGGGCGGGGCTGGCGGCGGGCGTGGGTTGCCAGCCGGGCGATGGGGTAACGCTTGCTGGTCCCGGGTTGGAAGGGCGGCGGTCATGCGCGGATGGGGACAGGGAAAACGTACGGGGCGCGGGCGGGGGGAAACGTCCCTGACCGCGGGACCGGCTCCCGAGCAGAGCGCCGGCTCCCCGAGTATGCTGGAAGCGGCCTTCTGCTCTTTTGCCGGGGCGCTGGGCTCCAGCCTTGGCGCGGCGCTGGCGGAGGCAGGTTTCAGGGTGGCCAAGCGGTTTCCGGTACGTTTTCCGGACCGGAAAGAGCCGGCCACGGGGCAAGGGTAAACGGCAACCAACAGAAGAGGAGCGTCGCATGAAAGTCATTGTCACGGCGCAAGGCGCCACGGTGGAGTCGTCGGTGGATCCGCGGTTTGGGAGGGCAAAATATTTTATCCTGGCGGACACCGAGACCGGGGCGATTACGGTCCACGACAATTCGCAGAACCTGAACGCGGCGCAGGGCGCCGGCATCCAGGCGGCGCAAAGCGCGGCGCGGCTCGGGGCCGAGGCGGTGATTTCCGGCAATGCCGGACCGAACGCGTTCCGGACCCTGCAGGCGGCGGGAATCAAGATTTACCTGTGCGCGGACGGCACGGTGGCCGAAGCCTTGCGCAAGCTGAAAGCCGGCGAACTAAAGGAAGCGGCGGCGGCCAACGTGGAAGGCCATTGGGCTTAAATCCAGGAGGCGATCGGTATGCCGCGCGGGGATGGCACAGGCCCTAGGGGACAAGGTCCGATGACGGGCCGGGGGCGGGGTTTTTGCGTGCTTTGCGGCGAACCGCGGGATGCGACGCGGATGGCGGGTTATGCGGGAGTGCAGGGTCAACCTGTGTATGCAACCCCAACAGGGGGTATAGGAAAGGAGGCGGTTATGCCAGGAGGAGACGGAACAGGGCCCATGGGAATGGGCGCGATGACGGGCCGCGCGGCGGGATTCTGCGCGGGATACGGAATGCCCGGCACCATGAACCCGGTTGCCGGCCGGGGTATGGGCATGGGATTCGGGCGTGGCCGGGGATTCTGGGGCGGGGGCCGCGGCGGGGGCCGCGGCTGGCGGAACATGTTCTACGCCACCGGACTGACCGGCTGGCAGCGGGCGGGGATGCCCGCCTACGCAGCGCCCTATGCTGCTGCCGCGCCGACCCGGGAACAGGAGTTGGAGATGCTGAAGGGCCAGGCGGGGCAGTTTGAGGCCGCGCTGGGCGAGATCCGCAAGCGGCTCCAGGAACTCGAAATCGAAAAGACGGCGGAATAGATTCGCCGTCGAAGAGGCAGCCGGCCCGGCATCCGCCTGGATGCCGGGCACGGCCGTGCTGCCATCGCAGGATCAGGGGAGGAAAACGTCATGCCGGATTTGCCGTCGGAGGTCAGCGCCGCCTGGAAAAACCGTCAAGGGCCGGTCATTTTTGCGACCGTTGACGAGAGCGGTCTGCCCAACGCCATCTATGCCACCTGCGTGGGCCTATGGGGTGGCGACACGCTGGTCGTGGCCGACAATTATTTCGACAAGACCCGCAAAAACGTATTGCGCGGCGGCCGGGGCGCCCTGTTGTTCATGACCAAGGACAACAAGGCCTACCAGGTCAAGGGCCGCCTGACCTATCACCGCTCGGGGCCCGTCTACGAGGACATGAAGACGTGGAATCCACCGGAACATCCCGGGCACGCGGCGGCGGCATTGATGGTGGAGGAGGCCTACAGCGGAGGGAAACGGTTGCGGTAGGCCTAACGCGGCGCCTTGGCCGCAAACTAAGTTGTCACCCTTGCCAGCGTACACCCGAGAACAACGTGGCCGCCCGCCGCGTTAGCTTGGAAAACATCTCGTTATTTATGGTAGTTTCCGGAGGATAAGGGATGAAGGCGGGCTGTGCCCGCAACCCAAGGTAGGGCAAAGCCTAAGGCTGAGCCGTGGTATAAAGGACGGCTCGGCAGGGACGCCTCGCCCTACCGAAAGATACACGCAAAAGCGTCTAAAAACCGCCTCTCGGCGTGTGCCGAGGGGGCGCGTGGGTGAAACAACAGCCAGGAGGTGGATCATGCCAAGGGGAGACGGAACAGGACCGATGGGCGCCGGCCCGGGAACCGGGCGCGGCCTGGGCGGCCGGGGCATGGGCATGGGGCGCAGCCAGGGGCGGGGGCGCATGGGCGGCTTCGCCCTGGGGCCCGGGGGCAACTGCGTTTGCCCGGCCTGCGGGAAAACCGTGCCGCATCAGCAGGGGCTGCCTTGCAGCCAGGTGAAGTGTCCGGCCTGCGGCGCGGCCATGACCCGGGGACAGTAGGCCAGTTTTTTGCACGCGATTTTGGCGCATCTGCCGCGTTGGCAATGGCTTGGAGTATGCTAATACACCGGCACCCTTGCCGCCTTGCAGCTGCGCCAAACTTGCGCGATGCAAAAATCAGGTAATAAAAAAATCTGATAGGATAAGGCATTCGGATAGGACTCCGCGATCCGTCGGCTGACGGACGGGGCAACCACGAATGGAAGATCGAATTTACACCCCATGGGAGGAAGCGCGAGGAGAGTTCTTTGTCTTCCAGCGCAAGGGGTGGTGAATCGTTTTGGGGGGCGGGCTGTGGTCCGCCCCGGGGTTGGAAATTCGTTCCGGTGGACTTTCATGCCGCCGATCTACACAACTCTTTTTGGTCCGGTGCCCTCGCGGCGCCTGGGGCGGTCACTGGGGGTGGACCTCACGCCGTTCAAGACCTGCTCGTTTGATTGCGTCTTCTGTCAGCTCGGGCGCACGACGCGCAAGACGGTTCGGCGTCGGGACTACGTGCCGGTCAGGGCGGTCAAGGCCGAGCTTAGCCGCTGGCGGAAGGCGGGCGGCACGACGGAGGTGATCACCCTGGCCGGCTCCGGAGAGCCCACGCTGCACGCGCATTTCGGCGAGGTGCTGGCCTTTATTCGCGAGCGGACCCCTTTTCCGGCGGTCCTGCTTTCCAACGGGTCTTTGTTCCACCTGCCGGAGGTCCGGGCGGCGGCGCGCCGGGCTTCGGTCGTAAAACTGTCGCTGAGCGCCTGGGACCAGGCCTCCCTGGAGCGCATCAACCGGCCGCATTGCGCCGTGAGTTTCGCGCGGATGGTGGACGGATTCCGCGCCTTTCGGGATGAATTTCAGGGCCGACTCTGGCTCGAGGTTTTCCTGCTGCAGGGCGTGAACGCCGCTCCGGTCGAGGTGGAACGCATCGCCCGCCTGGCGGACGTCATCGGGCCGGACGAAGTCCACCTGAACACGGCGGTGCGTCCGCCGGCGGAACGGACGGCCGTGGCGGTCCCGCGCCGGCAAATGGAAGCTGTGGCCGGCCTGTTCCATCCGCGCGCCAAGGTGATTGCGGACTACCGGGCGGGCCGGGGGACCCAGATTGCCGCCAACGAAACCGCAATCCTGGCCCTGCTGCGGCGGCGTCCCTGCACGGCGGGCCAGATCGCGGCTGTTTTCGGGATGCACGCCAACGAAGTGGCCAAGTATTTGGGCAAGTTGAAGCGCACGGGCGACATCACGGCGCAGCGCAAGGGGCTGAATGCCTACTACGCGGCGGAGAAACACCGGAAGGAATGAGCATGCCGACCTACGAATACGAATGTAAAACCTGCGGGCACCATTTTGAGAAATTCCAGCCCATGACAGACAAGCCGTTGCACCGCTGTCCGCAATGCGGCGCCACGCTGCGCCGTCTCATCGGGATTGGCGCCGGCGTGGTGTTCAAGGGCGCCGGATTTCACGCGACGGACTACGGAACCTCGGCGGCGCCGCGGGGCGCCGGGCTTAGCGCCGCCTGCAGCCGGGCGCGGCCGTGCTGCGGCCGCGACACCCCCTGCGACCGCAGTCCGCGAGCGTAGCACGAGTTACACGGCACAGGATGCGAGGTATCATGTCGGACCCTGCCATCTGTTACACTCCGATCGGCGTCATCCGCAGCGAACACACGGCCGTGGAGCGGACGCCGATCCAGCCGGCTTATGCCCGGGGCGCGCCGGGCCGGGCCGAACTCCTGCCCCAATACGCGGAAGGCTTGCGGGACCTGGAGGGCTTTTCGCATCTTTACCTGCTATATCACTTTCACCGCGCGGGTCGCGCCACGCTGACGGTCAAGCCGTTCCTGGAGGATGTCGCGCGCGGGCTGTTCGCGACGCGCGCGCCCTGCCGGCCGAACCCCATCGGCCTGAGTATCGTGCGCCTGGTCGGGGTCGAGGGGGCCACCCTGCGCCTGCTGGACGTGGATATCCTTGACGGCACCCCGCTGCTGGACATCAAGCCCTACACGGCGAAATTCGATTGTATCGCCGGCACGCGCAACGGGTGGCAGGACGCGATTGACGAAACCACGGCGCGGACGCGCGGGGCGCGCGGCTATCGCTCCGCCGCAGAGGCGAGCGGGGGGACCGGCATACCATGAACCGGCCGGGTATCCCCGGCGGCCCGCGAGAAAACACCAACCCTGGAGGCGCTGTGAACATCACGATTGCCAGCGGCAAAGGCGGCACCGGCAAGACCACGTTCGCCGTGAACCTGGCCTTCGCGCTGGCCCGGCGCGGCGAGCGGGTGCGCCTGCTGGACGGCGACGTCGAGGAGCCCAACGATCATCTCTTCGTCAAGCCGGACTTCACGGAAACGGAGGACGTCACGGTCCGGAAGCCGGTTTGCGACGCGGCCCTGTGCGACGGGTGCGGCGCCTGCGCCGAGGCCTGCCATTACAACGCCATCGCGGTGGTCAAGGGCAAGGTTTTGATTTTCAACGAACTGTGCCATGCCTGCGGCGTGTGCGCCTACGTTTGCCCGCGGAAAGCCCTGCGCGAGGAACCGAAGGCCATTGGGCGCGTCCTGGCCGCGCCGGAGCATCAGCCGTTTTATTTCGCCCATGGCATCCTGAAGATCGGCGAAGCCCTGGCGCCGAACGTGGTCCAAGCGGTCAAGCGGCACATCCGGCCGGACAGCATTAACCTGCTCGACGCGGCCCCGGGGACGGCCTGTCCGGTGGTCAAGGCCTTGGAGGGCGCCGACGCGGCCGTGCTGCTGACCGAGCCGACCCCGTTCGGGCTTCACGACCTGACCCTGGCGGCGGCCATGACGCTGAAAATGGGCATTCCGACCGGCATTGTGGTGAACCGTTCCGACGGCGCCGACGCCCTCATCGCCGACTTTGCCGCCGCGGCCGGCATTCCGCTTCTCGGCCGCATTCCGTTCAAACGCGAGTACGCGGAGACCTATTCCGCCGGCCGCATTCTGATTGATGAGCACCCGGAACTGGCCGGCCTCCTGCTGGAGGCGTACGCCGGCATTCTCGCCTTGCGCGGCGCTCGGGTGCCCCCACCGCCGACGCCGGCGGCGCTCCGCGTGGCCTCCGAGACGCCGGCGCCGTTCCAACCCGGAACAGCCGAGGGATACAAGGAAGTCACCGTCATCAGCGGCAAGGGCGGCACCGGCAAGACCACCCTGGTGGCCTCGTTCGCGGCGCTGGCCGGGCAAAGCGTGCTGGCCGACAACGACGTGGACGCCGCGGACCTGCACCTGCTGCTCGCGCCCCAAGTGCGCGAGGCGCATCCGTTCGCCGGCGGCGCCAAGGCTGTGATCGAGGCCGGCCGCTGCGCGGGCTGCGGCCGCTGCGCCGAAGTCTGCCATTTCGACGCCATCCGCCTGGACGGCCCCGCCAATGACGTCATAGACCAAACCTACCGGGTGGATTCGTTTGCCTGCGAGGGCTGTGGGTTTTGTCCGCGGGTCTGCCCGGTCGAGGCAATCCGGTCCGAGCCGAGCGTCACGGGCGAATGGTACGTTTCAGCCACGACCCGCGGCCCGATGGCGCATGCCCGGCTGGGGATCGCGGAGGAGAACTCCGGCCGGCTGGTGGCCCAGGTGCGCCGGCGCGCGGCCGAGCTGGCCCGCGCGCTGCGCCACGACCGCATTCTCGGCGACGGGCCGCCCGGCACGGGCTGCCCGGTGATCGCCTCGGTATCCGGTGCCGACCTGGTCCTGATCGTCACCGAGCCCACCGTATCCGGCGTGCACGACATGGAGCGCGTGCTGGAACTGGCGGCGCATTTCCGGGTGCCGGCGCTGGTGGTAATCAACAAGGCCGACCTCAACGCCGAGCAGGCCGAGCGCATCGTGCGCATCGCCGGGCGCCGGCAGGCGCGCGTGATCGGCCGGATCCCCTTCGACCGCGCCGTGCACGAGGCGCTGATGCGGGGCAAAACGGTGGTCGAGAGCGGCCCGGGCGCCGCGTCCGAGGCTCTGGCGGAGACCTGGAAGGCATTTCAAGCGCATCTGCGGCCCGGCCCGGAAGCGGGCCGTGGGCAAACCTCTTGACATGACAGGAGCAAGGAGGAGGGTGCGGCCATGGCGGCGAGCATAGACGAGGAACAATGCACCGGGTGCCGGTTGTGCGTGGAGGCCTGTCCGGTCGAGGCCATCGTTATGGAGAACGACAAAGCAAAGGTGGACACGGATCGCTGCACCGAATGCGGGCTATGCGTCAAGGAATGTCCCAACGAAGCCATCAGCCTGCCGTAGGCTGGCGTCCATTCGAACGCCTGGCCGGGCGTTACGATGCCTGGTTCGACAGCCCTACAGGACGGCGGCTCTTCCGGGTGGAAACGCGGTGTCTCCGCGGCCTGTTGGCGGGCGCGCCGCGCCCCTGGCTGGAGGCGGGGGTGGGGACCGGGCGTTTCGCCGAAGCGCTGGGCGTGGACGAGGGGGTGGATCCCAGCCGGGCGGTTTTACGGTATGCGGTGCGGCGCGGTATCAAGACCCGGCGGGGCCGGGCGGAGGACCTGCCCTACGCGGACGGCCGGTTCGGGCTAGTGTTGCTGGTGGTGACCATTTGTTTTCTGGACCATCCCGGTCGGGCGCTGGCCGAATGCCGGCGGGTGCTGACCCGGAAGGGCAAGCTGGTGGTCGGGCTGGTTCCGCGGGACAGCCTCTGGGGTAAAAGCTATGCTTGTCAAGGCGCGCGGGGCCATCCATTCTATGCAGCCGCCAGGTTTTACACGGCGAAGGAGGTGGTGGCCCTGGCCGGGCAAGCGGGATTCGCATTGGACCGCGCCGCCAGCTGTCTGTTTGAACAGCCGGGACATCCCGCCCCGGGGAATCCGCGGCCGCGGGCCGGCATCGTGAAAAACGCCGGTTTTGTCGGACTGTGTTTCGGATAATGAAGGAAGGCAAGGAAGGCGAGAGATTTGATCGGCGTTCAACAAGAAACGCACTGGTTTCAACTCTACAGAAACACCTGAAATGAAAAGCACCGGAGACCTGATCACCCGCATCCTGGCCACCGTGTGCCGGTTTTGTCCACTGTGCGCGGGTACGCGTCGCTGGCCGACCGGGCGCCTCGCGAAACTCAAGCGCCTGAAGGGGCCCTGTCCGGCTTGCAGGGCCTATGCCAGACTGAAGGCCGGAACATGACTGCGCGCCGGGCGCCCGGCGTGCCGGCCCGGGATGCGCCCGTGAAAACATTGTCCTTAACGTTTAACGCCGGCGGTGCTATAGAAGGCGCCACCTTGGAGGAGCGGGCCAGGCTGGTCCTTTTGACCTTGGGGAAAACGCCCGCCGAGATCCGCCGCGCCTATCGCCGGATGGCCAAGCGCCACCATCCCGACGCCGGAGGCGGCGGCAGCACGGAACGGTTCCAGGTGCTCAACGAAGCCTATGCGGTGCTGGCTAAGGGGCGCGTTCCCAGGCGGCCGCTGCTGGCGGATGACGCCTTGCTGGCCAGGGTGTTGGGCCGGCGGATGGCGCGCCTGATTGACCGGCAGAAGGAATGGGAACGCTACGACCGCTGGTCCAAAAACCGTTTCTACGGCGTGGGGGTGGTATGAACGAGAGCCAGGCGAAAGACGCGGCACCGGAGGCGGAGGGGGCCGACCCCTTCTTCGGCCAGATGAGCGCACCGGACGGCGCCGGCGCGATTTGCGGCCCCTGCGGCGACACGATGGAGTTTTATCTCGCGATCCGGGAGGACACGATCGCGGAGGTCCGCTATTATACCCGGGGCTGCGGCAACACGCGCGCCTGCGGGCGCGCGGTGGCGCGGCAGGCCAAAGGGAGAAAAGTGACCGACGCCCTTTCGATCAGCGCCGGGGAAATCATCCGCTCCGGGGAGTGCGAACCGGCGGCGGGCCGGCATTGCGCGATCCTGGCGGTCAGCACGCTCTATCGCGCCATTGCCGATTACCTGTTGAAACCCTGACGCCGGCGGCTTATTCCACGGAGGCACAGTCATGCAACGCCTCATGCTCAAAAGCAAGATTCACCGGGCCACCCTGACGGCCACCGAGCTCCATTACGAGGGCAGCGTGGCCATTGACCGCCGGCTGCTGGCGGCGGCGGACATCCTACCCGGCGAGCAGGTCCACGTCCTCAACGTCAGCACCGGGGCCCGGCTGGTCACCTATGCCATCGCGGCGCCGGCCGGTTCCGGCGTCGTCAGCCTGCGGGGCGCGGCGGCGCGCAGCGGGCAGGCCGGCGACATCCTCATCCTGCTGACCTATGCCGGCGTGCCGGAGAGCGAGGCGGCCGGTTTCCGGAGCCGGATCGTGCGCGTGGATCGCAAAAACCGTCCGCTCCCCGCGCGCGGCAAACAAGGCGCAGGCAGGAACATCCCATGACGGAGAAACAATTCAAGGTCACCTTCCAGCCCCAGGGCCGCAGCGTGTTTGTCCTGGGCGGCGCCTCGCTGCTGGAAGCCGCCGCCCCCGCCGGGCTGGTCATTGACGCCCCCTGCGGGGGGGCCGGCACCTGCGGCAAGTGCCGGGTGCAGGTCCTGGAAGGCGCGCCGCCGCCGTCCGCGGCGGACCAGGTCGTGTTCGGCGGCGACGAGCTGCGCTCCGGCTGGCGCCTGGCCTGCCAGACCCGCGTGCTCCGGGATCTCACGGTGCATGTGCCCGCCTCCTCGCTCTTCGCCGACCAGCACCAGATCCTCGAGAGCTCCTCGGGCGAAAAAATCCAGGTGGCGCCGGCGGTCCGCAAGCTCTACGTCGAGATGCCGCCGCCGTCGCTGGACGACGAAACGCCCGACCTGCTGCGGCTGGAACAGGCGGTGGGCCCTTTCAAGACCGACATCGAGCTGCTGCGCCAGCTGCCCGGCCGGCTGCGCGCCGGCGGGTTCAAGGGCACGGCCGTGCTCTCGGACCACTGGCTGATCGATTTCGAGCCCGGCAACACAGCGGACCGGGCCTACGGCGCGGCCTTTGACATCGGGACCACGACGCTGGTCGGCGCCCTGCTGGACCTGCGCACGGGGGAGGAAAAGGCCCTGGTCTCGCGGATGAACCCGCAGATCCGGTTCGGCGACGACGTCCTGGCGCGCATCCGCCATTCCAGCTCCTGCCCCAACTGCCTGGACGACGTGCGCAACGCGCTGACCCACGAGCTGGCGCTGATGATCGAAAACCTGTGCCGGGAAGCCGCGGTGGACCGCCAGCAGATCTACGAAGCGGCCCTGGCCGGCAACACCACCATGCAGCAGATCCTCTGCGGGATTGACTCGCGTTACCTGGGCGAGGTGCCGTTCGTGCCGGCGCACGCGCGCGGCCTGCGGATGGCCGCCCGCCGGCTCGGGCTGCCGATCGCGCAGTGCGGCATGGCCTATATCTTTCCCATCGTCGGCGGGTTCGTCGGCGGGGATACCACCGCCGGCATGCTGTCCGCCCGGCTGCTCGAGCGCGAGTCGCCGGTGCTGCTGGTGGACATCGGCACCAACGGGGAAATCGTGCTGGTTCACGACGGGCGGATGCTCAGCGCCTCGACGGCGGCCGGGCCGGCATTCGAGGGCGCGCGCATCACCTGCGGCATGCGGGCCGCGCGCGGCGCCATTGAAAAGGTCGTTCTGGACACCGACGTCCGCCTGGGGGTCATCGGGAACACGCCGCCCGCCGGCCTGTGCGGCAGCGGCCTGATCGACCTGATGGCGGAGCTGCTCAACCGCGGCCTGGTCACGCCGGAAGGCCAGATGCTCTCCGCCAACGAGTTGCCGGCGGATCTGCCCAAGGCCCTGGCCCGCCGGGTGCGCCTGGATGAAAACGGCGCGCCGGAATTCCTGGTCGCCAGCCGCAGCCGGGGCCAGGCCGAGGAGGCCATCGTGCTGACCCAGCGGGATATTCGCGAAGTCCAGTTAGGCGCCGGGGCCATCCGCGCCGGGATTTCCATTCTCCTGCGCCTGGCGGGGATCGGCGTGGGCGAGCTGCGTTCCGTTTTGCTGGCGGGCGGCTTCGGCAACTTCATCCGCCGCAGCCACGCCCAGCGCATCGGGCTGCTGCCGGCGGGGATTGATCATGAACGGATTGTCTACGTCGGCAACGCCTCGCTCAGCGGGGCGAAGTGGGCGCTCTTGAGCGTCGAGGCGCGCAAGCAGGTCGAGGACCTCGCCCGCCGCGCGCGGCACGTGGACCTCTCGCGCGACCCGAATTTCCAGGAGGAATACGCCCAAGCCATGATTTTCCCCGACGGCGGCCGGTGAACGGGGCCCGGCGGCGGCAGGCGGGGGGGGCGAACCCAGGCGCGCTTGACGCAAGTGAAATGCGGAAACAATCCCGCGCCTGAGGCGCCGGCAGACGGAGGAAATCACATGCTCATCCGGCCCGAAGTCATTCCTTTCCTCCTGGCCCTGCTGGCCGTGTGCGGGTTGCCGGCCCTCCTCCTGTGCCTGCGGCGGCGTCCCGCGCGCCGGGCGGCCTGGTGGGGCGCCGCGATCGCCGTCGTGGGCGCCGCCTACCTGCTGTTCTTCTTCCGCGACCCCGAGCGCACCCCGCCCGGCGACGCCGATGCCATCCTCGCCGGCGCCGACGGCCGGGTGACGTCGGTGACCTTCCTGCGGGAGGATCAATATCTCCAGGCGGACTGCGTGCGCGTCAGTATTTATTTAAGCCTGTTCGACGTGCACGTCAACCGGGCGCCGCTGGCCGGGCAGTCCGTGTTCCTGGGTTATTTTCCGGGCCGGCACCTGTTCACGCTCCAGGAAAAGTCGTCCGAGGTCAACCAGCACAACAAGATTCTCATCACCGGCGAAGGCACGCGCTGCCTGGTGGCCCAGATCGTGGGGCCGGTCTGCCGCCGGGTGGTCTACTGGCCGGACCACGACCGGCCGGTCGCGGTCGCCGCGGGGGACCGGATCGGGATGATGAAGTTCGGCTCGCGGCTCGACATGACCCTGCCGGCGGAGGACGTCGAGGTGCTGGCCCAGCCGGGCGACGTGGTACGCGCCGGGGAAACCATCGTGGCGCGCGTGAAGCCGCGGGCCGCGGAGACGGCCCCGTGACGGCCGCGGCGCCGCGGCAATGCGCAGGCTGGCTTGGCCTCCTGCCGCCTGGCGCGGCAGGAGCAGGAGATGGGCGGGGACAAGCGCGCTGATCCCAGCCCGTCTCCTTCGCCCGCGACCCAAGGTCGCGGGGGCACAAGCCCACATGAGAATGGACAGCGCCGCGGACGCGGGGCGTCAGCGGCGGGCGCGGCAGGCCGGGATCAACAACGCAGCGGAGGGGGGGGCGCCATGAATGTCGCCGTGCTGGGAGCCAGCAACAAGCCGGAGCGTTACAGCCACCGGGCGCTCATGCTGCTGCGGGAGCAGGGCCACCGGCCGTACCCGGTGCACCCGCTGCTGACGGAGATCGAGGGCATTCCCGTGTACCGCGCCCTGCGTCTGATTCCCTATCCCCTCGACATCCTCACCATCTACCTTTCCGCGGCGAACCAGGCGGCGGTGGCGGAAGACATTTTGAAATGCGGCGCGCGCCGCGTGATATTCAATCCCGGCGCCGAGAACCCGGAGCTGGCGGCGCAGTTGAAACAACAGGGCAAGGAAGTCCTGGAAGCCTGCACCCTGGTCATGCTCAAGACCGGCCAGTTTTAGCCCGGCGGCGCGCCGCCACGAAAGGAAACCCATTCATGTCCGATCCCCTGACCCCT
>CAZVVD010000058.1:0-23408 GCA_964630555.1 uncultured Verrucomicrobiota bacterium | reverse complement strand
CGGGCGGCCCGGCGCATCCAGGCGACGGCCAGGCCAAAATCGCGCTCCACCCCTTCCCCCCAGAGGTAGGCGCTGCTCAGCGCCAGCTGCGCGTCAGCCTGATTCTGCTCGGCCGCCCGGCGGTACCAGGCCACCCCCTGGCGCTTATTTTCCCGCACGCCTTCGCCGAAAGTGTAGCACCTGCCGAGGTGCCACTGAGCGACGGGATGCCCCTGCCGCGCGGCCCGGCGCAGCCACTTCGCGCCCTCCCTGAAATCCTGGGGCAGGCCCACGCCCTCCATGCAGCAGGCGCCCAGTAAGGCTTGCCCCTCGATATAGCCCTGTTCCGCCGCCTTGCGGAACCAGGCCACCGCCAGGCTGTCGTCGCGGACCCCTCCTCTCCCTTGCCGGTAAAACATGCCCAGCGCGTGCTGCGCCATCGCGTTCCCTTGTTCCGCCGCCTTGCCCAACCACTCCAGCGCCTGGCCATCATCCCGGGCCAGCAGCTTGCCCTCGGTATAGATCACCCCCAGCATGTGCTGGGCCTGATCCAGTCCCTGCTCGGCCGCCTTGCGGAACCAGGCTACCGCCTGGGCCTCATTTTCCGGCGAACTGGGCTGCATCAGGTAATACACGCCCAGGTAGAACTGGGCATGGTCCAAGCCCTGCTCCGCGGCCCGGCGGAACCATTCGGCCGCCTGGGCCGGATCCTTGTCCATCCCCAGGCCGTACAGATAATGGGTCCCCAGGTTGAACTGGCCCCGGGCGTCGCCTTGTTCCGCCGCCCGGCGGAACCAGTGCACGGCGACCGGGTAGTTCTGCGCAATGCCGTTCCCCGTGCTGTAGCAGTAGCCCAGGCGGCGCTGGCCGACGGGGTTCCCCTGCTCCGCGGCCTGCCGATAGCAGGCGAAGGCAGCTTCCCAGTCGTCGGGGGTCTCATCGGTGTCGATGTAGTTCTTGGCCATGCGTTGAGCTCTCCTCCCGGCCCGTTCGCGGTTCAGCGGTTATTGAGCTTCTCAAAAGGCTTCAGACATCAGACCGGGGCTTGCCCGCGCGGCGGCCTGCCCGCCTAGCCCGAGCCCTTTTCTGACGTAAACGCGAACCAGGCTAGCAGGGGGAGTGGGACAAATAGTGTCCGAGGCAAAAGAAATTTGCCCCTCGGCGCCGGGGGGGACTCGAGCCGGGCGCCCCGCCGCGGGGCGGGCGGGACGGAACGAGGAGGCCACCAGGAGCAGGGTCCTCTTTCAGCCCCTGGTTTCCAGGGCCGGCCCGGGTGGGCGGGCGGAAAAGCCGGGGCCATAGGCGGTGGGACCAAATGATCTGGCGGCCGGTGGCGGACGCTCCACCTGGCGCTACAAGCTCCCGCCAGCGGTTACGCCACGGTCAGCGTGCCGCAGCAGGGTTCCTGCCGAGCCGGGAACAATCCCATGCGGATCTGCACGGACTGACACGGACCCAACCACGGACAGGCCTTCCGCCATCAGCGCGATTTTTGGGTTTTGTCTTTGGGTGTGCCCCAGGTGGAGCGCGTCGTCCCTGACGCGCTGACGCGGGAAAGCAGCGTCTTATGGATAAGCCGCTCCACCACGGACCCCAGCACAGCTCGTGTACACACCGCGTGACCGAACTGCTCTCTTTTAGGAACCGTAAACCCGTCTTCGTCCCGTCCTCTTGGCGAGTCGGGACTACGCCGGGCAAGCCGTGAACCTCTTCGCCAGGCCATCAACCATTAACCATTCCTCATCAACCATCAACCATTCCTCATCAACCATTCCCCATCAACCATTCCTGTTAGTCATCAATGCCGAGCTTGATCTCGTCGGAGTTGGCCTTGAGCTCGGGGGCGTACATGGCCGAGGCGCGGGCGGGCAGAGCGCTGAACTTGCCCGGGATTTCGGCGCGCAGGCGGTAGGCCGCGCTGTTCTTGCCGCGCGCCAGGGCGCGGACGAAGAAGCAGACCCGCTCGTCGCGCAGCTCCATGTAGGCGCCGAGATCGTTGCCGCCGTAGCCGCTGCGGACGGAGACCGGCTCGAAGCCCGCGGCCTTCATGTCCTCGAAGACCAGGTACTCGTAGTCGTTCTTGCTGTCGATCTCCAGCTCCACCTCGACCAGGTCGCCGCTCTTCAGGGTCGCCCCGCTCTCGAGGGGCACGCGCCGGTACTTCTCGACCTTCTGGTCCAGGGCCTGGCCGCGGGCGCCGGCGACCTTGACGGTTTTCTCCTCCGGCTCGAGCTTGTAGAACTTGCGGTTGACCTTGATTTCCAGGCCGGCCTTACGGATGAAGTCCTCGAGCGTGAAGTTCGAGAGGTAGGCGTTGAAGTAGAGGGGCCCCTTGCCCTGCTTGCGGAACTCCACGGTGTGCTTGCCGGTCTCCACGGCGTCGCCCTCGAGGACGAACTTGTTGTCGAAGGTGAACAGGTTGGAGCTGTTGATCCGGACCTCCTTGCGCGGCTTGCCGTCCACGAGGATGGAGACGGTCATGTCCGGCTTGTCCTCCCCGCTGGCCTTGAGGTAGTCGGCCATGGCCTCGACGCAGAGGGCCGTGTCGCGGGTCGAGTTCCAGTAGGTCGCGTGCTTGCGGTTGTTGAGCAGGTATTTCACCAGGCGCGAGGCGCGCACGCCCTTGGGGTCGGTGCGGGCCAGCAGCTTCAGGTAGTAGGCGTGGGCCTCGAACTCGCTGCCGTACCAGCACCACCAGTAGCCGTCGTTGCCGAGGTTGAGCCAGGCGGTCTGGTTCTCGTCGTCCTCCACCAGGAACTGCTCGATGTTCCGCAGGAGCATGTCCCGCTTGTCCTTCTGGCCGAGCTTGTCGAGGGCCAGGCCGTAGAGCGCCATCCCGTAGACCGCCAGGCGGGTCCGGTCGCGGTAGAGGAAGTCCAGCATGGCCTCGTCCTTCACGCCGGCGTCGGTGAGGACCATGAACACGAAGGCGTCGAGGTTGTCGGCGTGCTCCTTCCAGGGCTCGGTCCGGGTCGCCGCGTTCTTGAGCAGGCGGACCTGTTCCGCCTGCCAGGTCTTGAGCCAGTCTACGCCGCGCTCGAGGACGCCGGGCACGAGGGCGAGGTCGTTCTCGCGGGCGATCTGCAGGCCGTGGACCACGTAGGCGGTGGTGTGGGGATAGGAATGCTCGCCGTAGCCGGAGAACCAGCCCCAGCCGCCGTCGGCGCACTGCATGGCCGTGAGCTGGCGCAGGCTCTCCTTGACCATGGCGCGCATCTCGTCGGGATCGAAGACCGGGTTGCGGTCGTAGCGCTTCCACTGCCTGGCGCGTTCGGTATCCGACCCGATTTCCTGGGCGTTCAGGTTCGAGCGCTTGTCGCGGATGTCCTTGAGGTCCAGCCCCATCTGCAGGAGGATCTTCTGGGTGATCGCGGCCGGCAGGAACCGGCTCAGGACCTGCTCGGTGCAGCCGTAGGGGTAGTCCAGCAAATACGGCAGGGCGTCCACCATCGCACCCGCCAGGGTCGGGGAATAGCGCACTTCCAGGCGCGACTCGTTGACCCGCCGCTCCGCCGGCACCGTGAACGTCAGGCTCCCCTGCTCCTGCTCCGGCCGCAGCGCGCCGCTGAAGGAATCGGTTTTGAGCATGCCGTGGACGTAGACCGGGAACTGCATCTCCATGGCGTCGGACTCCTCGTCGGTGAGGGCCTTCATGCGGACCACGGCGGATCCTTCCTTCAGCACCTTCACCCGCCAATCCACGCGCTGTTCGCCGCCGGCCTCGACCGACGCGGCCTGCTTCAGCGGGCCGACGGCCTGGAGGCAGCCGCCGTCGAGCTCGAGGACGACCTGGACGTTCTTTTTCGTCTTCAGGTAATTGTGCACGTTGGCCGAGAGGACCACCTCGTCCTTTTCCACGAAGAACCGCGGGGCCTGCAGGCGCAGGATCAGGTCCTTGGTCGTGGTCACGGCGGCATCGCCCTCGCCCACCTCCGTGTTCGGGCCCATGGCCCAGGAGCGGATTTTCCAGCTTGTCAGGTTCTCGGGCATCGTCATGGAAATCTCGGCCAGCCCGTTCGAGTCGGTCGTCAGCGCGCCGGCCCAGAAGGCGGTATCCGCGAACTTCGTCCGCACCGTCGGCTCGACCGCGGGCGCGGTTTCGCCGGCGGCGCCGCCTTCATTCCCAACGGCATCGAACCTTTCCTCTGCAGGCCTCGCCGCCGGGGCGGGCGACTCCGCCATTGTCATCCTGGCGCCATTGACCGATGAATCGGCGGCCATGAGCTTCATGACCCGGGCACCGCCTCGCCCTGGCCCGCCGGCGCCCATTTTGCCTTTATAGGCGTGCACCATTTCATCGCCCGCCACGTCCCCGATATCCAGGTGCCCGAACGCGCCGAGGCTCCGCATGCCCGGCTTCCCGGGGTCGGTCAACGGCCCGGACCCGCGGGCCAGGTTGCACTCGTGCTGGGGGCGGTGGTTGCGGCGCCACTTCCAGAAGAAAGCCTTGATTTCCGGCACGTTCGAGCCGCCGGAAATATATTCCACGGCCTTGTCGTAGACCGCCAGGACCAGGGACCCGACGAACGGCTTGCCGAAGAAGTCGGTCAGCCGGACTTTCACCTTCGCGGGCGCGCCGGGCTTGTAGCTGGCGGCCGAGGGCGTGACCTCGACGTTCAGGGCGCGCTTGGCGGGCGGGACCGCGATTTCGCGGATCTCGTCATGGATCCGGCCGTCGCTGACCGTGATGGCCTCGACGAAGAAGTTCGGCATGTCGCGCAGGGCGACCTCGATCTCCTCGATCGCGCTCTTGCCGGCGAGCCGCAGGATTTTCGGCGGCAGGCCGACGCCGTTGGCCGGGCGGATGAAGAGCAGGACGGTGCTGCCGAGGCGATCGGTGCTGACCCGCAACTGCACCTTTTCGCCGGGCGCGTACTCGCGCCGGTCGGGCACGAGCTCGATGGCGTTGAACCGGAACTCCTTGCCGTCGAACCCCTCGCCGGCGACGCAGAACACGCAGGCGCCCTCGATGGTCTGCTTTTTGGCGCTGACGACCTTATAGGCCAGGCGGTACTGGCCGGCGGCGGATGCCTGGACCTGGAGCCGGGCCTGGCCGAGCTCGTCGGTATCCAGATCCCACTTCTGCGCCGGCGTTTCCACGGGCAGGCCGTCCTTGTCGTAGGCGATCTTGAAGAGCGCCAAACTGCCCTCGCCCTTGACCGGCTTGTTGTCGAGCGTCTGCGCCAGGAACTCGGCGCGGATCGTGTCCCCCACCCGGTAGTGGCCGCGGTCCACCCAGGCATAGACCTTGAAGGGTTTCCGGGCGACGAGGACCGCGCCCTGGCCGACGATCGTGCGCCGGGACTCGTCGGTCACCTCGGCGGTGATCTCGTAGCGGTGGTCGGTGTCCGCGTGGACCGCCTTGGCCAGGGCGGTATCGATCTCGATCTTGATCGTGCCGTCCTCGCCGACCGCCGTCTCGTTCTCGGCCACGACTTCCGGCGGGTTCTGCGCTGCCGGCCACCAGGGCCAGTACGGCCGGAAGCAGCCCCACTCGCGCCAGCCGGGATACCAGGTGTAATCGTAGGAGAACCACCAGTAGCCGCGTCCGTAGAGCCAATCCCAGGGCGCGCAGGGATACCAGTTCGCGCTGTAGCCAGAGCGCAGCACCTTGTATTTCACCTTGCCCTTCTTCACGGGCGCGCCGAAATAGTATTTCGCCGTCACGGTCGCCGTTATCTTTTCGCCCAGCATCACGGGCTCGGCGGGGGCGTCCACCTGCACCTCGAACTCCGGCTTCTTGTATTCCTCGACCCGGAAGCTGCCGCCGCCGAGGCTGGGAATCTCGGCGCGGAAGACGCCGAGGGCCGCGTCCTTCGGCAGCGCGTATTCGCCCTCGAACCCGCCGTAGGCGTCGGACTGGAACTGCTTTTCCAGCACCTTCTCGCCCTTGGGGTCGTGGATCCGGACGGTGAACGACTGGTTGGCGAAATCCGCGCCGGACTGGTCGTATTTCGCGTGGCGGATCCAGAACTTGAATTTCACGGGCTGGCCGGGCCGGTAGACCGGGCGGTCGCTGATGAAGAACGTCTTCACCGCGTTGTATTCCGCGTCGTGATGGCGCGCGCCCCAGATGGAGGTGTAGCCCAGGTGCGCCAGGCGCCCCTCGGGCGTCGTGGCGATGATCAGCCACTGGTAGTCTGCGGGAAGCGCCTTATCCTTGAGAATGATCTGGCCGTTTTCGTCGGTGGCTTCCGAGGAATCCGAGATCAGGGTGTTGTAGGACTTGGAGCCGCGGACCCATTCCTGGCGGTAGCCGAAGAACTCCACGTTGGCTTGCGGGACCGGCTTTCCGGAGACCGCGTCGCCCACGAAGAAGAAGTGGGCCTGGTCGAGCGGCTTCTTGACGATCACGGTGTCGTCCACCCAGAGCACGATCTTGCTGGTATTGCCGTCCGCCATCCGGGCGATGAGCAGGTAGGCGCCGGCCTTCTGGAGCGGCGTGGCCACCGTGATGCGGCGGTCGAAGTGCAGGGCGCGGGGCTGGAGGTCCTGCTTCCAGTCCGCGACCTTCTCGCCGAGGTAGCGGGATTCGTTGCGCTGGACGATCCGGAAGCCGATGTCGCCGACGTTGACCTTGTGCCAGTCCATCTGGGACGGCCGGGTCTTGATGTAGGCCTTGACGTCGTCGAGCAGGAGTTTTTCCTTGAGCCGGTGGGCCTCGAAGCTGACGGCCTTGCCGTTGCGGAAGCGGTAGTCCACGGTGGCGCCCTTGCCGGCCGGCTGGGCCATGACGCCCTCGAACTGGCCCCAGTTGCCGAGGATCTGGTCCAGCCGGGCCTGCTTGTAGTTGTCGTGGCCGAGTCCGTATTCCTTGATGCTGCGCTGCCAGTAGCCGGCGGCCTTGTCATACTGGCGCCGGTCCTCGAAGCACTGGGCCAGCGCATTGAGGGCCTGCTCCCCGCCGCCAGTCTTGGGGTTGTCCGCCACCTGCTGGTAGGCGCGGATGTAGTTGAAGTCCGCCGGGAGCGCCAGGCGCTTGATACCGGCGGCCAGGCGCGCGAGGGTCTCGTCGTCGCCGAGCGTGTGCAGGGCGTAGGGTCCGCTCTCGTCTTTTTTGGTGTCGTCGTCATCGCCGCCGAAGTAGCGGCCGTACTCGGCGAGGGTCTGGACGCCGAACTGGTTCCGGAGGAAATCGGCCCAGCGCAGGAAGATGAGATTCACGCGGTCCGGCGCCGCCTCCATGGCCTGGATCAGCATCCAGCGCCAGCGTTCGCCGTCGTTGGCGGCGGCCTCATAGGTTTTGGGGATCTGGTAGAGCACGGGGGAGCCGTCCGGGTTGGCCGGCGCGCCGGCCGTGCCCGAGCCGCCCCGGTAGCCGTGGCGGCCGCGGTAGCCTTCCTCGTAGTCCGGGAGCGTGGAAAGGTCGGTCAGGTATTGCAGGCGCCAGGCCTCGTTGTAGCCGCGGTTGCCGAGGAGCATGTCGGCGAACCGCTCGTAGAACGCAGCCAGGGCGGGGCGGTCGGTCTCGCCCTTGCTTTTCTCCAGGGCCGCGGTCATGAGCTGGAGGGCCCGCACCCGGTCGCGCTCGACGGCGTTGACCTGCCGGCCGGCCCCGCCGCGGTGGGGTCCGCGCTGGAACTCGCCGGCGACGATGAACCCGTAGGGCTGGACCTGGGTCAGCGTCTGGGCGGCGGCGAAGAGGACGCGCCAGTGGTCCTGGTGGACGGCGACGACCTTTTCGCGGAAGGCGTCGACCTCGTTCTGGCGGTTGAGCCGCTGGAGGGCGGAGACGGCCTTGGCGAGGTCGGCGCCGCCGTCGGCGGAGGCATTGGCGGGGTCGAGGGCGAGGCGGGCGTAGAGGTCGTAGGCCTCCTTGATGTTGCCGTCGTTGGTGAGCTTGTCGGCCTTGGCGCGGTCGTCCTTGATGTCCGCCTGCGCCAGCGCCGCCAGCAGCGCCAGCGCCATGCCTGCGAGCAGTGCTTTACCTGTCTTCATGGTTTCTCCCGTGGTGTTTGATGGCTTGTGTTGTGTTCCCATTTCTTAGCGTGATTGAATTCGGTTCGAAAAATGCCGCGGTGATCGCAGGCCGCCTACAGGCTTCCCGTGCTCGCATGGACACGAGTCCAATGCTTCACCCGGCGTGCCTGCATTCAGCCCACGCTGACCTTGCTTTTTCGAATCCGCCTTCGGCGGAAACCGAATTCAACACGCGCTAGCACCCCCTGCGCCCGAGCGCCGCAGGGGTTATGATCATCATGGTTTCATCCATTTGCGTTGATCGAATAAACGTATAAGGGCAACCCAATCCGCGGCACACCGCATCCGGCAGTCCGCCACAGGCGTCCTGCCGGGAAAAACCATCCCCGCAAAATTCGAATGTCTTCTTGTGACCGCTCACCCTGGCTTTTCGCTGCTGCACCCACGCCCTGCTACGCCAAGGGGCTACGCAGGACAAGCCGCCCAGCCGCGGCGGCCGGGCGGAATCAATCCGCCGCCAGGCTCGGCGTCTTGTTTCGTCCTGTCAGTTTCCGGATGACCTCCTGGAACTTCCCCGTCCGGTCGTGGTACTGGCTCGCTCCGATTCGAAAGAGGGAGTCGCCCGCCGAGACCGTAGCCACCTTTGTGACGTTGCTGAAAAACTCGATGCGAAAGGTCATGGCGGTGTCATAGAGCGTGTTATCAATCGGAGCAGACCGCATCGCCTGGATGAGTTCGAGGATCCAAGCGTCATTGGTGACGACCATTCCACCTGTTGGGTAGGTCAAGACTACGCTACTGATGTTGGTGGCGTTGAGCACCGACACGTCAGCGGTAGTCCCTCCGAGCGCCCGTGCGGCCGTAAATGCCGTCATCAGCCCCTTGAAAACCCCAGCGGCCTCCTGGCTGTGGAAAGCACCACGGAGCGTCTGCAAGAGATCACTCATTTTGGCGGGAGGAAGGACAAACCAGTCGTATATGTGTCCCTGTTCTTTGGGACTCCACACCACTTGGACGCGGGTTGGTTCTCCCGGGGGTTCTCGCCAGTTGTCGTCTTCACAGGTGCTGAAGTTGGCGCAGGGTCCTGCTGCATCGATGCCTTCCAGGATCGTCTTCATCTCTTGCGCTGTGACCCTGGCATGCCCGGTTATTGGGGTTCCGTCCGGTCGCATGGCATCAGGTTCCCTGCGAAGCTCATGAGCTGAAAATGATGCCGACAATAGGCCACGGGGGGCATCCCCGACGCTGAGGGTGACCACCAGCGTGTTCGAGACGTGAGGCGCCCATTTCTCAAAGCGCGATGCAAATGCTTGTCCATTATCGCTTGCCCGCCCCCATGTGGCCAGCAGGAGGCATACGATCATGCAGGCCATTGTATTCAAATTCTTATTTCGCGCGGAGGCTGCGGACGCGCGAGGCGAACGCGAAGCGCATTGCGCGTCCCCGGCGCCCCGCCGGGGTTGCAAAAGGACGCGGCAGCGTGCCCCGGATGCGGGCGCGCCGCGCGACGCATTGGACTCGTGTCCATGCGAGCACGGGAAACCCGCAGACGGGGCGCGATCCCGCGCCCGTTTGCAACGCAATGCGCTTCGCCAGATCACAGGCCCGCCTCCTGCCGCCGTTCGTTACAGCTTGTTCGCCGCATCACCCTCGCCATCGACGATCTCGTAGACCGTGCCGTCGAGGTAGAGCTGGACGCTGCGGCCAACCGCCAGCCACTGGGCGGCGTCGGGATGGTTGCCCAGCAGGGCGAAATACTCGTCCGAGTTGAACTTCACCTGAGTTTTCTTCGCCTCCGGGTGGCCGGCCACATTGGAATCCACCCACTGGGCGCCGTTCTGGTAGAAGGTCCGCCCGCGGATGTAGCGGCTCTGCTGGCCCTGGACGGCGTCCTTGTAGCGCGCGACCGCCGGGCGCGCCGCCGGACCCAGGGCGGACTGCCCCGCCCAGGCGCGGTCCGCGGCCTTGGCCGGCGCCGAGACTTCGGTGGCCGCGCGCAGGCTGTCGGCGGACTGGGCTGCGCCGACGGCTGAATAGCCTGCCTTCTCCTCGGCCATATCCGTGTAGATTTCACCACCCGCGCTGCGCATATCGCTGCCCTCCGCCACTTTCGCAAAGGAGCGGACGGGCATGGGTACCTCGCGGCGGGACTCGTCCTCGACGATCAGGTAGGCGGTGTAGGGCGTGACCACCCCGTACTTGCGGGCCAGCTCGGTGACCTCGTCCCGGACTTCCTTCGTCTCCCCCCGCAGGCGGATTTCATCCAGCAGGAACCCGACCCGCCGGGTCGCCCACAGGCGCGGAATGAAGGCGTAGTCAGTCGCCCGCGCCGGGAACGCGGCCTCGTAGACGAAGGTCTTGGACTGGCCGTTGACCGTGCCCTCCAGGACGATGGCGGCGTCGCCGGACCCCGTGTAGCGCCCGAAGATCGCGAGCTGTTCGCCCTTGAACAGGTCGGGCAGGTCGGCCGGGTGCAGCTTGGCGGCCTTGACGGCGCCGGTAATCTTCAGCTTCAGGTTGGCCAGGACCGGCTGGCTGATCTTGGTGTAGAAGTTGGAGACCTTGACCTCGAGGTCCTCGGAGGGGAGGATGTACTGGCTCACGCCGCGGGTTTTATCGGCAAGCTTGTCGAGCAAGTGGGTGTTGATGTCCGTGCCGATCCCGAAGCTGAAGACGCGGATCGGCCGGCCGTCGAGCGCCTTGGCCACGCCGGCCAGGATCTGGTCCTCGTCGGTGTTGCCAATCGTCGGGCGGCCGTCGGTGAGGAAGACGATGAAATACGGGCGGTCCCGGTCGCCCTTGGCGCCGGCGGGCCCGAGGGCCTTGACCAGCGCCTCCTCGATCGCGGTGCCGCCCATGGGCTTGAGTTCCTTGATGTAGTCCTCGGCCTTGGTCCGATTCTTGTCCGTGTTCTCCGCCAGCGCGCCGAACAGCGGCTCGGCCTCGGTGGAGAAGCGGACGAGCTCGAAGCGGTCGGCCTGGTTGAGGTTTTTCAGGCAGAACTGGAGGGCTTTCTTGGCCTGGTCGAGCTTGTTGTTCTCGGACATCGAGCCGGAGGTATCGAGCACGAACACGATGTCCTTGGCGGCGATCTTGTCGGCCGCGACTTCCGCGTTCGGCGCGGCCAGGAGCGCGAAGCAGCCGCCTTCGGGATCGGCGCCGTCGTTCCAGGCCAGCAGGTTCAGGCCGAGCTCGGATTTCGGCGGGGCCGAGAAGAAGAGCTGGAAATCCGTGTCAGGCCTGACGTCCCTGGCCTCGTAGCCGATCACCGCCCGCTGGTTGTCGGGGCGCTTGATCTCCACGGTGTGGCTGGGGGAATAGACCGACTTGATCGGCTGCTTGCAGTCCAGCTCCACCTTCAGGGACACGTCCTTGAGCGGCGCGGCCGAGAATTTTTCCGTGTTCAAAGGATAAAGGTATTCCACCAGGCCGTTGTCGCTGCGCAGGAGCTGGGTATAGGTGAGCTTGATGCGCTTATCGCTGCGCGGCTCGATCGGGAAGATGCGCAGCTTGAAGAGCGACTGCCCCGCGTATTCCAGCAGGGCCGGGTCCTTCATCTTGCGGACGATGTCCTCGTAGATTTCCCGGGCCTTGTCGGCATCGAGCAGTTCGGCCTCCACCTGCTTGCCGTTGATGTCCATGGAAAACTTGTCGATCTGCGCCCCGCGCGGCACGGGGAACATGTAGGTGCCTTCCAGCCGCTGATCGTTGGGGTTGTAGAACGACTGGTCCACCTCGGTCACGGCCACCTGGTCCCGGATCTTCACGGTGACGTGGTGGTATTTCACTTCCAGGAGCGCGAAGGCGTAATGCGGCGGCGGCAGGGGATGGGGATGCGGATGCGGCCGGAGGACCGGCGGCGGATCATGGATGACGATGAAGCCGTCGGCCCGGGCGCCGCCGCCCGCCCATCCGCCCAGGAGTACGCCCAGCGCGGCCACGCCTGCCAGCAGTTTTTTCATGGCAACTCTCCTCGTTATCCGGGATGTATCGAGTTCAGTCAATCGAGGCTCATGCAAAACCCTACGGACGCGACGGCCTGCCCTTGCGTAGCCTTGGCGAAGCAGGGAGCGCGTCCCTCCATTTCCAAAAACACGCCGGATTTTACCTCTGATGGAGGGCCACGCTCTGTCGTGGCCGGCTCTTGTAAGGGTTTTGCAAGGTTTTCAATCAGCAATCAGCAATCAACAATGGTTCAGTGGATAGGACACGCGGGTCCCGGAAAAGTTCCCGGATTATGTCGGCCGCAGGTGGAAGACAGAAGTTTGACCGCAAAGGTCGCATAGAAATACCTGCTCTTTGTCGTTCTGCAGACAAAGGTGTTAAGCATTATCATTGGACTGCGGAAGGTGACGAGGGCGTCCCATCCCCAAGAGTTTGGATCCCTGCTATTACCGCTAGCGCAGGATCACCCCTGCGGAATTGACCGCAACGCAGAGTACGCAAAGTTTATCCCACTCTTTCCATGTGATCTTTGCGATCTTTGCGGTTGAGACTCTGAATGCTGCCGAATCACTTCGGCCGGAGGCGGATCTGGACCGGGACGAGGTTAGTGCCGGCGGCCTCCGTTGCCATGCCTTCCGCGCCGAGCCGGCCCCTGAATACCAGCCGGGACTCGTCCCGGACTTCGCCCAGGGCGCCGAGTTTTGTGAATAGCGCCGGACAATCCGCAGCCGGCACCCAGAGGGTCAGGAGGGTTTCGGCGGCATTCAAATCGCCGCTTGGGAGTGCGGAAGCCAGCCCCGCTTCCCGCACCGAGGCCCGTTCCCGGTCGACTTTCCGCCCGCCCCCACCCGCGCCGGCCGGCGCGGGTTCTTCCGCCGCCGCCTCAAGCCGATCGGCCCGGTCCGAGGCAAGCACAACGGTTTCGGCCTGACCTTTCTTTTCCTCCGGCATCCGGCGATAGGGCGATACGGCTTTCAGGACGGCATCCGGATCGGCGGTGACGACCAGCCAGGTCGCGCCGGGCGGCTGGGCCGATTTCGCCATGATCTCACTGCTGACGCTGGCCTTGGCCTTGGCCAGCCGGGCCACCGGCGGCGCCGCGGCCAGGGTCAACGCGGCGGGCGCCGCGGCCGGCGGGGGCAAATCCGTCCGGATTTCTGCCGGCCGGGGCGCGGCCGCATCCTTAGCCGCCGCCTGCTTGAAGGAGGCATCAGGTTTCCTGGCGGGGGCGACTGCGCCGTTGAGTTCCCTGGTTTCCTTGTCGGCATCAACCAGGGTGGCTTGCGGCCGAGCGGGAGGAGCCGCGGCGAGGCTGTCGGCCGCCATGACGCTCCGGTCTAGGCCAACCCTATCCCCTTCCGCCTTCGCCCGGGTGGCTACGGCGGACAGGCCAGGGCGGGGAACGGATTTGGAAGATTCCTCGGCCAGCTCCATCGCCGGCGCCGGGCCGGCGGCAGCGGCTCGCCGGTCGCCGACATATCCTTCCGAGAGCCCCAAGGCCTCGCCGACCTCCCTCCCCGCCCACCTGGCTTTGTCGGGCTGCGCTTCCGCGGATTTTTCATAAGCCAGATCAGCGGGTGCGGATTCGGCCGCCGGGGCCTTGAGGTTGGCATGCGCGGGGCTTGATTCCAGCTCCAGGCTTCGTCGAAGCACTTCGCCCTGGCGCGTCGCCGCGGCCGGCTTGTCATCCTCTACGCCACGGGCCTGAACAGGCTCATGCGGCCGGGTAAAAAGCGACATCGGCTGGTAGCCGTAGATGACGATGACCATCAGGAGGGCGGCGGCCAGGGCCAGGCGGGTCTGGGGCAGGACCAGGATCCGCCAGACCAGCGGGACCGGACGGGCGGCGGCGACTTTCCGGCGGACCGCAGCCGGCAGGTCCGCCGGCGGCGCGACTTCCGGCAGAGCCCGGAGAAGGCCGACGGTTTTTTCGAGATCCGCCTTGACCTGGCGGCAGGCCGGGCATTCGGCCAGGTGTGCCCGGAGCCGGCGCGCCTGCCGCTCACCCAGCATGCCGTCAAGATCGGCGGACAGCCATTCCCGGTATTGATTGCAGTTCATAGTTAACCTTGACCATCAGGAGCCACTATGAAACACAGGACAACCACGTGCCCTTTTAGAAAACCATTGATTATTCGGATCATTGAGCCGGAATAGGAGTAACCACGAAACACACGGAACACACGAAATAGATACGGATACTATTCTTCATGTAATTTTTCCAAAATATGAAGGATTTTGTTGCTGACTTTCGTGTATTTCTGTGTGTTTCGTGGTTAAATCTCTTCTCTGGGTTGCGAGCATGGTCCTACTTATCGTTGATGATACAATCGTTTCATCTTGTCCACCACCATCAGGCGGCCGCGGGCGATGCGCGACTTGACCGTGCCCAGGGAGCAGCGCGTGGCCGCGGCGATTTCCTGGTAGCTCATCTGCTGGAGGTCGCGCATCACCAAGGCCGCCGAGAACTCGGCCGGCAGGCCCGCCAGGCAGGCTTTCAGCTCGCGGACCGCCTCGGCCCGCTCGGCCTGCTCGCGCGGCAGCGGGCCGCAGTCGGGCAGGTCCCTGCCCATCTCGCCGTCTTCCGTCTCCACCGGGGCGTCCGTCGAAACCGCGTGATGGACCGGCCGGCTCCGGTAGCTGCGCAGGCGGTTCCGCGCCATGTTGACGGCGATGGCGTAGAGCCAGGTCATGAACCCGGACTCCCCGCGGAACTGGCCGATGGACCGGTACACCTTGACAAAGACCTCCTGGACGAGGTCGGCGGCCTCCTCGCGCTGGTTCAGCATCCGGTAGGCCAGGTTGAACAGCCGCCCCTGGTAGAGCCGGATGATCCCGTTGAAGGCCCGCGGGTCGCCCCGGCGGACGCGGTCCGCCAGCTCCTCGCCGGACGGCTCCCCGCCCCCTTCGACCGCCTCTGGTTCCTTTGACATCCGCTCGTCCCGGAAAGTTCCCTGAAAACAGACCCCGGCATTGCGCTGATCATACCGGGGGGAGGCGCGCGCCGCAAGCTGTACCGGGCGCCTGCGTCTCCTGCCGCCTTGTGCGGCAGGGGCGATAGATTGGCTGGAAAAGCGCACCTTTCCAGCCAATCTCTCCTCCCGCGACGCAAGGTCGCGGGGGGGGGGAAGTAAACCAACTACTACCAATGCGACATAAACACTACGATTCCCGCGACACAAGGTCGCGGGGGGGGAAGTAAACCAACTACTACCAATGCGACATCGACACCACGATTCCTGCGACGCAAGGTCGCGGGGGGGCATTCTCCTGGCTGGGCACACGGACAACCCCCGGAAAATAAGATTGATCCCCTTGCCCGCTTGTTATATTCTATTGCTAATCTTTTACCACGAGCTCAACAACTCCCATATCGGAGGCCAGCTTGCATCCTTGAGCGATACTGCGTCTCAGAGGGAGAAGCTCTTCTCCGATCCGGAGAGCGGCAAGAAGGCGTTGTTGCGCGCCGCACAGATCGGGAGGGGCGGAACGGGAGATCCATGGGTCTGCATATGATGAAACCCGCTTTCTGGCTGGCGCTGATCGTCCTGGCCGCCCGGCAGGCGGCGGCCCTGCCCAATCCCGCCGCCGCCTACTGCAACCTGCTGGGCTACGAATATAAAACCGTGGCCGCGTCCGCCGGCGTCCGGGGCGTGGCGGTGATCGAACCGGGGATCGAGTTCGACGCCTGGGATTTTTTCAAGGGCAAGGTCGGCAGCGACTTCGCCTTCGGCGCGCTTTACGGCTACGACACCGAGTGCGTGCGAACCAACCTGGGCGGCTGCACGCTGGAATACGCCGTCTGCGTTCCCAGGGGACAAAAGCAACTGCAGGGCGCGGCGCGCATTCCCCTGCTGGAATTCATGGCGCAAAAGGGCGTGCCGCTGTTCGATGAAACCAGCGCCCGGAAAAAACGGGCGGCGGACGGCGAACAAAACCGGCCGGCACTTGAAGAGGACGCGCTTCCCCTCTACGACCTCATGGCCCAGGGCAAGGCGCTTCCTTCCTCCTGGGACTGGCGCGCCCGCAATGGGCATGCCTACATCGGCCCGGTCCGCGACCAGGGCGCCTGCGGCAGCTGCTACGCCTTCGGGGCCAATGCGGCGGCCGAAGGCACCTATAACTTTGCCATGGGCCTCTCTGACGGGAGCTGCGCCGACTTCTCGGAAGCCTTCATCATTTGGTGCCTGGGCCGCCTGGCGGAATACAACCCGCATTTCTACGGCTGCGGCGGCTCCGACTGGGATTACGCCGAGCTTTCGGCCCTGGTCGCTGTCGGCGTCTGCTCGGAGGCGGATTTCCCCTACACCGTCGTCGATCCCGGCAGCTGCACACACTGGTCGGACCCCCGCACCCAGTTCAGCGCATGGCACCGCGTTCCCTGCGGCGACATCGAGGCCATCAAGACCGCCATCATGACCTACGGCGTCATCGATGCCTCCGTGTATGCCTCCAGCCCCGGTTTCGATTCTTATAGCAGCGGGATCTTCTCGGATGCCCTCACCAACTGTCCCCCGGACCCCGACATCGGCCCCGAGTGCTATCACACCTATACCGACCACGCCATTTCCCTGGTCGGCTGGGACGACAACCCGCCGGAGGGCGGCGGGGGCTGCTGGATCCTGCGCAACAGCTGGGGCGCGAGCTGGGGCGAAAGCGGCTACATGCGCCTCCGTTACCACGCCGCCCGGGTGGCCTGCGAAGCGACTTACCTGGTCTATCTCGGCTCCAACACCCACACCCTGGCGGTCGCCTCGGCCCACGGCCAGGCGCTTCCCCCGGCCGGCGTGATCACGAATAACCACGGCGCATCCCTGGCCTGCTCCATCACCAACTCGCCCCTGGCCGCCGGCACGACCCAGTATGTCTGCGCGGGCTGGACCGGCGCCGGCAGCGTGCCGGCAACAGGCAGCGACACCAATACAGGCGTCTTCACGCTGACCAACGATTCCTCAATCACCTGGCGCTGGCGCACCAACGTGTATCTCTCGCTCGCCGCCAGCGGGTCCGGCCGGCTGGACACGGCTTCCGGCTGGCAGGCCCTGGACTCCAGCATCACGGTCACGGCCACGCCGTCCGGCTCGGCCTGGCTGGCCGGCTGGCGCGGCGACACCAACGGCTGCGTCGCGGACGGGAACCGGATCGTGATCCCCATGACCGCGGCGCGTTCGATCACGGCGCTTTTCGGGTCCGGCAGCCTGGCGGCCCCCGCCTGGCTCAGCGTCAGCCAGGGCTCGTTCTCCGACAAAGTCTGGCTGATGTGGGGCGGCGTGGCCGGCGCCTCCGGCTACACGGTCTGGCGCAGTCTGCTGGATAACCCTAACAGCGCCGCGCCGATCGGCGCCGGCGCCGCGGCAAGCTACAGCGACACCAGCGCCGTGCCCGTCACCGTTTACTTCTACTGGGTCAAGGCCACCAACGCCTGGACCACGAGCGCCTTCAGTCCCTCCGCGTGGGGCTGGCGGGCCTCCGCTGCCCCCCAGCCGGTCAACGGGGATTACGACGGCGACGCCAAGGCCGACCCGGCCGTGTTCGCCGGCGGCCGCTGGTTTGTCAAGCTGTCCTCCGACGGCTATTCCCTGGCCACCGTGTTGTTCGGCGCGTCCAATGCGATCCCCTTTGCCGCCGATTACGACGGGGATCGCAAGGCGGACCTCGGCATTTTCGATCCGGCAACCGGAGACTGGCAGGTCAAGTTGTCCGGGAGCGGTTATGCCGCCGCCTCGCTGGCCGGCTTCGGGGATTCCGGTTCCGAGGTGGTGCGGCTCGATTTCGACGGCGACGGCCTGGCGGATCCGGCCGTCTACAATACCGGGAACGGGAACTGGCGGATCATGCTATCCGGCAGCGGTTACGGCATCGCCTCCATCATCGGCTTCGGCGGCGCCGGTTTCACGCAGGCGGCTGGTTTCTACGACGCCGACGCCAAGGCCGACCCGGCCATCTACGGAGACAGCACCGGCAACTGGGGGGTGAAGATGTCGTCCCGAGATTATCTCCTGGCCGCCCTGGCGGGCTTCGGCGGCGAAGGCCAGGCGCCGATCCCGGCCGATTTCGACGGCGACGGCCTGGCCGACCCGGCGATCTACGCCGCGGCCACGGGAACCTGGCAGGTGAAGCTCTCGGGGAGCGGCTACGGCACCGCCGCCTTGGCGGGATTCGGCGGCACGGGCTATGCCGTCAGCGCGGCTGATTTCGACGGCGACGGCAAAGCCGACCCGGCGCTCCTGGACCTGGCCACCGGCGCCTGGCGGATCAAGCTCTCGGGGAGCGGCTACACCGAGGCGGGTTTGGCGTCGGGCTGGGTACCTTAGCCCCTTTTGCGTGGATGTTTTGGGAGGGCTGGCGTGCCGCCGGCCGCAATCGGCGCGCAACATGCGCGCCCTCCCTGGGTTGCGGGCGCAGCCGCCTTAGATGAAAAAGAGCTGATTGCCACGTCGCCCTGCCGAAGGGCAAGTGGCCACTTGGCTGCCGACGCGGCGGATTGCTAATTGATGATTTCCGATGAAGATCCTGTTAGCCTGTTTTCCATAAACATGCACGTTTTCGGGTGTCTTTTGGGGAGGGTCCCGCAGGCGGGATCTGTGGCGGGCATCCCGACCTCCTGAGAGTCGGGACTTGCCCTCCCTTGGGATGCAGGTCCAGCCCACCTTAACCTGAATGATTCGCCACATGAAATAACCTGGGGTAAAGCTTATCGCCTCCCGGGAGGGGCCAGGGGTGGGTGTCTTAGCTGGGTGCTATCCGGATCAACAGGAGAAAGGGCGCAACATGAAGAACAGCAACCTCACATGGCTGGCGGTCATCGGATTGTTGGCGGGAACCCTGAGCCTGAAGGCCGTGGAAACGAATTATGCGGCGGCGGATGGGTCGATCATTTTCAATTCGCTTTTAGGATCTTATTCCGATAACCCGTTATATGCAACCGCCTATGCTAATTTTATAACTTATGCCGTGACTAAACGGGCGATTGCGGAATTCGCCGTATCCATACTGACCACTAACATTCAATCCGTCCGGCTGGTCGTCACGGTAAGCACATCCGATCATTCCACGACCAACTATGGATTCATCCTGTATGCTTATACCAACGGGAACGGCACCATCAACAACAGCGATTACGGATGCGATGCCACTGCGCTTGGCACCGTGTGCTCCAACGCGAACCCGGAGGCCGGAGTCCAATTTACCAACGACATCACCGCCACGGTAATCAACGCCATTACCAGCGGTTGTTCGCACGTGGGCTTTCGCATCCAACCGCATACAGATCCGCTCATTAATTATGAACTTAGATTTGTAAACGGCGAGAGCGGCAACGGCCCCCATTTAGTGATCGACTTCACCACCCCCTCGGTCAACAACGAGCCGGGGCCCTCCGCCGTGTCCAGCAACACGGCCACGCTCAACGGGACGCTGACCTCGACCGGCGCGGCGCCGGCCTACGTCAAGGTCTGCTGGGGGCCCACCGACGGCGGCACGAATTTCTCGGGCTGGACCAACGTGGCGCCGCTCGGCTTTCTCACCGCCGGCGCCTTCGCGACCAGCCTTGCGGGGCTGACCACCAGCACGGTCTATTACTACCGCTGTTTCGCCAGCAACTCCTTCGGAGAGTCCTGGGCTTCCGCCAGCACCAATTTCACCACGCTCTCCGCGGCGCCGCTCGGCACGCTCCAGCTCGCCACCAACGCCTATAGCGTCAATGAAAACGCCGGCGGCGTCACCGTGACGGTCACCCGCGTGGACGGCACCAACGGGGCCGCCACGGTCCAGTTCGCCACCTCGAACCTGACGGCCATGGCGGGCGCGAACTACACCGCCACCAACGGCGTCCTCTCGTGGGCGGCAGGAGATGCCGCCGCCAAGACCCTCGTCGTGGGCATCCTCAACGACGGCATCTATTCCGGGACCAACAAGGCCTTCGCGGTCATCCTCAGCAACGCCACCGTCGCCGCCCTCGGCGCCCCGGACACCGCCACGGTCACGATCGTGGAGAGCAGCCCCGGCACGCTCCAGTTCGCCACCAACGCCTACAGCGCGAGCGAAGTGGCGGGCAGCGTCACCGTGACTGTCACCCGCGCCGGCGGCAGCAACGGGGCGGCCACGGTCCAGTTCGCCACCGTCAACGGCTCGGCTGTCGCGGGCACGAACTACGCTGCCACCAACGGCACCCTCTCCTGGGCCCACGGCGAAAGCGGCGGCAAACCCGTCGTCGTGGGCATCCTCAACGACGGGGCTTCCTTCGTCCCCAAATCCCCCGCCATCAATAAAACCTTTTCCATTGTCCTCAGCAACGCTACCGCCGCCGCCCTCGCCGCCCCCGGCACCGCCACGGTCACGGTCCTGCAGGCCGCCCCCGGCACCCTCCAGTTCAGCGCCGCCGCGGTCAGCGTCAACCAGGGCGCCGGCAGCGTGACCCTCACCGTCACCCGCGCCGGCGGCAGCAACGGCCTGGCCACCGTCCAGTTCGCCACCGCCGACGGCACCGCCGCGGCGGGCACGGATTACACCGCCACCAACGGCGCCCTCAGCTGGGCCAGCGGCGATAGCGGCGGCAAATCCGTCGTCGTGCCGCTCCTCGACGACGGGATCTACACCGCCGACAAGGCCTTCACCGTCGTCCTGGGCAACGCCACCGCCGCCGTCCTGGCCGCCCCCGGCACCGCCACGGTCACGATCGTGAAGGGCAGCCCCGGCAGCCTCCAGTTCAGCGCCGCCGCGGTCAGCGTCAGCGAGAACGCCGGCAGCGTGACCCTCACCGTCACCCGCGCCGGCGGCAGCAACGGCCCGGCCACGGTGGCCTATGCCACCGCCGACGGCACCGCCGTGGCGGGCACGCATTACACGGCAGTATCGGGCGCCTTGGCCTGGTTGCACGGCGAGGCCGCCGCCAAGACCTTCGCCGTGACGATCCTGAACAACACGCACTACGATGCGGACAAAGCGTTCAGCGCCAAGTTGAGCTCCGCCACCGGCGCCGCGCTCAGCGCGCCGGCCACGGAAACCGTGACCATCCTGGAGGACGACCCGCCGCCCTCGCCCCCGGCCGCGCCCACCGGCCTGGCGGCCAGCCAAGGCGCCTTCACCAACAAGGTCCAGCTGACGTGGAACCCCTCCAGCGGGGCCACGAGCTACGCGGTCTACCGCAACACGCTGAACGATTCCGCCTCGGCCGCGGCCCTCGGGACGGAGCCGACCTCGGCCGCCTACAACGACACCGCGGTCGCCGCGGGTACGCTCTACTATTACTGGGTCAAGGCGAAGAACAGCGTCGGCGCCAGCGCTTTCAGCGCCGGCGCCAGCGGCTATGCCAGCCAGGCCGTCGCCGCCGCGGTGTCGCCGCTGGCCGCCGATTTCGACGGCGACGGCAAGGCCGACCCGGCCGTCTATGTGCCCTCCGAGGAAACCTGGTACCTGAAGCTCTCGGCCTCCGGCTACGGCCTGACCACCCTGCCCTTCGGCGGACCCGGCTATGCCGCCGTGGCCCGCGATTTTGACGGCGACGGCAAGGCCGATCCCGCCATTTACCAGGTGGCCGGCGGAACGTGGCAGGTAAAACTGTCGGCCAGTGGCTATATCGAAGCGGTCATGTCCAGCTTCGGCGGCGCGGCCTGGGAGGCCGCGGCCGGGGACTACGACGGCGACGGAAAAGCCGACCCGGCGATCTACAACACCGTCAACGGCGCCTGGCGGGTGGCCATGTCGAGCGCGGGCTACGGTGTGCAGGGGGTGTCCAGCTTCGGCGGAACCGGTTTCACGGCCGTCGCGCAGAACTACGACTCCGACCGCCGGTTCGACGTGGCGATCTACAACGCGGCCAACGGCAACTGGACGATCCTGCTCTCGGCCGCCAACTACATCACGGGCAACCTGTGGGCCTTCGGCGGCGCGGGGTTCGAGCCGGTCCTGGGCGACTTCGACGGCGACGGCCTGGCCGACCCGGCGATCTACGCCGAGGCCACCGGCGCCTGGCAGGTGAAGACATCCTCGAGCGGCTACGGCACCGCCACCCTGGAGGGGTTCGGCGGCACGGGCACGCTGGTGGCGGCCGCGGATTACGACGGCGACGGGAAAGCCGACCCGACCCTGCTGGACCTGGCCAGCGGCGCCTGGCGGATCAGGCTCTCGGGGAGCGGCTACGCCGAGGCCGGTTTGGCGTCAGGCTGGGTACCTTAGCCCCTTTTGCGTGGATGTTTTGGGAGGGCTGGCGTGCCGCCGGCCGCAATCGGCGCGCAACATGCGCGCCCTCCCTGGGTTGCGGGCGCAGCCGCCTTAGATGAAAAAGAGCGGACTGCCACGTCGCCCTGCCGAAGGGCAAGTGGCCACTTGGCTGCCGACGTGGCGGAGTGGAAAATCGGAGGCTCTCTGGCGGGAGCGGTCACTCATCAAAGGCCGCTGCCGCCAACGCGGCCATGTCAATACATCACGGCATATGCCGCCGCCTATGGGTGTGTGCCTGGCTTCCCAAAAACAGGACTTGCGCACGGATGGCAACCTTGATACCTTTTTTATTATCCGTTGAGGAGTAGGCAAACAGTCGTCGGATCACTCCAAGGAGGCAGGGAATGAAAACATATCCACGGGCGGGTATAGCCGGGGCAGTCGTATTGGCCATGCTGTCGATGGCGGCTTGGAATGCCATGGCCGGCTCCATTGTGCGGGTCAGCGCATTTGCCGGGGTCCATGCGCAAGAAATCCAATCGGGAGTGGCGGAGTATGTGTCTGACAGCGGCGAGGGATACGCCTCGGCCACGGCCACCGCCGTCGGAACCGGAACCGTCCAGGTGATCTCGACCCTGGCCATCACCAATCGCGGCGGCGACACGCTGGCGTTGACGTTTGACTGCCAGCGGATCGTCAGCGTGAATGCGCGCCCGTCGACGGTCTTCAATCCCGCCGGCTACACCAATGCCTTTATGATTACCGTGTCCGCGGACAAGGATTTTACCCTGACGACCACCTGGGAGGCCACCTGTTCGGGATACGTCTTCGGTATGCCGTACCTTGATCTTTACGACGGCAGCACCTGGCTCGGCCGCCTGTTCGACTCCTGGGACGATAAGCCCCATCCCTCCGGCGCCCTGACCAATCAGCTTGCCGGACGGTCCGGAGAACGCACTCTTTCCATCCCCATCACCGGCAATTCGTTCGCCTCGGTGCCCGCGTCATCGCAGCAGAATGACCGGGTGACGGGCACGATCACCCTCCATTTTGATTTTCCGCCCAAAACCGACCAAACCATCAGCTTTTCCTCCATCCCGGACCAGGTGATGACCGGCCAGGTTGCGCTATCGGCTTCCGCCTCCTCAGGCCTGCCGGTCAGTTTCGCCGTCCATGCGGGGCCCGGCGTTATTACCGGCGGCAGCCACCTTGCGTTCACGGCGACTGGCCGGGTCAGCGTCGTGGCCAGCCAGGCCGGGGATGCCAACTGGAACCCGGCCCCCCGTGTGACCAACAGCTTGAACGTGACGGCCGCCGCCGCCCCGGCGACGCCGCTCGCCGCCGACTTCGACGGCGACCGCAAGGCCGACCCCGCCCTCTACGTGGAAGCCACCGGGACGTGG
>CAZVVD010000057.1:0-23594 GCA_964630555.1 uncultured Verrucomicrobiota bacterium | reverse complement strand
TGGCTGTCGTTGAAGTAGGCCGGGGTGGTGATGACCGCCTGAGTGATTTTCTCGCCCAGGTAGGCCTCGGCATCGGCCTTCATTTTCTGCAGGATCATGGAGGAGATTTCGGGGGGCGAGTAGGCTCGGTCGCCGATCTTCACATGGGCGTCGCCGTTTTTGGCGCGGACGACCTGGTAGGGGACCAGCGAGATTTCGCGGGTGACCTCGTCGAATTTCCGGCCCATGAACCGCTTGATGGAGAACACCGTTTGGGTGGGATTGGTCACCGCCTGGCGTTTGGCGGCCTGGCCCACCAGGCGTTCCCCGCTTTTCGTGAAAGCCACGATGGAAGGCGTCGTGCGCGAGCCGTCGGAATTGGGGATCACCACCGGTTGGCCGCCTTCCATGATCGCCATGCACGAGTTGGTCGTTCCCAAGTCTATTCCAAGCACTTTGGCCATGTTCATTCCCCCTCAAATTCGCCCGTCGCTGCAAAACTGATTTTTTGATCGTTTTCCGCCGCCAAACCTTAAGCGAAAGGCTGTTAGCGTCTTACCGCCGCCTCCCTACCCGCACGCTAACAGCCTTAATTTCCATTTCCCACACCAGCTTATGAAGCAGTTATCATGCCAGCCATTGGGAACAAGACGGCGAATGTAGTCGTAATCTATTTATATCAAAGGCGATACATTTTATTGCACCGTAATTCTTGTCTGGTTTCATCGGAAAAATCTGCGCCAATCTGTCACAGGTGGCAACCGAGTGTGACAAAAAGTGAAGGGATGCCTTGAGTGGAAGGGGATATGCGGAAAGAATAATCCGGTGGGTCAAGCCGGGGTGGCGAACACGTGGATGGCTTCGGCGGGGAAGGCCGCCCGCAGGCGGACGCCTTCCCGGACCGCCTTCTCGCGCAGTTCCGTCCGCGACATGTAGGCGGTCAGCGGCAGGGCGCCCGTGAACTCCAGGCGCGCCAGGGGACCGGCGACGCTGATCGCAGTCACCGTGCCGGGCAGGCTGTTCTCGTATCCGGTGGGGGCGTCCTCCGGCGTGAGTTCCACCTGCCATGGCCGGATCATGAATTCCGCCGGTCCTGGGGCCGGCGCGGCCGGCGCGGCGAGGTCGGCGCCGCGGCAGAGGATCCGTCCCCGGCCGCCTTCCGCGCGGGCCTCGCCGCTGAACAGGTTGTCCAGCCTGAGGAGCCCGGCCACGTAGGTGTCGCGCGGGCGGTTCATCAGGCCCTCCAAAGAATCCGCCTGGACGATCGTCCCCGCGCGCATGATCCCGATCCGGTCGCCCAGCAGGGTGGCTTCCTCGAGCGAATGGCACACGTGGATCACGGAAAGCCGGAGGTCGCGCTGGATGCGCTTGAGCTCCCGGCAGACGGCGTTGCGGGTGGGCTCGTCCAGGGCGCTGACGGGTTCGTCCAGCAGCAGGAGGGAGGATTTCGCGGCCAGCGCCCGGGCCAGGGCCACGCGCTGGCGCTCGCCGCCGGAAAGGCCCTGCACGCCGCGCGGGAGCAGGTGGACAATGCCGAGCAGCGCCGCGTTCGCGCGCACCGTGGCTCGCCGCTCTTCCGCCGGCGCGCGCCGCAGCCGCGGGGCGAAGCCGATGTTGTCGGCGACCGAGAGATGGTCGAAGAGGGCGCCGTCCTGGGGCACGTATCCCACCTGGCGCCGGCGCGGCGGCAGGGGGGTGACGTCCCGCCCGTTGAGCAGCACGCGGCCCGCGGCCGCCCGGCGCAGGCCGCAGAGGGTTTCCAGCAGGATCGTCTTGCCCGACCCGGTCACGCCGAGGAGCACGAAGTATTCCGCCTCGGCCACCCGCAGGGAGGCCTGCAGCCTGAACGAACCGATGGCATAGGCAAGATCGCGGATTTCGATCATGGCCGGGCCCCCGCTCCGAAGATATCGCTGCGCGACACCAGCCGCATGGCCAGCAGGATCAGGAAGGCCACCGCGAGCATGACCAGCGAGATCGCCAGGGCCGCCTCGATCCGGCCGATGGAAAATTCCAGGTAGATGGAGGTGGGCAGGACCTCGGTCCGCCGGCGCACGGCCCCGGCCACGATGGTCACGGCGCCGAAGATCTCGAAGGCCCGGGACCAGGCCAGCACGGCGGCGGCCAGGATCCCGTGGCGCGCCATGGGGAGCGTGATCCGCCAGAAGGCCTGGGCGGGGGTGCAGCCCAGGGTCATGGCCACCTGCTCGGTGCGGGGGCTGATCGTGCTGAAGGCGCTCTTCAGCGCCCGCACCGCGAAGGAGACCGCGCAGAAGAACTGCGCCAGGACAATGCCGGCTTTCTGGTAGATGAACACGTCCCCCAGCCAGGCGATGCCGGCCCCGAGGACGCGCGCGAACCGGACCGGCGATTCCGCCAAATCGGTCCCCAGCCGGAAGAAGACCAGCAGGCTCACGCCGATGACCAGCACCGGCATGACGATCAGGAAGTCCACGAACACGTCCAGCATCATCGCCCCCCGGCAGGGATAGCGGCTCAGGGCGTAGGCGGCGGGGATGGCCACCAGCAGGGCCAGGAGCGTCGTCAGGAACGAGGTGCCCAGGCTCAAGACGAAGGCGGAACGGAATTCCACCGACCCGATCGTCTCGACGAACGAGGCCCGGTCCGTGTAGGCCACGTCGGCGGCCAGCAGGAGCAGGATCGCCCCCACCAGGGCGAACAGCACCGCCCGGGTGGCCATCCGGAACCAGGGGATGGGCGCGCCGGCGCTCATGGGGCGGCCGGGCCGGTCGGCATGGGAACATACCCGTTGGCGGCCAGCGTCGCCTGGGCGCCGGGCGTCAGGAGGAAATCGAGGAACTCTTGCGCCAGGGCCTTGTCCCGGGCGCAGGTCAGCACCGTCCCCTGGACGTCGGAAACGATCGTGCCGGTTGGGTCCAGGGCGACCGCGGCCGCGTCGGCGGCATAGTCCGCGGCCGTGGAGCTCCAGACCAGCGCGGCGTCGATCGTCCGCAGCTTGATGGCCGCGCCCAGCTCGTTGACGGTCATGGTGTTCAGCAGCACGTTCTTGTTCCAGGCCTCGCGGTCGATCTTGTTGCGGGCCAGGATTTTCACGGTTTGCTGGCCGATGGCCGCCGCTTTTTCGTCGCCCTGGCCGATGCGGACGCCCGGCTTGAGGAGGTCGGCCAGCGTCTTGATCCCGAGCGGGTTGTCCTTCTGGACGATGATGACGGGCACGTAAAGGCAGAAGGTGAAGCCGGTGGTCGCCAGGCCCGCCGCCATGGCCCGCTCGACATACTCGGCGTCCCCGGCGATGTAGACATCGCCCTGGCGGGAGAGCTGGATCTGGCCCAGGAGCCGATTAGAGCCGTCGGCGTTCAGTTCAATCTTGACGCCCTGGCGCTCCCCGAAGTCGCGCGCCAGCTTGTCGATGGCCTTGCGCATTCCGGCGGCGCAGTGGACCATGAGCGCCTGGGCCTTGGCGTCCCCCGGTTGGACGGCTGCCGGGGCGGCGGTCGCGGCCGGGGTCAGCGGCGAGAAGCCGAACTGGTCCCACACCTTCCGGCCGGCCTCCGAGGCCATGAAGTCCACGAAGCGCTTCGCCCGCTCCGGGGCTTTCGAGGTTTTCAGCAGGACGGCGGTCACCCGGATGCGGTCCATCTCCATCGGCCCGTAGGTGGCGCTGGTGACGGCGTCCACCCCCGGCTTCAGACGCGCCGCCTCCTCCAGGGGGATGGCATCCAGCTTTTCCTTGCGCAGGAAGGCGACCGCGTTCCAGACGACCGAGGCGTCCGCCGTCTTCAGCGCCACCGCGTTGGCGGCCTCGCCCCCGCCGCGGGTGCGCGTGACGACGTTCGAGGCCAGCGCCGCCGCGAGGCCCAGCTTGGCCGCCATGCGGCTGACCACGTAGCCCATGGTCGAATACTTGTCGTCGGTCAGGACCAGGCGCAGGCCGGGCCGGGCCAGGTCCGCGAAATTCCGGATGCCCTTGGGGTTGCCCTTGGCCACGACGATGACCGGCTCCAACGCGGCCACGACGGCGCTCATGGCCACCATGTTTTTCTTCTCGCCCGCCGCCAGGAAGGGGTCGTGAACCACGTAGATGTCGCCCTTGCCGGTCGCCTCGACCTTGATCAGGATTTGGCCGGAATCGGAGAAGTCGAGCAGGACCTTCCCGTTGCCGGCGGCCTCGAATTGCCGGGCCAGTTCCTCGACTGCCGGGCGCATCGTGCCCCCCACCAGGCACAGCAGGGGTTCGGCGGCCGGTTCATCCGCCGCCCGCCCCCCGGCAACCAGCCCCAGCAGCAACAGACTCCCCGCGATCCATCCATAGCGTTTCATGTTGTCTCCTCCCCATGCGGCCCATCCGCAAAGAAGCGCTACCTTCCCACGGAACACACGGCAATGCAATCCAATAGAAAATATCACAGCCGTCTCCGGCGGTCAGGGGATCAGGGCGCGGCGGCGGATCCCTTCGCATCCGGATCCAGCACCACGAGGCTGTGCGCCAACTCGGGCTCCGGGCGGAAGATCTCGCGGAAGCCCGGGGTCAGGTAAAGGACCACCGGCCGGCGGTCGGGGATGAACAGGGCGCGGCGCCCGCCGAGGCCGGTCAGATACGCCTTGGAGCGTTCCGGACCCAGGATGAAGAGGGGCTTGGAGACGCCCTCGGTGTCCGCGGCGTTGGTGCTCACGACGCTGACGCTCGCCATCCCCCGGGCCGGGAAGCCGGTGAGCGGGTTGATAATGTGCGCGTAGCGTTCCCCCCCGATGACGTGAAACTGCTCGTAGTTCCCCGAGGTGCCCACCGCCAGCCCCGGTTCGAGCTCGATCGTGCCCACCAGGCCGTCGGGGTCGAAGGGGTTCCGCACCCCCACGGTCCAGGTCCGGCCGGCGCCGCCGCCGCAGCGGAGATTGCCTCCGAGATCCACCATGATGTCTCCCGGCTTGAAGGCCTTCAGCAGCTCGTCGAAGCATACATCCACGGCATAGCCCTTGGCGATGCCGCCCAGGTTGACGCTGACGCCGGGGGCGTCCAGCCGGGCCGTGCCGTTTGAGAGGACCAGGCGCCGGTAGCCCACGACCTTGAGCAGCTCGCCGACGGCCGCAGCGTCGAGGGGCCGGTCCGGCGGCGCGCCGCCGGCGAAGCCCCAGGCCTGCACCAGCGGCGCCACGGTGACGTCGAAAAGCCCGCCGCTCAGCTCGCCGTAGCGGAGGCTGAGCGCCAGGACCTCGCGCGTCCGGGGCGAGACCCGCACCGGCGCCCCGCCGGCCGCGCGGTTGAGGAGCGAAATGTCGCTTTCCGGGTTGAAGATGCTCAGGGTCCTTTCCAGCTCCCCGAGGATCCGCTTCGCCGCCGCCGCCCAGGCGGCGAAATCGCGGGGGTCGGCGCCCCGGGCGGAGAGCGTCGCCCAGGTGCCCATGCACGGCCAGCGTTCCCGGAGCGTGCCGCCGTCTTGCGCGGGCGCGGGCGCGCCCGCGGCCGACACGGGGAGCGGCGCCAGGAACAGGACGGTGAGGCAGCCGGCGACGAGAACCCCGGATGCAACGCAATTGAACCCGAGCCTTTCACCACCCGTTGCGCTGGAGGCACGGAGGAAGAGTCTCGGAAGGAGATCGAGGCGACGGATCACGCTCCGTGTCTCCGTGTTCTCCGTGGTGAATCCACTCTTGTTTTCATTTTCTTGTTTTATATGGTGATTTCTGGTGGTTAAGGCGCCAATGACGCGGACGCCGGGTCGTAATGGTGCTTGCGGAATACGGCCTGGCCGGCGGCCCCCTGCAGGAATTTTACGAATTCCAGGGCGGTCTCTTTGTTTTTCGAAGCGGCCACGACGGCCACGGCCACCGGGGAAAGGATATTGCGCTCGGCCGGGATGGGCACGATTTCGACCTCCGGGGCGTACTGCCAGCCGGTGGCTTGCCAGTTGATGGCGGCGTCCACGTGGCCGAGCTTGACCGCCTGTCCCAGCTCCGGGGCCGTGAGGGCGTTCAACACCGTCTTGGCCCGCAGCGGCTCGAACGGGATGCCGTTGGTGGCGAAGATCGCCGGCGTGATCCGGCCCACCGCCGCCACGCGCTCGTCGGCCAGGCCCAGGCGCACCTCCGGGCGCGCCAGGTCGGCGAGCGTTTTCACGCCCAGCGGGTTGCCGCGGGCGACCAGGATCACCGGGACGAACGTGGCCACCGGGTGCGAGGATTCCACCAGCCCCTGCCGCCGGGCTTCCTGGAGATAAAAATCGTCGCCGGGCAGGAACAGGTCGCCGCGCCCGCTCAGCTTGAGCTGGGTGAGCAGGGGGGTGGAGGGACCATAGTTCGCCTCGATCTTGATGCCCGTCCGGCGCTGGAACAGCTCGGCGAGTTCCGCCACCGGCGGCCGCAGTCCCGCTCCGCAGTACAGGAGCAGGGCGGCCGGCGCGTTGGTCGCCGCGGCGGCCGGTCCCAACCAGCCGCCGGCCATAACCAGCAGGGCACAAGCCGCTCCTGCCGAACGGTGCCGGGTATTGCGTGTCATGGTTTTCATATATTTCCCCGCGAATTCGTGGCAACCACGAATGGACAAAACACACGAAAATGCAATTCGGTAAAAAACGAACCTGGATGTTCTATTTCTTCCCAGGTTATCTCCATCTTCTGTGTTCCGTGGACGGCTTTTTTTCGCAAGCGCGTCAGGTTGTGGCGGAACGATCTAACCTTCGTGGTTGTCCTGAATTCGTGGGGGAGAAAATTCGGTTAGAACGTGTAGCACACCGCCCCCGCGAAGCGGTTGTCGGTGGCGCTGTCGGCGTCCTTGTAGTCCGTTTTCATGTTGGTGTATTCGACGGCGAAGGTCACCGGCTTGACCGTGAGGAAAAGGCTGGTGAAAAGGCTTCGGTTTTGGGAGCGGTTCTTGGCGTTCAGGTCCGCGGCGTCCGGGCTGTCCATGCCGTAGCCGATGTTCCAGCTGAGCTGTTTCGTGATGTCCACCAGCAGTTCGCCCCAGCCGCCCTTGGCCGCGATGCCGGTCTTGAGTTTGGTGTTGATCCCCTGGCCGACGCCGCCGAAGTAGGGGTCCAGGTTTTCGCCCTGCCAGACGATGCCCTGTAAACTCACCCGGTCATGGATGGGGAGCACCAGGCTGCCGATGACGGAATAGGTTTGGTAATCGTCCGCGTCGGTGGCGGTGACCGTGCCGTTGGTGGCGGCGTCCAGCTTTTCCATGCCGTAGTGGCCGGAAACGCCGATCTTGGTCGGCTTCTCCGTCAGGAGCCGCGTCTCGAGGCAGACGTTGGCCTGGATCGTGGGAAACCCCGCGTCGGCGCCGTCATCCTGGGTGCCCGAGTCCAGGTTTTCCCCGACCGTGCGGGCGGCGGACACCTTGGTCACGAGCCTGGTATGGGCGGCCAGGGGCGTGTTCCGGCCCACGATGAACTGGGGCCGGCGCTGGCCCAAACCGCCGCCGTCCTGCAGGGAGGTCATGTTGACCATGCGGGGCCTGACGGTGATGAAGGCATCCCAGTCCTGGCCGGCCCGGATAAAACCATAGGTCTCGTGCGCCAGTTCGGCGTAGGCCAGGCGCAGGCGCGGATTGGGCGAGTTGGCGGTGGTGCCGCTGTCGAAATCGATTTCCAATTTGCCGCTGAGCCGGCTGGCGCCCCACTCCGGGCTGCTCAGGTCGAGGCCGAGCCGGGTATAGCGGGCGCTCATGTTGAACTCGTTGTCGTCCTCGCCGTTGGCTTTCGGCAGGACGTAATACATCTTGTCGCCCGGCTGGGCCCGGGTCGTGTCGTAGGAGGCGTCGAGGCGGATAAATCCATAGAGGCGCAGGTGGGCCAGGGACTCGACGGTTTGCATGATCGCCTGCGGGCCCGCGGCCGGCCGGGAGACGGCGGGGGCGTTCCCGCAGGGCGGCTCGGCGGCAACAGCGGCTGCGGCGGATCGAGCGGCCGGCGCCTTGTTTGTTGAAATGGTTTTGGACGGCGCGTGGATGGAAGAGGCAGGCGTTTCCTCCGCGCCGGTGTTTGCGGCGAACGCTCCCAGAAGCAACGACATCCCCCATCCGAAAACGATCCGCTTGATGTGACTGTCCATTGTTCCGTTTTCCTTTCGGTATGATGCTCTCATGGTTGTCTTCCCGAAACCGCTATACATCCCGAGACGTTTTTTTCAGTTCAGGCGGGCTGTCGCCCGCAACCCAAGAGAGGGCGGGCCTTCTGCCTGCCGCGGACAGCGACACGCTGTCCCTCCCCAAAGCATACACACAAAAGCATGTAGCTTTACTAACGCGGTTAAATGGCCATGGCGTGGAGTTCGCCGTCCTGCGTGACCAGGTAGCCGGTCTGCCCCAAGACCACCAGGCCGCTGCAGGAACTCATTGGCTGCTTGTCCCAGACCGGCCGGCCGGTGTCGGCGTTCAGGGCATAGGCCCCGCGGCGTTCGATGCCCTCCATGACGTAAATCCGGCCGCCGTCCGCGGCGATGGGGCTGCAGCCGCCCACGGGCGCCGTCCAGGCCAGGTCCCCGGTCAGGGCGTCAAAAGCCTGAATGCCGGCGCCGCGCACGAAGAACTTGGCGCCGGCCGCCAGGAGGTGCTGCGGGGCCGTGGTGTCCCGCCGCCATAAGGCGTCGCCGGACTCGGCGCGGAACGTTTCGAGGCAGCCGCGCCGGGGCAGGACGGAGCGGGCCACGGCCACCACGCCGCCGGCGCACTGCACCCTGGGGCGCGGCGCAAAGGACATGACGCGTTCGAGGCTGGTTTGCCAGCCGGGTCGGCCGGAGGCCAGGTCGAAGGCGTAGAGCGCATCGCCGGAGGCCACGAAAAGCCTGCGGCCGTCGGTCGCGGGCGCCGAGAGCGGTCCGCCCGGCGCCAGTGCCCGCGTCCACACCTGCCGGCCGCTGCCGGCGTTCAACACGGTGATGCCGCCGCTGTCGCTCCAGCAGAGTTTCGGCCCTGCGACCGTGATCTGTGCCGGCGGGGCCTGGGGCGGCAAGGCCGCGTCCGCGGTCCAGGCCGGCTTGCCCGTTCGACGCTGCAGGGCGACCAGGCGCAGGCCGGAATCTTTTTCCACCTTCCAGACATAGATTCGTTTGGCGTCGGCGCAGGGCAGGCCGGCGACCGGGAAGGCGGTCTGCCAGAGCCGGGCGCCGGTGCGCCGGTCCAGGGTTGACAGGCGCTGGCCGTCCGGATCGTCCACCAGGACCAGGACTTCCTTCTCGGTGATCACGGGGTAGGCCGAGTCGTTCCCGGCGACCGCGGCAACGCCCGTGCGCATCCAGGTCCCGGCGTGGCCGCGGAGCGTTTGCCAGGCGAAGATCAGGCCGGCGGCGATGATCAGCGCCGCCGCCGCCCGCGCGAGGGCGGGTAGGGCGCGCCGCGCGAGGCGCTCGACCCACAGCCGGCGGCGGACCCGGACGCGGAGCGCCCGCAGGGCGGGGGTGCCGAAGTCCGGGGCGCGCATCTCTTCCTGCAACCGTGCCAGGCGCGCGGCGAGTTGGGCGGCGCGGTTCCGGCACGCCGCGCAGGCGGCCAGGTGCGCTTCCAGGGCGCGCTGTTGCTCACCGTCCAGCGCGCGCAGGGCGTTCAAGGCGATCAGTTCGTCGGCTTGGGCGCACTCCATGACAGATCTCCCTCTTGGGTTTATTAAGCACTACGTTTCAACCCGGCGCCGGGGGACAGGGGATTGGGGCGCTCCGGTGTGCCGGCCGGGGCATTAGTGCCTTATCCACTCGGAACCGTGATAATAAACAAGAAAACCTGATAGGATAAGGCATTCGGATATCACCCCACGAATTCGGGACAACCACGAATGTTAAGATCAGATTTCCGCTGGAGGCGGATCCACCAAAGGCAGAAAATAATGATTGATTTGTCTTTGACCTGCTTGCCTGCAATTCGTGGTTGCCCTGTCCGTCAGCCGACGGATCGTGGGGGGTATTCTTATTCTGGGTTCTTGATTGGGTTGCGGGCATGGCCCGCATTAGACTCTTTCCCACAAGCCGGCACGTTTTTTTTCGCGGCTTTATGGTTCTTCCGTCCAGGCTTGCCTCAGGCGCTGCAGGGCGCGTTGCGCCCGCTTCTTGGCCGCCTCCTCCGAAATCCCGAGTCCGGCGGCGAGGTCCGCCAGCGTCAGGCCGTGGACGAACCGGCCGACGATGATGTCGCGTTCATCCGGCTCCAGCGCCGCCAGCGCCGCCGCGGTCCGGCCGGGATCCCGGCGTTCGTCGGCGGCGCGCGCGGCCTCATGTTCCAGTTCCCGGAGCTGCTGTTCCCGGCGCGTTGCCTTGCGGTGGAAATCGGCGCAGAGATTGCGCAGGATGGTGTAAAACCAGGCGGCGAACGGACGGCGGCAGTCGAAGCGGTCCCGGTGCCTGACGACCCGGAGGAAGGCTTCCTGGACGGCATCTTCGGCCAGGGTTTCGCGGCCCGCGAGTCGGCCGCGGGCGATGGCCAGCGCCGGGCGGTGGTAGCGGAGGACCAGCTCGTTGAAAGCGGACTCGTCGGCAGTTTCCTGGAACCGCCGCATCAGGTTTTCATCGGATGTGGCTTCTGGGGGCATGGGGCGTTGGCACCACCTGGCGGCTTAACCCGGAGCCTAGGCGTTTTCCGCCGAAGGCGGGTACACCTCCGGCGAAAAAAATTGTCAGGATACGCCGCGCGGAGCGCGGTGTCCACCTTGGGAATCTTTCGGCCGCTGTGCTGAAGGGTTGCCCAGCGGTGTGGCGGGGCTTGCCCTACAGGTTAGAAGCGGAACTCATTGCCCGGCAGTCGCCGGGTTTCATTGAACGGGGCCTCTTCAAAGGACTTGGGCCCCTTGCAGCGTCCCGGCCTCGAGGCGATACAGCGCGTCCTCCCGCAGGCCGGCGTTGTGGGTGGCCATCAGGACGGCCCCGCCGCCGCGGGCGAAGCGCCGCAGGTGGTCCAGGACGATGCCGGCGTTGCGGTCGTCGAGGTTGCCGAGCGGCTCGTCCGCCAGCAGCAGGCGCGGCCGGTTGAAGAGCGCCCGCGCCAGGGCGACCCGCTGGCGCTCGCCGGTGCTCAGGTCGGCCGGCACGTGATCGGCGCGGTGCGCCAGGCCGAAGGTCGCGGCCAGCTCCGCGGCCCGTTCCCGGGCCGCCGGTCCCGCCGCGCCCGTGGCCAGGCCGGCGGCCAGGATGTTGTCCAGGATGGTCAGGTAGGCGATCAGGTGGAACTGCTGGAACACGAAGCCGATCTGCGCGGCGCGGAAGCGCGCGCGGGCGTCGGCGCCCAGGGCATAGAGGCTTTGGCCGTTGACCCGCACGGCGCCGGCGTCCGGGGCCAGCAGCCCGCCGGCCGCCAGGAGGAGGGTGGTCTTGCCGCTGCCGCTCGGGCCGCGGATCGTCGCAAACTGTCCGGCCTCCACGCGGAACGACACGCCGTCGAGAGCGGACACCGCGCCGCCGCGCCGGGGATAACGCTTGGATAGCGCCTCGAGCTCGAGGACCGGTGTTCCGGGCGTCGTGGCCTTGGGTGATAAATGGTCCATAGCTTGTTCTTTTATTGCATCGTTTACCGATGCAACCGGTCAGCCGGGTGAAACTCTGAATAACCAATATCCAATAACGAATATCCAATCAACAAGTGCCGATCGCCAGATCCTGTTGGAAGTTGGATGTTGGGAGTTGGATGTTGGGAGTTGGATGTTCGTTCCCGATTTCTAAATCACTCCTCCCTTAGCACCGAGGCCGGATCCTGGCGGGCCGCCCGCAGGGCCGGCCAGGCGCCGGCGAGCACGCACAGCGCGGGCGCCGCCGCCAGGACGACAACGAGCAGCCGGGGATTCAGCAGCAGCCGGAACTCGGCCGAGTCCGCCGGCAGGCCGCCCCACCAGACGGCCGCGGCCACCCCGGCGGCATAGCCGGCCGCGGCCCCGCCCAGGCCCATCAGGGCGGCCTTGAAGAGAAAGACCGCGGCGATCGTGTTCTCCCCCACGCCCATGGCCCGCAGGATGCCGATCTCGGCTTTGCGCTCGCGCACGTTGACGAGCACCAGGAAGAAAATCCAGACCGCCGCCCCGCCCGCCGCCAGGGGCGCCAGGATCCGCGCGAACCGCTCGAGCTGGCGGCCCATGGCGGCGCGGTGGGTGCGCTCGGCGGCCATGGCCTGCTTGTGGGCCTCCTCCGCCCGCAGGCGCGCGCCGGCGCGCGCCGCGATCCGCGAGCTGAAGGCCAGCACCTGGGTGCCCGGCAGGATCGCCTGGATTTCCTCGCTCAAGGCGCCCAGCTCGGAGGGGTGGCAGATGCATTCCAGGGCCAGGATGCCGTTGATCTGGCCCTCCAGGCCCAGCCAGCGCTGGACCTTGGCCAGGTCGCACCAGACGATGATGTCGTCGGTGCTGCCCTCCGGCGGGTTCACGCGCATGATCCGGAAACGCTCGCCCATCAGGGGCACCGTGTCGCCGGCGCGAACGCCCAGCGCCTTGCCGACCGTGTATCCGAGGATCAGCCCGTTTTCCGGGAGCGTTTTCATGATGGGGTTGCGGTAGGCGCCGTCGGGCCGCAGGTGCTCGGGCTTGCTCAGGACCGGCACCTGGCCGGAGGTGCCCGAGAGAATGATCGGCAGGGCCCGCTCCGGCCAGGTCGCCCCCTGCTGCAGGATCGGCAGGAGGTGGTTCAGGGTTTTGCTCGGGGAACGGCCGAGGTGGCGCGCGTATTCCTCCGGCATGAAGGTGTCGGGATAGCCGTCGCGCCGCAGCTGGGCCAGGTCCTGGTCCGCCGACAGGATGAGCACGTTGTAGCCCAGCTCGCGCATGATGAGGCGGACGTCATTTTCGAGCCGGCGCATCTCCTCGCGCGTCGCGCGCTCGCGCTGGGCCAGGAGGCGGTCCGTCTGGAGCTCGTGGGCGCGCAGCAGGGCTACGGCCCCCGCGAGGCAGGCCACCGCCACCGCCACGGCCGCCAGCCCGAGGGCGAAGCCGATCCGGCGGAAGCGGATCTCCTTGAGCGCCAGGCTCCACCAGGTCATGGCGCGGCGCCTCCCTTCGCCGGCGCGGGCGCGTTGCTGGCCGGCGCTTCCAGGCGCCGCAGGAATCCGCCCGCGCCGACCGGCGCGCCGGCGGCCGCCGGCGCGGCCTGCCCGGCGGTCTCCAGGGCGGCAAGCCAGTCAACGGACAGCAGCAGCGAGGCGCCGTGCCAGCTTTCCTTGAAGACGCAGGAGCAGGGGCCGGTCAGAAAGTCGGCGACTGCCCCGATGCGCTGGGGCTCGATGGCGTCCCCGGCGATCGCGTCCAGGATCAGGCCCCGGCCGTAGACCGGGAACGCCAGCGGTTCGGCGGCCCGCTCTTCCAGGCCGGGCTTGATTTTCAGCAGCATCCGGACCAGCATGGCCTCGGCCGGGTCGTCGCGGCGCACGCGCACGAACCCGAAGGAAACCGGCGGGGAATCCTGGGGTCCGCCGCCGCCCCCGCCGCCCGGCCCGCCCCAGGGCTCGGGGGCGGGGGCCGCCAGGATCTTTTCCAGGCGCCCCAGCTCCTTCTGCAGCAGGCCGGCGGCGTCCCCGTCCTTGCGCCGGTTGCCGCTTTCCAGCAGGACCCAGACCGCGGCCTTGCCCTGGAGCAGCAGGCGGCCGATCTCGGCGCGGGCGGGCGAATCCAGCAGGCGCCGCACGGATTCGGCGGTGGCCGCTCCGCTCCAGACCTCGCGCAGCAGCCCGTTGGCGTCGACGAAGCTCGCGGTCAGGAGCGCCGCCGCCCCCGGCCCGGCGTTGGTCGCCGCCGGCTCGAGGCGCACCGTCAGGTTGGCGCTGCCGCCGAGCTCGGCGTCCTGGAGGAGCTTGAGCGCCGCCCGCGCCGCGGGCGGCCAGGACTCCGCTCCGCGCGCCGTGACGGTGTAAGGATCGGCGTCCCAATACTGGCGCGCGTAGTGGAAAACGGGATTGGGGCAGGCCTGGGCGCGGAGCGCCGCCAGGCCGACCAGGGCCCCGATTGCTAGCAAACGCCAGATCATTGCGCGCCTCCGCCTTTTGGAACAACGCTGAAACCGCATCATAGTCGGGGCGGTGGGAGGGTCAACAGCAAATTGAAATCATTTCCTCCCCCCGGCCTCCTCCGCCCGGCCGTGCCGCGATCGACGTGTGCCATAAGACGACGATCGTCAGCCTGATTGCACCCTGGCATTGAGGGGTGGGCTTAGTAGGGTGCTCCGCCAGTCCGCTTGGGCCGCGGGCGCCCCGGGTAACCTCAGAAGCGGTGACAAAATCGGACGGCCACGATAAAACGTGGCCCTCCACTCGATTGTTCTTCAAAAAATGGAGGGTCGCGCTCCCGGCTTCGCCAAGGCTACGCCGGGCAGGCCGTCGCGACCGTCTTCAGATAATTTTTTCACACCTTCTCAGATATTTTGGGGATAGAGCCGGGGTGCCTGGCACTCCGACCTCAGAAAAGACCGGTCCCGCATGCGGGACCGGCTCCACTTCCGCCCCTGCGTGACTTCGGCCTTACCGCACCGCTTTTTCCGGTTGCCTGCGGGGTGTTCTTCTGGCAGACTGCCGCCGCCCGCTGCAAGCGGCCAGAGGAAGGCCGGCGCTGCTTGTCAGGGCGCCCCGAAACTGCTGGACATCACCAGATGTTTTTTTTCAGAAGCTTGATGCCATCTTAGGTTGCGGCCATGGCGCCGCGTTAGGAGGATGCCCGTGTCCGAAACACCCCGCCTGGATTTTCACATTCACACCCAATATCTGCGCTGCGCCGACGCCACCATGGAGGTGGCCGCCATCGTCCGCGAATGCGGGCGGCTGGGGGTTCGGCAGATCGGGATCACCGACCACCTGAACTCGCTCGACAAGCTCCCCCTGCATACGCTCATTCGCCGGGACATCGAATCCCTTGCGCGCCCCGTCCCGGATGTCTTTTTCGGGGTGGAGCTGAACTTCACCGGGTGCGACCAGGGCTTCGCGTACAATGCCGACATCCAGGCGCAGGTCGGGTTCCAGTTCGCCATCGGCGGCATCCACGCCGCCTACCTGGAAACCTACGACCTGAAAAAGCTGGTGGACATCCAGCACCGCCACCACCTCAAGACCTGCGCCGACCCGCTGGTGGACGTGCTTGTGCATCCCTACTGGTTCAGCAAGGGGGAATTCGACCGCAACGGCTGGCCCTGGTTCGACTCCCTGGCGGCGGTGCCCGAGCGCTACGCCCGCGAGCTGGGCCAGGCGGCCCGCGAAACGGGGACCGCCATCGAGATCAATGCGTCGGCCAACCTGGTGAATGCGAACCAAAAATATGTCGAGGAATACCTGGAGTTCCTGGCGGCAGCGGCGGAGGAAGGGGCCTGCTTTTCCGTGGGCTCGGATGCGCACACGATCGGAAGCCTAAAGGACATCACGGCGTCCTGGGACGCCGTCGCCAAGCTGGGCCTGACCCCCGAGCGTATCTGGCGGCCGGAGGGCAATCCGCTGAAGGGCGCCGCCAACGCCGGGGGCGGGGAGCCGGCCAGCATCACGTGACCACGTTGGCAGGTGGAAATTGACTCACGTGGCGGCCCTTCGGGTAACACAAAAATTTTACCGGCGCGGATTGTCATCCTGGGCGCAGCGAAGGATCTTGTGCTGGTTAGCCGGCCGATGAGATTTCTCTCCGCCGGCTGCCGGATCGAAATGAAAGTTTTTTCATATCCGGATTGTTTTCCGGGAACCCAAGTCGTCACCAAACGTTATGCCGCGCCCGGGGGTGCGGTTCAGGAGCGCGTATGTACAAGATGGATCCGTCCGCGGTGTTCGCCCATGAGAGCGTGATGGCCAGCCCGAAATACCGGGCCGGCGTCGAGCGGGTGGTCAAGGCCCTGGCCAGGCCGCGCCCGATCGAGACCTTCACCGACGTCCAGTTTTCCGCCCTGGTTCGCGACCGGGGCCTGCTGGAGCGCCGCGTTGCCATGGGCACCCTGGCCGAGGTCAAGGACCCGATCCTGCTTTTCGATACCTTCCGGTTCGGGGACGCGTCCGCCGCCGGAAAGCGCGGCCGGCAGCCGGAGGACGGCGGCCACTACGCCTTCCGCTGGGCCAACTACAACCAGGCCGGCGATCCCCACCGCCGGGAGAAGGTCTGCCGGCCCTGCTGGCGCATCCACCTGCAGTCGGGCTGCCTGCACCGCTGCGCCTACTGCGGGCTCGGCGGGCTGCTCGCGGCCATGGTGAACGTGGACGAATACTGCCGCCACCTGGGGAAGCTCATCGAGCTGCATCCCTGGCAGAAGACCTACCTCCTGGACGACGACGCCGATCCGCCGGCGCTGGAGCCGGAGCTGGGATCGCTCCCCGAGCTGATCGAGTTTTTCGGCACCCTCAAGAACCGCTACCTGGTCGTCCACACCAAGACCTGGAACACCGAGTGGCTGCGCGGCCTGAAGCACAACGGCAACACCATTTTCGTCTGGAGCCTCAGCGGGGCCACCCAGAGCCGCCGCATCGAGCCCAATACCGGCACCACCGCGGAGCGCATTGAGGCCGCGCGGGTGGCCGAGCAGGCCGGGTATCAGATCCGCTACAAGTTCAAGCCCATCATCCCGGTGCGCAACTGGCGGCGCGAGGCGGCCGAGGCGATCGAGCTGGCCCTGGCCCGCACCCACCCGGACATCATCAGCCTCTGCTGCTTCATGTGGATGAGCTGCGACGACATGAAAAAATGCCTGGCGCCGGTCCTGGACCTGTTGGACCCCGCGTTCCTGCGCCGGGCGGAGGAGCATCGCGGCAAGGTCACCAATAGCAGGACCCAGCCCTTCCCGGACGACGCCCGGGCGGAGATTTACGCCCATTACCTGGCGGAGATCAGGAAGCGCAACCCGGCGATCCCTGTCTCGCTTTCCACGGAAAGCTGGGGCATGCTGGAGCAATTCGCCCCGAAGCTGGGGATGTCGGCTTCCGACTACGTCTGCGGCTGCGGCCCGCAATCCGTGCCGGGGGCCAAGCGGCTCGCCTGCAACCCGTTCCGTGCGGCCGTCCGCAACGACCGGGGCCGGGTGCCCGGGGTGTATCCGCCGTACCGGCCCGGCGCGCGCCGTTCCCCGGCGCGCCGGACGCCGGGCCGCGCGCGCGGCCGCCGGGAAACGTGAGCGCCTGAGCCATCGGGAACCGAGATCCTCAACAAGATAGCCTGATCGGCATTCGGAAATCACCTGCATTGGGGGGAGTAAAAGGGAGGATCTGCCATGCGCCACGCGTTTGAACCTTTCGCGCCCGCCGAGGCCGCGCTTCGGCCCGGCCTGTTCCTGGACCGCCGCGGTCTCAACCGCGCCTACCTGCTCAGCCTGAAACCCGAGAACGTCCTCCAGAACCATTACCTCGAGGCCGGGCTGGGGTCCTTCGGGCAGATCCGCAACACCGTCTTCGGCGGCGGCGACCTGCGGGTGGAAAACGGGGACGGGCGCCACTGGGGCTGGGAGTCGCCGAGCTGCCAGGTGCGCGGCCAGTTCCTGGGGCACTGGCTCTCGGCCGCCGCCCGCCTGGCCGCCGCCGGCGGCGAGCCCGAGCTGAAAATCCGCGCCGACCACGTCGTCGCCGAGCTGGCGCGCTGCCAGGAAAAGAACGGCGGCGAGTGGGTGTTCTCGATCCCGGAAAAATACCTGCACTGGACCGCCCGGGGCCAGCCGACCTGGGCGCCCCACTACGTCATCCACAAGACCCTCCTGGGGCTGTTGGACGCCCATCGCTGGCTTGGCAGCGGCGCGGCCCTCGAGATTGTCGTGCGCGCTGCCCGCTGGTTCCACCGCTGGACCCGGCCGTTTTCGCGAAAGCAGATGGACGATATCCTCGAGGTCGAGACCGGCGGCCTGCTGGAGGCCTGGGCCGATTTATACGCGGCGACCGGCGAGCGCGAGCACCGGGACCTCATCGAGCGCTACACACGCAACCGCCTGTTCGCGCCGCTGCTCGAGGGCCGGGACGCCCTCACCAACATGCACGCCAACACCACCATTCCGGAGGCGCACGGGGCGGCGCGGGCCTACGAGGCCACCGGAAACGAGCGCTGGCGGAAAATCGTCGAGGCCTACTGGGACTGGGCCGTGGACCGGCGCGGCGCCTTTGCCACCGGCGGTCAGACCGCGGGCGAAATCTGGACGCCGCCGTTCGAATTCGCGGCCCGGCGGGGCGACAAGAACCAGGAGCACTGCGTGGTCTACAACCTGATCCGCCTGGCCGATTACCTGTTCCGCTGGACCGGCGACGCGAAATACGCCGATTACATCGAACGCAATCTCTGGAACGGCATCCTGGCCCAGCAGCACCCGCGCACCGGCATGATTGCCTATTTCCTGCCCCTGGCCGCCGGCAGCCGCAAGCCCTGGGGAAGCCCGACTTGCGACTTCTGGTGCTGCCACGGCACCCTCGTCCAGGCCCACACACTGCACGAGAAATGGATTTATTACCGGGGCCGGGACGAAATCGCCGTCTGCCAGTATATCCCGTCCTCCCTGCAGGCCGAGCTGGGCGGGAAAAAAGTCCGCCTCGCGCTGTCCCTCGACGAGCAGGCCACGGGCTACGCCGACAACAACGCCAGCGCCGCCGGCAGCCGGCACCGGCCGGACCGGCTGCGCGTGCGCCTGGCGGTGGACTGCGCCGAGCCGACGGAGTTCACCCTCAAGCTCCGCATTCCGGACTGGGTGCAGGGCAAGCCGACGCTCACCGTGGACGGCAAGCCGCAACCCGCCGCCGCGAAACGACAGGGATTCCTTGCCCTGCGCCGCCGCTGGCACAAGGCCATCCTCGAACTCGACCTGCCCCGGGGGCTGTCGGTCTGCCCGATCCCGGACGAGCCGGACACTGTCGCCTTCCTGGACGGCCCGGTGGTGCTGGCGGGCCTCTGCGACCGCGAGATTTCCCTGGTCGGCGACAAGACCAAGCCCGGCTCCATCCTGAAGCCCGACAACGAGCGCCAGTGGGGCACCTGGCTGCACGGCTACCGCACCGTCGGCCAGCCGGTCAACCTCTCGCTGAAGCCCCTGCACGAGATCGTGGACGAGCCCTACACGGTTTATTTCCCGGTCCGGCGGCGCGGGCGCGCCTGACCTCCGAGTCTGGCGCCTGCCGCGACCTCCAGGCTGTGGTTGTGATCGGCACTATTCGTGGAAGCGACGCCCTCGTCGCTTCCTCCGGATTAAGAAGCGGCGGGGGCGCCGCTGGAGCCAATCAGCGACTGAACCTGGATTCGGCAGTAGAAAACCACGAATGAACACAAATTGACGCGAATGCAGAAAGATTCCAGCAACCAGCTGCGGATTACATAGGATGCGATTCCCAAGGAAGATCGCCTGCCGGGTGAGGTGCTTGATATTCATAAACAGTTGAGTATTAGCGTTCATTGGTGTCCATTCGTGGTTCAACTGCTCTTTATCGGCTGAAGGATAAGGCGCCGCTCCTGCGGCCAACTTTTGAACGAAGTTGCCTCGCCGCGGGTGGCGGAATGCGTGATTATTGAGGGAGCGTTCATTGACCGCCACCGCGATTTTTCTGCTTATCGTCGCCGCGCTGATCCACGCCTCCTGGAATCTGGCCAGCCATCGCGAGCGCCCCACGATGGCGTTTTTCCTGGTCGCCAATGCCGCCGGCTGCCTGCTGCTGGCCCCCGTGGCGATGGTCAACGCCGCGGCCTACGCGGCGTATTCCCCGGGCATCTGGCTGCTGGTCGGCGCCACCGGGCTCTGCATGGCCGTTTACTATGCCGGGCTCGGGGGGGCTTACCGCCATGGGGACATGTCGGTGGCCTATCCGCTGGCGCGGTCCTCGCCGATCATCGTCGTGACGGTGGTCACGGTGTTTCTCGGCAAGGCCGGCCAGCTCAGCGGGCAGTGTATCCTGGGCGCGCTCCTGGTGGTCGCCGGCTGCTTTCTCCTGCCCATGCGGCACTTCAGCGACTTCCGGGTGAAAAACTACCTGAACCTGACCTGCGCCTTTGCCCTCGCCGCGGCCTGCGGGACCGCCGGCTATTCGATCATCGACGACGAAGCCTTGCGCCGTCTGTGGGCCGTCCCCGGCCTCCTGGGCGTCTCGACGATCACGATTCTTTATGCCTTCGCGGAGGGGGTCAGCGCGAACCTGTGGCTCGGGCTCATGATCGCGGTCAGCGCCCCGGCCCGCAGGGAGCTTGGGCAGGTCCTGCGGGAAAACAAATTGACCTGCCTCCTGACGGGCGTCGGCATTTACGCCGCCTACCTCCTGGTCCTGGTCTCCATGGGCTTTGTGAAAAACGTGAGCTACGTGGTGGCCTTCCGGCAGCTCAGCATTCCCCTGGGGGCGCTGATGGGCATGACCCTGCTCCGCGAGCCGCGCTATCCGCCGAAACTGGCCGGCATCGCGGTGCTCTGCGCGGGACTGGTGCTGGTGGCGACCGGGTAGGCAGCAATGCTCGTTATGGCTGGTGCCCCCGCGGCCTTGTGTCGCGGGTAAGGGAGCTTGGCTGGGAACAGCGCTGTTCCCAGCCAAGCTCCGGCTCCTGCCGCGCAGGGCGGCAGGAGGTCAACCTATAATGAGAATTGCTGCCGGGTCGGGGCGGCGAATTGCCCTGTTGGGTTGGCCAGGCCCGCCTGGGCGAGGGAGGAATGATCATGCGCGAACGCATCGAGTTGAACGGCGCCTGGAAGTTCCAGCCGGACTCCGGAGGGGAAGGCGCGGCCGCCGGCTATCCCGCCGCGGATTGCGACGACCGTGCCTGGCGCGAGGCGGGCGTGCCCAGCTGTTTCGACTTCCAGCACGAGGGCCTGCGGTATTACGAGGGGGCCGCCTGGTACCGCCGGCGGGTTTGCGTGCCCGCTGCCTGGCGCGGCCGCCGCGTGGTCCTGCGCTTCGAGGGGGTCAACCAGCGCGCCCGGGCCTGGGTCAACGGCGAGGCCGTCGGCGAAAATTTCGACAGTTACCTGCCGTTCGAGTTCGAGGTGTCCGCGCGCCTGCGCTTCGGCGCCGAGAATGTCCTGGCCGTGTGCGTGGACAACACCCGCCGGCCGGAGGACGTGCCGGGGCTGGAGCGCGGCTGGCGCACTTGCGGCGGCATCCTGCGGGATGTCCTCCTGGAAGCTTCCGACCCGCTCCGCCTGGAGCGCGTGCGGGTGCTGGCCGAGCCGGCTGGCGGCCGGGTGAACCTGTCCGTCCGCATTCACAACGGACGGGGGGCGCCGGTGGCCGCGGGGGTGGCCGTGGAGCTGCGCGATCCCGCCGGCGCCGTCTGCGGGCGGCTGCGCGCCGGCCCGGTGCCCGTGGCGGCGGGGGGCGAGGCGGAGGCGGCCCTGGAAGGCACGGTGTCGGGGGCGCAGTCCTGGTCGCCGGAAACTCCCGTCCTCTACACCGCCGCGGTCGCCCTGGAGACGGAGTCCGGCGATGCCGTGGACCGCGCCGAAACCCGGTTCGGCTTCCGGACCATCGCGGCCAGGGAAGGTCAGCTGCTGCTCAATGGCAAGCCCATTCGCCTGTTCGGATTCAACCGGCACGAGGATGCGCCCGCGACCGGGCTGGCGAAGAACACCGCGCTGGCCCGGCGCGACTTCCTCGACATGAAGCGCCTGGGCGCCAACTTCGTCCGGCTCTGCCACTACCCGCACGACGCCGCCGAGCTGGACCTGTGCGACGAGCTCGGACTGCTGGTCATGGACGAAATCCCCCTCTACTGGTGGGGTTGGGCGGAGTTTGCCGACCGGTTCGGCGGGCAGTGCCGACCCGGCCTGGAGTCCGCCGACGGCGGCCCGGCGTTCGCCGCCAAGCTCGGCGCCGCCCGGCGGGCCCTGGAAAAAATGATCGCCCGGGACGTCAACCACCCCTGCGTGATTTTCTGGTCCGTGAGCAACGAGACCATGGACACGCACGACGCCGTCATCGCGGGCAACGCCGCCCTGATGAAAGCGGCCAAACGCCTCGACCCGTCGCGCCTGGCCGTGCACGTTTCGTTTCGCTGGCACATCCGGGCGGCGTTCGACGAGGACGACGTTATGTGCCTGAACGAGTATCCCTCCTGGGGCGGGCGCGGCTGCGAGGCCAACCCCGGCTATGAGTTCAAGCGCTCGACCGAATTCTGGCGCGAGGGGATCGCCCGGCTGCACGCGCTCTATCCCGGGAAGCCGATCCTGGTCACCGAGTTCGGCTACCCCTGCCTCGAGGGCGTCACCGGCGCCGGCCTGGGCGAGGATATGCAGGCCCGCGCGCTGGAGGCCGAGTTCGAGGGCATGCAGGCCCCCTGGGTGTGCGGCGCCACGGTCTGGTGCTACGCCGATCATCCCTGGCCCGGCGGGGGGGCCGGGTTCTGGGGCCTGGTCACCAGTCCCTACGGCGTGGTCACCCGCGAGCGGCGCCGGAAACGCGGCAGCGACGCCGCCGGCCGCCTGTTCACCGCCGCCCGCGGCCTGCCGGCCGGCGCCGGGCCGGCCGCCTCCAACCCCCCGCGGCTCGAGGAGGGCGTCAGCATGATCCGGGAACACCTGCGGGACATCCCGGACGCGCCCTTCCCGGCGGGGTTCGGCATCCGGCCGTTCCGCCGGGGCGAGGAGGGGCTCTGGCTGGACATCGAGCGCGACGCGGAGCGGAACATTCCCATCGCCGACGATTTATTCGCGCAGGAATTCGGCCACGATCCCGCCGGCGCCGAGCGGCGCTGTTTTTTCATCGTGGACGGCCGCGGCGTGGCGGTGGGCACGATCAGCGCCTGGTACAGCCTCGATTTCCGAGGCCGGAATTGCGGACGGATCCACTGGGTCGCTACCCGGCCGGCCTACCAGGGCCGGGGCCTGGGGCGGGCGGGCCTCAGCCACGCCCTGCGCGCCCTGGCCCAATGGCACGACCAGGCCTGGCTGCTGACCTCCGGGGAACGGAAGTCCGCCATCAAGATGTATCTCGATTTCGGATTCGTGCCGCTCATTGACAGCCCCCGCGACCGCGAGATCTGGCGGCTCGTGCAAAAGACCCTGGCCCACCCGGTCCTCGAGCGCTGCCTGGGATAAGAGGGGGAAGAGCCGCAGAGCCGCAGCGGTCACCACGTCGCCCCGTTGCGGGGCAAGTGGTCCCTTGCAGCTTTGCTGCGACGGGAGAGCTTCAGAGATCAGATGGGCAGGAGATCGGACGGATCCGTCCGGTCCGACATCCGCGGTGAACCGCTGATCTTTGGCCCGCGGCTTGCGCTTCGGTTGAGCGGAAGCTAGCATACTTTTCATGAAGAACGGGGTTGCATCCAATCTCCGCCCGGCTTTCCTGTTTGCCGCCGGCCTGTGCGCCGCACTCTGCGCCCTGCCCGGGCAAGGATGGGCGCAGACGGCCTACTACGTGACGCCGACGGGGACGCTGGCCAATTCCGGGACGAGCTGGGCCACGGCCTGGAGCAACGTGCAGACGGCGGTCAGCGCGGCCACCAACGCCGGGGACGAAATCTACCTTCGCTGGGGCGTCTATTCCAACGCCAGCCAGATCGCGATCTCGAACGCCGGCGGCGTGACGATTGTCGGCGGGTGCCACGGCTGGGCCGGCGAGGGTTCCAACGCCTATTCCGGCACCAACAGCACGCTGACCCGGAGCGGCGCCGGGGCGATGCGGATTGTCTACGCCTGCGACTCGACCGTGACCGTGGCAGGGGTGACTGTCAGCGGCGGTTATTTTTCCTCCGGCGGGTACAACGGGGCCGGACTCCATTTCACCAACTGCGCGGCGACGCTGACGAACTGCGTGGTGCGGGACAACACGAATGTTTTCACGG
>CAZVVD010000056.1:1241-23596 GCA_964630555.1 uncultured Verrucomicrobiota bacterium | reverse complement strand
GAACGTGCCAGAAATATTTTGAATAAATCAACATCTGTGTGAAACACTACACTAGCTGCTCCTGAACTGGATGTGGTGTTGACAAATCTAAACCGCTAGTTTGTAAATGTCATAATCTCAAGAACTTTAGACCACCCCCTTGTGCACTGCAGTGAGGGCTAACGGTGTGTCAGTCGTATGGAAGGGGGGGGCTGAGAGGTCCGGAACCATGCGGCGGTGAGGCGGGTGCCTGGCGATGGAACGGGCATTATGATTTGAGTTGGAAGAATCCCAGGGACAGGAAGATCGGCTGCATTTCCGGCTCCGATAAGGCCGTAATCGCCCTGGCTGCCCTGCCAAGCGAGGGTCACGATCGCGGTTTGTGACGTAAGGTTGGCATGATTCTCGATGATCAGTTCAAGGTTCCCGTCAGCCGCCCGGTGCCAATATGCGTTGAGCTCGGTGATAACTGATTTGTCTTCATGAATGGCGGCGAGGGTGGATAAATCCCAGCACGAGTCATCTCCCTCTACCGGCATACGGAACCAGACTATGCCCCTGCAATATTCCGATTGCCCGGCTTGACGGTGAATCAGCCGCACGGTTTCGATATCGGGTGCAACCACGCGGATCGTCCGGTCCCCGGGGTCCGGATATGGAGAGAATGGCTGAAGAAGGCCGAGGCATTTGCCGGTGGCATTATCAAACACAAGCCGGCAGGCATAAGTCGGCAGTGCGAGATGATAGGGTCGGGCTAGCCGGTCAGCCGCAGCAATGGCTTCGTCTGCAACGGACAAATCCACAATAGACGTCCGGTTGCGTATGTTCTCTGGAAATGCCACGCTGTGAACCTGGAGTATGTAACTATCCGCAGTTTCAATTACAGTTCTGAAGGAAAGGTCTGTGACCTGGCAGGGGAGTGCGGTGATGGAAAGGGAGAACCCCGCAAGGCGGGGCTTGATTGCTTTTAGCAGTGTCGCGTAGTTCGTCAGCAGTCGCTGCGGGCAGTCGAGATCAAGTTGCAGTTCTCTGACCTGGACGCCGGCGTTAAGCGTGCGTTGGGTGATTCCGCAAAACAGGGCGGTGAGTTCGTTAAGCAGGCGGGAGGGATCCTTTTCCAGCAGGTGGCTTGCATTAGCGTAAACCCGCACAACGGGCACCACCGGTGTCCGCGCTTCAGCCAGCACATTCCAGTCGGGCTGTGGTTCAGCCGCGCCGCCGATTTCTCCGGCGACGACATAGAGCGCATCGGGTTGCAGGGCTGCCGTTCGTGCTACGGCTTCGGTTACAGGCGCACTCCATTCGTATTGCCAGATATAGAAGGATTGTGTCAGTGAATGAATGGTAGCGTCCCTGCCGATCTGCGGGCAGGACTCGGCGGCGCACCATGTTCCGCCTGAAGATATCGCGAGCATCATCGATATCCGAAGACCGCGATGGACCGTCATGATGTACCTTTTGGAATTGTTGGCGCAGCCTTCGGCTCCACCAGTTGGGAGGGTATTTCCTTCGCGGAATTCAGCGCAGGCGTTGGGTTGTGGATTTGCGTGTCGAACCATGGCGTCAGGTTCTGAATAAAGCAGCCGTGGCTGGCTGCCTCCGCCCCGAGATCTACGGAACGGCATTCCTTCACCAGTCGTTTGTAGAACATGTTTCCGAGCGCCGGCTCGCGAATCCGGATCCAGTCGCCGCCTGCGAAAAGCGCCATAGCCTTGAGTTTTGGGTCGGGTGAAAGATCGGCCGCTTTGAGCATGAGGCTGGCGGCGCGAACCCGGTAGTGAAAGCGAACGCGCGGCGGGGTCTGCGGGAGTTGGTCCGGTCCGATATGAATCAGCTTTGAGACCGGATCGCGGCCATAATAATGGTCGAGCCAGGAGGAACCTGTAGGTGTTGTTGTCAGTTCATGGTTGTTATTGATGTAGGTGAGGGTGGGAAGAATGTTGCGAAAGGCGGCATGCGGGTTGACTCCGAAGAAGTATTGACCCTGTGAGAACCGCGAATCAGGAAGCATTTCCGTGCCCGAGATTTCCATGCCGCGCCAGCGCAGAATTCGGGCGGCGTTATAGCAGGCGAGGGCGCGGTCAATGGGCGCAAGCTTGGGATTGTCGCCGGTCGCGAGGGCGGCCGTGTAGCGACGGACATCATCGCGAAGATCTAACGGCAGATAGTCGGTGGCGCGCGCTGGTTCCCCCTCCCGGATCAACCGGCGGCCGAGCAGGTAGCGCAGGTAAGCGAACTGGGCTGTGGCGGTATCCGGCCAGGGCGTGGCGCGTTTCTCCCTTAAGTACGCGTTATATTGCGCGTAGAGAATCTCGTCACGCCACCACCACTCCTTCCCGCCGGTGATAATGCGCAAGGTGATGTTGGCAATTTCCGGGGTGGTGATCGCGTCAACGTATTTCTGAAGTTCGGGGAGTGGAATGATGTTGTCAGCGAGATAGGCGGCATCGGTCCATGCGCCGGCCCTGATGAAGGCATCCAGGGCCTGCAGGAAGTCACGCTTATGCACCAGGGTTGTTCCCAGTCGCGCATGGATTTCCTGGTCAAAGGGTCTGGTGATGTAAAATCCACAGTCGTCAAAGGCCGGAAAGGGCCTGGTGGAAGTGGGGAAGAACGGAGGGCAGTATCGTTCTCCGGTAGCGGCGAGAAGACGTGCGTTGTTGTCGGATCCGATTTCGGCGGCAAGGTTTTCATAGACGCGAATCCAGCGGCGATAGATTTCGGCTGCCTGTTTATATTGTTTTGCGCGGCGGCACATTTCCGCCTCCAGCCAGAGCCCGACGAGGGAATCAGAGGGGCAGACGTTGAGCCATTGGCGGGTCCGGTCGAGATCGTTTCGCACATAGGCCAGGAAAGCCATGCGCTCAGCCCCTTTCATTGGCCGGGGCGGCAGTCGTTTGAGAACCTGGTCCATATGTTGTTTGTCAACCTGATGGCGATCGGCGAAACGGGCAATGAGCACTTCGCACGCAAGCGGATCGGCCAGGACCGCTTTAAGAGTGGCAGGATTGGTCAATGCCCTGGAGCAAGTTGATGCGTGGAGGTCGCGGACAATATTCTGATAGTCTTTCTTATCCGGATATTGCCGGTAGAACGCAAGTGCGCGGGGTGCTGCGGCCAGTTTCCGGGGCAGATATGTCTCGCCGTCCCAGTATTCGCGTTTGAAGGAGGCGTAGGCGAGTCCACAGGTGTCTGCGAATCCTGCCTTGGCCGCATCGCGGAGAGCCTGGTACGCGGAATGTGACGCTTCGATCTGGTTCTGGTGGGCATACAGAATGCCGGCCATGTAGAGCACCCAGGTCGTGCGGAAGCGCCGTTGTTCCGGTGGCATTGCAAGGAGGCAATTCCAGGCCGAGGGGAATGCGTTGGTCGTGCCTTCAAGCCCATCGAGCTCGGCTACGCCCTGGTGGTAGAGAACGTATTCGCGGAGCTTGGGTTCGAGGATCGGGGAGAAGATGAAACTTCGCGCCTGGCCTGGTTCCCGGGGTGTCCCCAGTATGCGGCGATATCGGGCGAGCTCGGAGCGTCGCACAGAGGGGGACATGATGGTGATGATGTCGGGCTGTTCCAGCCTCGTTGCGAAATCGTTAACCTCGGCATCGATGCCGCGGAGTTTGGATGGCTTGAATATCGGGGTATCCTGCGGGAGTTGCCGGTAGGTCTCTGCCACGTTGAGAACGGAGAACGCAAAATCGATCCAGGGGATCGCCGGCTCGCCGTCGGTTCCGAGGTAGGATGATGGAAAATCCGGTCCGCAACCCATCACTGCTTGGACAAGAGATAGGAATAACAGAATAGCCGGAAGGTTAATCATCAGTCTTTTATCTGCGAGCATACAGATTCTCCTGCAGCGTCATGGTCAACTTCTTGACCGTTGTGTTTCTGGGGCACAGGCAATCAATTGCATGTGGCAAAAATACGGCAGATGTGTGAATAATTAAGGCAGAAGGCGCCTTAGGCATGAAGGGATAGGCCATTTGTAGCCGCCAACTCGGATGTGCGGGATACACTCAGGTTCTTTTGGCTTTGTTTTAAGTCCAGCGATGATTATCTTGAACACCGAACACGGTCTATGGCCTCGATGGTTGTGCCTAACATGAATATGCCCTTGCCCATGACGCGGCGGGAGATGGAGGAGCGGGGCTGGGCCGAATGCGACGTCGTCCTTGTGACCGGCGACGCCTACGTTGACCATCCGTCCTTCGGGGCGGCGCTGATCGGGCGCTGGCTCGAACGCCAGGGGTTTCGCGTCGGCATCCTTGCCCAGCCCGATACCCGGAGCGCCGCTGCCTTCCGCGAGCTCGGCCGGCCGCGCCTGTTCTGGGGCATCACCGCCGGCAATCTGGACAGCGAGCTGGCCCGGCTCACCGTGATGCGCAAGCGCCGGCGCGACGACGCCTATTCGCCCGGCGGCCGCGCCGGCCTGCGTCCTCCCAACGCCTGCATTGCCTACACCGCCTGCGCTCGCCACGCCTTCCCGGGCGTGCCGGTGGTCCTCGGCGGGCTGGAGGCGTCCCTGCGCCGGTTCGCCTATTACGATTACTGGGCTGACCGCGTCCGCCGCTCGATCCTCTTCGACGCCAAGGCCGATGTGCTCGTCTACGGCATGGGCGAACGCGCCATCGCCGAGCTGGCGGCCCGCCGGAGCGCGGGGCGTTCCTGGCACGACGTGCCGGGCACGGCCATCGTGACGGGGGAGGGGGAGGTCCCCGGCGACTGCGAGGAACTGCCATCCTACGAGGAGGTCGCCGACCCGACCCCGCAGGGGCGGCTCGCCTTCATGCGCATGGCCCTGGCGATCGAGCGCGCGGCGGCGGCCGTTCCCCGTCCCCTGGCGCAGCGACACGGAGCGCGCCGGCTCGTGGTCAATCCGCCGGCCAAGCCCCTGACGCCGGCAGAAATGGACGCGGTCTATGATCTGCCGTTCACGCGGCGTCCGCATCCCGCCTACGGGTCGGCGCGCATCCCGGCCTTCGACATGATCAGGGATTCGGTCACCACCCACCGCGGCTGTTTCGGCGGCTGCGCGTTCTGCGCCATCGCGGCGCACCAGGGTGGCGCCGTCAGCTCGCGGACCGAACAAAACATCCTGCGCGAGGTCGAACGCCTGGCCCGCGCCCCGGGGTTCGGCGGCACGATCAGCGACCTGGGCGGGCCGACCGCCAACATGTATGGCATGGCGTGCCGGCTGGGCCGCGCCGGCTGCGCCGGCCGGACCTGCCTGTCCCCCGGCATCTGCAAGAACCTCGAGGCGGATACCGCGCCCATGCGGCGCCTCCTCCGGGCCGCCCGCGCCGTCGGGGGCGTGCGCCACGTGTTCATTTCCAGCGGGGTCCGCTACGACCTGGCCCTGGCCGGGCCCGGCCAGGCCTGGCTGGAGGACGTGGTGGCGCGCCACGTCGGCGGCCGCCTCAAGATCGCGCCCGAGCATATCGCGCCCCGCGTCCTCGCCCTGATGCGCAAGCCCCCGCCGGAGGAGTACCGCCGGTTTGCCGGGCGCTTTGCGGAGCTGGCGCGCCGGCGCGAAAAACCCTGCGAGCTGGTGGAATATTTCATCAGCGGCCATCCCGGCTGCAGCCTGGACGATATGATCGGGCTGGCCCTCTATCTCCGCCGCGCGCGGGTCAAGCCGGAGCAGGTCCAGGATTACTACCCGGCGCCGCTGACCCTCTCCGCCGCCATGTATTACACCGGGCTCGATCCCGCAACCCTGCGGCCCATCCCGGTGGCGCGGACGGACCGCGAGAAGGCGGACCAGCGCGCCCTGCTCCTGTGCCACCTGCCGGAGTTCCGGCGCAAGGCGCGCGAGGTCCTGCGGGCGGCCGGGCGCTCCGATTTGATCGGCCCAGGGCCCGGCTGCCTGGTACCGGCGGAAACAAAGAAAATTCACTATCGCGCAGGGGTGCAGAGGCGCTGAGGGTGCGGACGAGGGAACAGTTGTTTTGCAGAGGGGGCTGATGGCGTCCCCGTGACCTTGCGTCACGGGAGGCAAACTTTGCGGCACCTGCCGGACAAGCCGGCAGGAAGCCCTCGGGAACCCCCATGCAATTCGGCTTCCTTGCGCGTGCATTTTGCCGTCGAATACGCTATGATACCGCTATGAACCGGAAAGACGCCCAACGTCGGATCGAGACTCTGCGCGCGACCCTCGACCGGCACAACCACCTTTACTACGTCCTTAACAAGCCGGAAATCCCGGACCGGGAATACGATCGGCTTTACCAGGAGCTGGAACAGCTTGAAGCGCAGTTTCCTGATTTGGCGACGCCGGACTCCCTGACCCGCCGGGTCGGCGGCGCCCCCCTCAAGGAATTCCGCCAGGTCCGGCACGCCCTCCCCATGATGAGCCTGGCCAACACCTACAGCCGGGACGAACTGGCGGACTTCGATGAACGCGTTCGCAAGCTGCTGCCCGGCGAAAAATTCAACTACGTCCTCGAGCCCAAGATTGACGGCGTGGCCATTGCCCTGCGCTACGAGCGGGGCCGCCTGGCCTGCGGCAGCACCCGGGGCGACGGCCGGGTGGGGGACGACATCACCCTCAACCTGCGCACGATCCGGTCCATTCCCCTGCGCCTGCGAACGGACCGCCCGCCGGCCGTGATCGAGGTGCGCGGCGAGGTCTTCATGACGCGCGAGGGGTTTGCGGCGCTGAACCGCGAGCGGGAGGAGGCGGGTGAGGAGGTCTTCGCCAACCCCCGCAATGCGGCCGCCGGCTCGCTGAAACAGCTCGACCCCGCGGTCGTCGCCCGCCGCCCCCTGGATGTGGTTCTCTACGGCGTGGGGGAGCTGGACGGCATCGCCTTCGACACGCACGTTGCGATGATCGCCGCCCTGTCCGCGTTCGGCCTGAAGCCCCCCCCGCGCTCATGGGTCTGCCCGTCGCTGAAGGAAGTGCTTTCCGCCCTGGACGAGCTCAAGACGCTCCGCCACGGGTTTCCCTTCGAAATGGACGGCGGCGTGATCAAGGTGAACGAACGGACGCTTTATGACGCCCTCGGCGCGACCGCCAAGAGCCCGCGCTGGGCCGTGGCCTTCAAGTACGAGCCGGAGCGCGCCGAAACCCTGCTCAAGGCCATCACGGTCCAGGTGGGGCGGACGGGGGTGCTTACCCCGGTGGCGGAGCTGGCGCCGGTGTTCCTGGCCGGCTCGACGATCAACCGGGCGACCCTGCACAACCTCGACGAAATCCGGCGCAAGGATATCCGCGTGGGCGACCGGGTGTATCTCGAGAAGGCGGGCGAGGTGATCCCGGCCGTGGTGGGCGTCAACGCCGCCGCGCGCACCGGCCGGGAGCGCGTATTCGAAATGCCGGCGAAGTGCCCCGTGTGCGGGCAGGAGGTTGTCCGGATCGAGGGCGAGGTGGCCTGGCGCTGCGAGAATCTCCAGTGCCCGGCCCAGCTCAAGCGCTGGCTGCGGCATTTCGCCGCGCGCGGCGCGATGGATATCGAGGGGCTCGGCGAGGCGCTCGTGGACCAGCTCGTGGACCGGAAGCTGGTGGCCGATCCCTCCGGTCTCTACGATCTCACCCTGGAGCAGGTCGGCGGCCTGGAGCGCATGGCCGAGAAATCGGCGCAGAACCTGCTGGACGGCATCGCCGCCAGCCGCCAGCGCGATTTCTGGCGCGTCCTCTTTGCCCTGGGCATCCGGCAGGTCGGCGCCGGGATGGCCCGGACGCTCGAGCAGCATTTCGCCGATATCGAGCAGCTCATGCAGGCCGACCCGGAGCGGCTCCAGCAGATCCGCGACCTGGGCCCCGTGGCGGCCCGGAACATCGCCGAGTTTTTCGGGGATGCCCGCAACCGGGCGCTGGTCCGGCGCCTGCAGGAGGCGGGCGTCAACTTCCGGCGCCTGGCGTCGGCCGCGGTGTCTTCCGGGCTGGCCGGGCGGACCTACGTCCTGACCGGGACGCTCTCAAAATTCACGCGCGAGCAGGCGGAGCAGGAGATCCGGCGCCGGGGCGGGAGCGTGTCGGCGTCCGTCTCGAAAAAAGTCTCGGCGGTCATTGCCGGCGTCGAGCCCGGTTCCAAGCTGGACAAGGCCCGCTCGCTGGGGGTGGCCGTTCTTGACGAGGCCGCGTTCCAGAAGCTGCTGCAAACATAGGAGGTCATCATGGGAGGAACCGTGATCCGGGTGGTGATCGGCGTGGTGCTGGGGGCCGCCATCGGCGGGACCATCGGCTACCTCGGCAAGTGCGCGGGCGGCGGCTGACCCCTCACCGCCAGCCCCTGGTCAGGGGCTGTCTTCGGCGCCGTGGTGGGGTTGCTGATCGCCCTTAGTTATTCCGCCCAGAAGTGAGCCCGGATGAAACGCGGGTCCGCGGCCGTCACGGCAGGGGGTAGGCAATCTTTTGCCGCCTGGCGAAGCGCACGGCCTGGCGGTAACCGGCCGCGCGGGCCAGGGCGATCGAGTCCTGGAAGCGGTAGCCCACCTCCTCGGGACGGTGGGCGTCCGATCCGAAACAGATCGGGATCTCGCGTTCATGCGCCAGCTCCAGCAGGAGCGGTGAGGGGTAGATTTCGGCGACCGGTCTTCGCAGGCCCGAGGAGTTGATCTCGATGGCCAGGCCGGCGGCGGCGATGCGGTCAAGGGTCGGCTGGGCCATTTCCTTGACCGCGCGGTCCGGCGGACGGTGCCCGAACTTCTTGGGCAGGTCCAGGTGGCCGATCACGTCCACCAGCCGCTGGTCCGCCAGGCGGCCCAGCAGGGCAAAATATTCCTTCCAGGCGCCGGTGACGTCCACGGAATCCCACACCTGGCGCTCCCCGGGGTTGTCGAATCCCCAGTCGCGGATGTGGTGGACGGACCCGAGCACCAGGTCGAACGGCGTGGCGGCCAGATAGGCGCGCAGGGATTCCTCGCAGCCTTCGTAGTAGTCGCTCTCGGTGCCCAGGCGCACGCCGGGCGGGTCCGGGGTCTGCTGTTCCCTGACCAGCTCCAGGTAGTCCGGCCAGTGCGCCGGGAGCATGCGGTTGCCGGGATCGTAACCGTCCGGGTTGGGCAGGTGATCGGTGAAGGCGATTTCCGGGATGCCCGCCCGGCGGGCGGCGGCGCGGTAGTCCGCCGGGGCGCCCTCGGCGTGGCGGCAGAGGGGAGTGTGGATGTGGGTGTCGGGAACCATGGTCAACCTCGGGTCGGGAACTTCTTTCAACGCCAACCGTATGGATAACACTAAAAGTGAGGCGTATCAACTGATTTGCGGAGAAACCCGCCAGGCCCTATGGGGTGGCCTCCTGCCGCCTTGCACGGCAGGAGCCGGAGATTGGCTGGGGGAAGCGCGCTTTTCACAGCCACTCTCCCTTACCCGCGACACCAGGTCGCGGGGGTAACCCGCGGCGGGGACGCCCCATTCCGGGACGGGGGCGCCCCCGTCGTTTGAGGGTGAGGCCGGCGCAAGACAAGCCATTAAGCCGCGGGCAAGGCGCCGCTTCAGTGAACGTCGTGGCGCTTGCCGCCCTTACGGGCGATGAAACGGGCCAGGTCGTAATGCAAATAGGCTTCGGCCCAAGTCAGGGGCGTGTCGCCCTCGCTGTCCCGCGCGTTGATGTCGGCCCCGTGCTTGAGCAGGGGCAGGAGCGATTCGGTGTGTCCGCTGAACGCGGCCCAGTGCAGGGGGGTCATGCTCTGCTCGTAGGTGCGGGCCGAGACGTCGGCGCCGGCTTCGAGCAGGAGGGTGATGACGTCGTCATGCCCGTAGGTCGTGGCCAGGTGGAGCGGAGTGAGCCCGTTGATCTCGGCGGCGTTGACCTCGGCGGCGTGTTGTAAGAGCAGGGCGGCCATGTCCTGGTGCCCCAGGTAGGCGGCCCAGTGCAGGGGGGTCATGCCCAGGTAATCGCGGGCGTTGACCTTCGCTCCCTGGTCCAGCAGGAAGCGGGCGATTTCCAGGCGGTTGCAGCGGGCCGCCGTGTGCAGCAGGGTCTGGCCGGTATGCCGGTCGAACGCTTCACAACCCAGGTCGCCGGCGATGGCGTTGGATACTGCCGCCAGGTCATTGTGGATTACCGTCTCGGCCGCGGCCCGCTCGTTTCCGCGGGCGGCCAGGGTCCCGCCCAGCCAAGCCGCACCCGCCAGAAGCAGTGCAAGGTGTTTCATGGTTTTCTCCCGTCAATGGCAGGCCCTGCGCCATTCAGCCATGCTTGTTTATACCACGGCGCCGACAGGCGGACAAGCATATTTCAACTCGCTTTAGGAGCGGATGATCCGGGCCAGTTCCGGGCTGAGCAGCTCGCGGGTCTCGTCGTCCACCAGGGAAAAGCGGTTGCCGTCATACGGCGTGGAGAGATAGTTCCAGACGCTGAGGGCCCAGCCCTCGCGCCGGGCGATGGCGATCACGTCGCGCATCCAGTTCTCGCGGCTGCGGATGTCCGCGTGGCGGATGGTGCCGAACTCGCCGAGGTAGAGCTGCCGGTCCGGGTGTTGGGCCAGGAAGTCCATCGCCGGGCGCAAACGGTCCTCGAGGTAGCGGCGGTCCATGCGGTCGAACTGCGCATAGGCGCGCTCGTTCTTGAACATGAAGCGATGGTAGTCACGGTAGCGCTCGATGTCGCCGGGGTAGGGCATGGCCCGGTTGTAAATCGCCGCGTTGGGCTGGAGGATGCTGCGCTGGTGCGTGAATTCGTAGGGTTCGTAACAATGAAACGTGTAAATGATGTTCGGGTCGGCGAACAGCGGCAGAGCCTTCAGGGCGTGCGGGGAGTTGTAGCCGCCGCCGCCGACGACGATCTTGCGGGTGGGGTTGAGGCGGCGCAGGGCGGCGACGGTTCGCGTGGCCAGCCGGTTCCAGGCGTCGCCGCCCTCGACAATCTCGTTCAGGATTTCGAAGGGCGCCGGGTGGCCGTGGTAGCGGCGCTCGATCGCCTCCCACAGCGCGATGAACCGGTCCTGCAGGCCGGGATCGGAGAGCAGGGCGTTTCCCTCCCCGCAGTCGCAGTAGGCGCCGACGGCCTTGTGCAGATCCAGGATGACGTTGATGTTCTCCAGCCGGCACCATTCGAGGAACCGGTCGAGATGCTGGAAGCCGCTTTCCTGGTAGTGGCCCGGCCGATCGTTGTCTTCGATCACGATCTGGTCGAAGCACAGGCGGATGTGGTCCATGCCGAAGGAGGCAATCCGCTTGACGTCCTCGCGGGTGATGTAGGTGTCGAAGTGCTCAAGATCGCCGGGCGAGATGAGCAGCCGCGCCGCGGGGGGCAGCACCGAAACGCGCTTGTAGTTGGTCAGCCAGCCGCCCAGGCCCATGCCGCGCATATATCCGTTCCAGGGAGTCATGGTCTGTGCTCCTGAGTGGGTTTCATTGCGGCGCCGGCGCCGGCGGGTCCAGCCGGATCGGCAGGGGGTGAACCTGCCAGATGTCCCGGCAGTATTCCCGGATCGTGCGGTCGCTGGAAAACCGGCCCATGCGCGCGACGTTGAGGATGGCCTTGCGGGCCCAGGCGGTCTTGTCGGCGAAGGCGGCGGACACCTGGGCCTGGCATTCCAGGTAGGGGCGGAAATCGGCAAGGTGGTAGTAAGGGTCGCCGTAGTCCACCAGGCTTTGGGCGAGATTGGCGAACAGCCCGGAGCTGTCCCGCGAAATCTGATTGTCGCGGATGGCCTCGACCACCCGGCGCAGCTCCGGGTCGGCCGCCAGGTAAGACCGGGGATCGTAGGTCGGCCGCAGCTTCGCCAGCTCCTCCACCCGGTGCCCGAAAATAAAAATGTTTTCCAGGCCCACGGCCTCGGCGATCTCGATGGTGGCGCCGTCCCAGGTGCCCAGGGTCAGGGCGCCGTTGAGGGCCAGCTTCATGTTGCCGGTGCCAGAAGCCTCCATCCCGGCGGTGGAAATCTGCTCGGACAAGTCGGCCGCCGGGATGATGATTTCCGCCAGCGACACCTCGTAGTCGGGCAGGAAGATCACCTTCAGCCGCCCGTCCACGTCGGGGTCGGCGTTGATCCGCTCGCCCAGGCTGGTGATCAGCTTGAGGATGTGCTTGGCCGCGGTGTAGCTGGGCGCGGCCTTGGCGCCGAAAATGAAGGTGCGCGGCGTCAGCGCCAGCCCCGGATTGTCCTTGATCCGGTAATACAGCGCCAGGATGTGCATGGCGTTCAGGAGCTGGCGCTTGTACTCGTGCAAACGCTTGACCTGGACGTCGAAGAGCGAATGCGGGTCCACGGTTTCGCCCGCCACCTTGCGGATGAGCTTGGCCAGGCGCACCTTGTTCTGGTGCTTGGCGGCCATAAAGTGCGCTTGGAACTCGGGGTTGTCGGCCAGCGCTTCCAGGCGCTTGAGCTGGTCGAGATCCTTGATCCAGCCGTCGCCGAGGGTCCGGGTGATCAGGGTGGCGAGGGCGGGGTTGCAGAGCAGCAGCCAGCGCCGCTGGGTGATCCCGTTGGTCTTGTTGTTGAACTTGTCGGGCCAGAACTCGGCGAACTCCGGGAAAACCTGGCGGGTCAGCAGGCTCGAGTGCAGGGCCGAGACGCCGTTGACCGAGTGACTGCCGACGATGGCCAGGTGGGCCATGCGCACCTGCTTGGGATTCGATTCCTCGACCAGGGACAGGCGCTGCAGCCGGGCCGGGTCGTCGGGGAAGCGGAGTTCCACTTTCTGCAGAAAACGCTGGTTGATCTCGTAGATCAGCTGCAGGTGGCGCGGCAGGACCTTTTCCATGAGGGGCACCGGCCATTTTTCAAGGGCCTCGGACATGATCGTGTGGTTGGTGTAACCCAGGGAACGCACGGTCAGGTCCCAAGCCTTGTCCCAGGCCAGGCCGGCCTCGTCCCGGAAATAGCGCATCAGCTCGGCCACCGCCAGGGAGGGGTGGGTGTCGTTCATCTGGATCGCGTTCTTTTTCGGGAACTCGTGCCAGTCCTTATGCTTTTTCTGGAAGCGGCGCATGATGTCGCGGATCGAGCAGCTGACCAGGAAATACTCCTGGATCAGGCGCAGTTCCCGGCCCGCGCTGGTGTTGTCGGAGGGGTAGAGGACCTTGGTGATGATTTCCGCCCAGTTTTCCTGCTGCACCGCCTTGATGTAGTCGCCCTGGTTGAACACGTCCAGACGGAAGCCCTCGTTGGAACGGGAGCTCCAGAGCCGCAGGAAATTGACCGTGTTGTTGGCGTAGCCGATGATGGGGATGTCGTAGGGCAGGCCCTCGAACATCTGCCAGTCCACCCAGACCGGGGTGGTCTCGCCGCGGTGGCCCCGCAGGGTCTCGACGTGGCCGTAGACCAGAACCGGGATGGTGTATTCCGGGCGGATCATCTCCCAGGGGTAGCCGTATTTCAGCCAGTCGTCCGGACGCTCGCGTTGCCACCCGTTTTCGAGTTCCTGACGGAACATGCCGTGCTCGTAGCGGAGCCCGTAGCCATAGGCCGGCAGTTCCAGGGTGGCCATGGAGTCCAGGAAGCAGGCCGCCAGCCGGCCCAGGCCGCCGTTGCCCAGGCCGGCGTCGGATTCACAGCGGCACAGGGTGTCGAGGTCCAGGTGCAGTTTTTTCAGCGCCTGGTGGGTGGCGTCCCAGGCCTGCATGGCCATCATGTTGTTCGTCAGCAGGCGGCCCATGAGGAATTCCAGCGAGAGGTAATACACCCGCTTGACGTCCTGATCGAGGTAGGCGCCCTGGGTGGTGATCATGCGCTCCACGGCCATGTCCCGGATGGTCATGGCCAGGCTGAGATACTTGTCGAAATCGGTGGCCGAATCCCAGTTCTTGCAGCGGTCAAACTTGAGCCGGTACTGGACGCCGCGGCATATGTTCTCGGTCGCGGGCTCGCACGCAAAGCGGGGTTCGCACTCGTCGGTCGGCGCGTGTTTCGGCATGGGTTGGTCTCCGGGAATCGGGCGGACCTCGCCGGCCCGCGGTTATGGCGACGTCCAAGTGAACCCTAAGGCATGGGCGCGCGTTTGACAAGCAGGATGTGGAGCAGGATGTGGAGTGCAGCGTTAGGGCGGCCCGGCGCTTGACTTGCCCGCTGGCCTGCGCTATACAAAAGCCTATTCCAAGCATGGCAACCGCGGCAGCACAGGAGGAGCAATTTCCATGACCCAGGCATGGTATCTCGCGGCGCCGAAGACGATGCCGCCGCTGGATCCCGGGTTCCGCCCGGCGGTCCTGGCGAACCGGAAGTTCCGCGAGGAGGTGAAGGCGTCGGGGAACGGCGAACCGCTGGTCATCGCGGTGGAGGCCGACAACGGGGCCGTGTCCCGGTTCCAAACCGAGGTGTTTTCGGCGAAAGACAAGCGGTTCGAGGCGAACTTCCCGGTCGTCGAGCGGATCGTGAAATTCCTGCTCTGGCAGCGGGGCGGCTGGCGGGTCGTCGTCGGCGGACCGCGCGAGGTCGGCGAGCACATCCGCTCAATCTATTCGCCCTCCGGCGCCCGGGCGTTCGACGTAAAGCTGATGGAGGAAGTCTACGGCCAGCCGTTCGCGGTCAAGGTCGCCGCCGCCGGTCGCGTGCCGGCCGATAAAATGACGACCAAGCCGCTCGGCCGCCACCTGGAGGGATGCCGGATCGGGTTCGACCTGGGCGCGAGCGACCGGAAAGTGTCGGCGGTCCGGGATGGCAAAACGGTGTTCAGCGAGGAGGTGGTCTGGGACCCGCGCAACCAGGCCGATCCCCAGTACCATTTCGACGAGATCATGGCGGCCCTCAGGAAGGCGGCTGACCACCTGCCGCGGGTGGATGCCATCGGTGGGTCCTCCGCCGGCATCTACGTCAACAACAGCGTCCGCGTGGCCTCCCTGTTCCGGGGTGTGCCGAAAGACCTGTACGAGAAGCGGGTTCGCGGACTGTTCCACGAGCTTCAAAAAGCGTGGAACGGCATTCCTTTCGAGGTCATCAATGACGGCGAGGTGACCGCTCTGGCGGGCTCGATGTCGCTGGGCGTCAACCGCATCCTGGGGATCGCCATGGGCTCGAGCCTGGCCGGGGGCTACGTGGACAAGGACGGCAACGTCATCGGCTGGCTCGACGAGCTGGCGTTCGCGCCGGTGGACTACCAGCCGGGTGCGCCGGTGGACGAGTGGTCCGGCGACCGCGGCTGCGGGGCCCTCTATTTCTCGCAGATGGCCGTGAACCGGCTGGCGCCGGCGGCGGGCATCGCGCTGGACGAAAAGAAGACGGTCCCGGAGCGGCTCAAGGACGTCCAGGCGCTCATGGCGCAGGGCGATGCGCGGGCCCGGTCGGTGTTCGAGACCATCGGCGTCTACCTTGGCTACACCGTGGCGCACTACGCCGACTTCTACGACCTGGGCCACCTGCTGATCCTCGGGCGCGTGACCTCGGGGAAGGGTGGCGACATCGTCATCGCCCGGGCCGGGGACGTGCTCCGCCGCGAGTTCCCGGAGCTGGCGCGGAGCGTCAAGCTGGCCGTGCCCGACGAGGCCAGCCGCCGCGTCGGCCAGGCCATCGCCGCCGCCAGCCTGCCGAAGCTTTGAGTCAGATCGCCGGCATGACGCTCCCGCTGCTGACGGGGAGGAAGGCGCCGGTGATCCGCCGGGCCAGGTCGCTGGCCAGGAAGACCACGGCGTTGGCGATGTCCGTGTCCTCGGCCCGCCGGCGCAGGGGCAGGCCTTTGTCGTAAGGATGGGTGTGGTCCACGCCGCCCGCGCGGATCCGGTCGGTCACGGTCCAGCCGGGCGCCACCTGGTTGACCGTGATCTGGTGCTCGCCCAGCTCCCGGGCCAGCACCCGCAGCACGCCGTCCATCCCGCGCTTGCCGGAGACGTAGGCGGACGAGGTCGGCGCGCACTGCATGGAGCACTCGGTGTTGATGGCGATGATCCGGCCCCACTTCCTGCGGATCATGGCTGGCGCGAAGGCCTGGGCCATGAGCACGTTCTGGAGCACGCTGGAGCGGAACTGGCTTTCGTAATCCTCGGGGCGCTGCTCCAGGACCGGCTTCCAGTCGTAGAGGGTGACGGCGTTGTTGACGAGGATGTCGGGGCTGCCCAGCTTCTGCTCCACCGCCGCGCGCAGCCGGCCCACGGAGTCCGCCTGGGTGATGTCGGCCTCGAAGATCTCGGCCTTGACCCCCGTGGACCGGACCTCCCGGCACAGCGCCGCCGCCTTGTCCGCGCTGGTGCGGTAGTGGATGGCGAGGTCGGCGCCGGCGGTGGCGAGGGCCCGGGTGATGGCCCGGCCCATTTCGCCGGCCGCCCCGGTGACGAGGGCGAGCTTGCCTTTCAGGTCGATGCTTACGCTCATAGCCTACTCCTCCCAAAGCGGGCTATATTCGCCACCCAAGATGGTGACCACCCGCGGCGCTGGAGGCACGGAGACAGGACTTCTCCGCACATGTTCTCTCTCGATCCATCGTTGCGCGCATTTTGTACGGGGTGTTGCACCCCACACAAAATGCGTGCAACCCTCGATGTGGAGATGGAAGAAAATCCAGGCGACTAATCACGCTCCGTGCCTCCGTGGTGAAATCTTCGCTTGTTGACTGTCGCGGTTTCGAGCGGTCAAGGCTTTTGCGGCGCCGACCACCCGGGCGCGGATGCGCTGCTCGGTGCCCGGCGGCATGGCCCCGGCCTTGCCGTAGCCGACGTGGGCATTGGCGGCCTCGTAGGTCAGGCGCCGGTAGGCGAACGGCCGCGGCAGGTAGCCCAGGACTCCGCCCACCTGGGATAGCGGCAGGACATGAAAGCGCCGCAAGGCGCGCACCAGGTCCTCGCCGGTGTCGTGAAAGATTTCGGCCGGCAAACCGATCAGCAGGAGCCGTCCGAGTTGCACCAGGTGAATCGGGAACGGGGAGCGGGTCGGCCAGCGGCCGCGCGCCAATCCCTTTTGCCAGGCCTCGACGCTCTTTTTCCAGGCCGGCCGGTCCGTCTGCGGAAGGGGGCCCTGGAAGCAGAACCGGACCGGGGGGGCGAACAGGCGCGCCCGGAAGGGTTTGACCTCCAAATCGCTTCCGCTTTTCAGCGCCCGGAGCGCCTGTTCGACGATGCCCTCCGCGCATGCCTTTACCGCCGCGGTGTCGTCGCCGCCAACCCAGCAGCGGGCGGGATGGACGTCGGCCCCGCACCCGGTCAAAAACAGGGCCCGCCCGCCGGTCTGCTGTTCCCAGAGGTCGCAGGTGGCGCCGGGGTAATCCGGGTGCACGTAGCGGTTGGCCGGACCGAACACCAGGGGGTGCATGCCGATCGAAAGCAGGGCGATCGGCGGGGCGTCCGCCCGGCGGAGTTCCAGGGCCGAAAGCCGCCCCGTCCACTTGTCCCGTCCCGGCTCATCGGCGGCGCAGCGGAACCATCCCATGCCGGGGGTCCGCACCTGCCCGAACCGGCCGCCCGCCACCTCCCGCAAATCGTCCCGGGCCAGGAGCGCCGCCTGGACCAGGCGGCTCCGGATCTGTTTCGTGTAGGCGGCGATGCAGGGGCCGGTTCCGCCGAGGACCCTGGTCATGGGCGCCGAATGGGTGTGGGTGCAGGCCAGGAACACGTTGCGGGCCGGAATGCCCAGTGCCCGGGACAGGGCGCCCTCGAGCTTGCGCGATTCGGCCAGGGAAAAGCCGCACAGATCGCACACGGCAATCAGGACCCGCGTTCGTCCCGCGGCCAGCAGGAGCGCCCGCGCCTTGAGCGCCTGGTGCACGCCCAGGGCCGGCTGGTCCCGCATCCCGAATCCGTTCAGTTCGCATTGACCGCGCGGGGTGATGTCGGCGCTGCCGCATCCGGCCAGCAGGGAGGAGTGTTTGGTTTTCATGGCAACTTATTTTTTGAATCGCCGGGCCTCGTCGGCGTTGGCGACCACCTTGGCGACGGCGTCCACGATGCCCTGCATTTCCCGGCGCGTGCCCAGCAGGGTTTGCTGCAGGAGGTTGACGCAGATCAGGCTTTTGGCGACCGGGGTGGCCATGGTTCGATAGTCCGGCTGGCGCTTCTGCTTCCGCTTGCCGCCCAGGAACTGCCAGTGCCAGAAGCGGTTTTCCAGGAACATGGGGTTTTCCTGCAGGGTCCGCCCGTAACCGCCAAACCCGCCGACGCCCTCCGCTTTCAGCGCCTCGAGGAACAGCGGCACGTCCAGCCCGGTGGCTTCGGGGTCGTGGCGCCAGGAATAGATGTGGAAGGCCCGGCGCGTGCCCCGGCGGGTGTCGCTGGTCTTCTGGGGGCGCACGCCCGGGATCTCGGCCAGGGCCCGGTTGAGGAAATTGCCGTTTTCCAGGCGGCGGACGGTTTGGGCCTCGACACGCTCAAGCTGTCCGATCAGCAGGGCCGACTGCAGGGCCGTCATCCGCTCGTTGGCGGAAAGGTAACTGTGCTCGTACCACGGGCGCCCGGGCCGCCGGCCGAATGAGTGGAAGGACCAGGCCAGGTTGTAGAGATCGCTGGCGTTGGTCACCAGGGCGCCGCCCTCCCCGCAGGTCATGTTTTTCGAGGTTTGAAAGCTGAAACCGCCGGCGTTGCCCATGGTCCCTGCCGCCTTGCCGCGGTAGAGCATGCCGTGGGCGTGGGCCGCATCCTCGATAATCGCCAGACCGTGCTTCCGGGCGAGGGCGCCCAGGGAAGCCATGTCGCAGGGATTGCCGTAGAGATGGACGGGTATGATCGCGCGCGTGCGCCGCGTGATCCGGCGCGCCACGTCCCGCGGGTCGAGGGTGAAGGTGTCCGGGTCAATGTCGGCGAACACCACGGTGGCGCCCATTTGCAGGGCCGCGGTGGCCGTGGCGACGAAGGTGCAGGCCGGAACGATGACTTCGTCGCCCGGGACGATGCCGAGCGCCTTGACCGCCAGTTCCAGGGCGGCGGTGCCGTTGGCGACCGGCAGGACGTGCTTGACCCCCAGGTAGGCCGCGAACTTTTGCGCGAATTCCACCGTGACCGGGCTGTCCAGGCCCCACGTTCCGCCGCGGATGACCTCCAGCACCCGGCGCTCGTCGGCGCGGGACGCCTGCGGCCAGCGTGGCCAACGATGGTTCGGGGGGAACACGGGTTTGCCGCCCAGGAGCGCTAATCTGGCCATGACGCCACCTCGCTAAGTTGTTGATGCCGTTCGACGATGGTTTCAGCCCGCGGCATGGAAACCGGGGCCATAGTTTGCCGATTCCGCACCGGAAGTCAACTGGGATTCCGCCCTGCAATGCCGGCAATTAGCGTTGTCTCGTTCCGCGGGTTGTGCTATTTTGAAATTATGAAATACAACTTTTGTTTTTACGGCCACCCCGTTCTGCGCCGTCCCGCGGATCCGGTGACCAGGGTCGATGGCGCGGTCCGGGACCTGGGGCGCGACCTGCTGGTGATCATGGCCGAGCGGAACGGGGTTGGCCTGGCGGCCCAGCAGATCGGGCTGACGATCCGGATTTGCGCCGTCGGCTTCGATCCCCGTCACGACGTCGCCGGGCCGGGCGGGCCGCGGCTGAACCCGGAGGTCATTCTGCCGCTGGTCCTGGTCAATCCCGAGATCACGGCCCGTGCCGGTGGGCAGACCGAGGACGAGGGTTGCCTGAGCGTGCCCGAAATCTGGGCGCCGGTGCACCGGGCCTGGGAGGTCACCGTGCGTTACCTCGACCTGCAGGGGGAGCCGCGCATGCTCTCGGCCCGGGGCCTGCTGGCGCGCGCCATCCAGCACGAGCTGGACCACTTGAACGGCATGCTGTTCGTGGATCGCGTGTCGGCGGTGAAAAAGATCACCCTGAAAAACCGGTTGAAACGCCTCGAGCGCAAAACCGCCGCGGAGTTGGGGTTGGACGTCTAAGCCGGCCGGGTGGCGGATGCTAAAGCCATTCCATGTTTTTGGACGCCGCGCGGGACTCGCGGCCCTGGCCCTGGGTTTGCTCCTCGGGACCTGGCCCGGGGCGTGCCGCTGCGCGGAGTTCTATGTCACCCCGGAAGGCGACGGCGATTTCGGCGGCACGAACTGGGATAATGCCTTCGGCGCCGTCAGCAATGCGACGGCGCTGGCGACCGCCGCGGGCGACAGGATTTACCTGAAGTGGGGCGTGTATTCGAACGCTTCCCAAATCGTGATTTCCAACGCCGCGGGGGTAACGATCTATGGCGGTTGTGTCGGGGGGAGCGGGGCAGGCTCCAATGCCTATTCCGGCACCAACAGCACGCTGACCGGAACCGGCGGGGTTATGCGGATCGTCTACGGTTGCGACTCCGTGGTGACCATGGCCAATCTGACCGTCAGCGGCGGCTACCTGGCCGGCGTGTCCTCGGCCCGGGGGGCCGGCCTGTTCCTGACCAACTGCCAGACCGTGGTATCCAACTGCATCGTAACCGCCAATGTGCTGACCAATGTTTCCGGCGGTTATGGCGCGGGTTTGTGCGCGATCGCCGGATCCCTGGAAGTGGTGGATTCCGACTTCCAGACTAACGTGATCGTCCTCAGCGAGACCCCGGGTTGCGGGGCCGGCGTATATTATACCGGAAACTCCCTCGTGATGCGGCGCTGCGGCTTCGATACCCACTCCATCAGCCTGCCCATATACCGTTGGGGTTTCGGGGGCGCAGTGTGCAGCACCAACACCGCCGCGGTCGTGATCGAGGACTGCCGGTTCACCAACTGCTACGTGCTCTGGCCGTCGACGACGTATTCCGCGGAGCGCTACGGCGGGGCCGTCTACCTGGCGGGCGGCAGCGCGCAGGTCGCCCGCTGCGCGTTCGACAATTGCTCGGTCCGGGCCCCCGGCGGTGGCGGCGGGACATCGTACGGCGGGGCCATGTACACCCTCGGGGTGAATCCGCTGGAGATTTCGGGCTGCGCGGCCACCAATAGCTTCTCCTATAGCGCCTCGGCCGGCGCCGCGCGCGGCGGGGTGCTGTATTGCTCGGGCACGACGGGGACGGTGACTGGCTGCCGGTTCGACAGCGCCGGGGTCAACCCGAACTACGCGGAAAGCGTGCGACTGGACGGGTCGTCCCGGCTGGCCCTGGAGGACGTGTCGCTGCTGGACAACTCTGGGCAGGGAATTTATGTCAGCGACTCTTGGCTGACGGCGCGGAACGTGGAGGTGCTCGACAGCCGGACCCAGGGGGTCTACGTCGTCGGCAACCGGAGCCTGGTGGCTCTGACCAACTGCCTGGTGGCGCGGTCGTGGCACGACGGGCTGCTGCTGGCGGCCGGGACGGCGCTGGTGTCGCACTGCACGTTCGCGGAGAACGCTGGCTGGGGGATCGGGCTGTCGTTGGGGACGGGGGCGGTGGTGAACAGCATCGCCTGGCTGAACGGGGCGGGGGGCCTGGTGAGCAACGTCAACCTGGCGGTGGACTATTCGAGCACCCAGAACGAGCCGGCGGGCGGGGTGAGCAACCGGGTGGGCGACCCGCTGTTCGCGAATGTGGCGGGCTATTACTACCTGTCGGTGAGCGGGCTGACGGGGCAGGCGGTGAACAGTCCGTGCCTTGACGCCGGGAGCAACGCGCCGGGGTTCTGGGGGTTGACGAACCGGACGACGCGGACGGATGGCGTCCCCGACACGAATGCGCCGGTGGACCTGGGGTACCACTACGCGGAGGGGAACACGAACGTGCTGACGCTGACCAACGTCTACGTGGACGCCCTGAACGGGAGCAATGACTGGGATGGGCTGAGCTGGGCGTCGGCCTGGAAGACCCTGACCCACGCCCTGAGCAACGTGGCGGCCGGGGCGGTGATCCAGGTGGGCACGGGGACCTACGACGCCGCCAATGGGGAAACCTTCCCGCTGAGCGTGCAGATGGCGGACTTGACCCTGGCGGGGGCGGGGCGGGACGAGGCCGTGATCGACGGGGGTGGCGTCACCCGGATTTTTTCGGCGGTGAACAAGGGGCGTCTGGTTTTCAGCGGGCTGGGCTTTGTGAACGGGCGGATCGGCGGCAGCGGATCGGGGGCCGGGCTGTACCTGGCGGGCTGCCACGCGACGCTGAGCAACTGCGCGGTGCGCGGGAACATGATCGTCAACCCGGGGACGGGCTACGGCGCCGGGATCTATTCGGTAGGAGGGACCCTGCGGGCGGCCGACTGCGTGTTCTCCAACAACGCGATCACCAATGGCGGGGGGCGCGGGGCGGGACTCTACTTCTCGGGCACGGCGATGACGCTGGCGCGATGCCTGTTTGACGGACATTTGATCAGCCTGCCCATGTACGCCAAGGGATACGGGGGAGGCGTATGCTGCGCGGCGAACTCGGCCGATATCGAGGACTGCCGTTTCACCAACTGCTGCGTGCTCTGGCCGTCGGGGTCGTATTCCGCGGAGCGCTACGGCGGGGCCGTCTACCTGTCGGGCGGCAGCGCGCAGGTCGCCCGCTGTGCGTTCGACAATTGCTCGGTCCGGGCCCACGGCGGCGGGGGCGGGGACTCGCACGGCGGGGCCATTTACACCTTCAGGGTGAACCCGCTGGAGATTTCGGGCTGCTCAGCCACCAATAGCTTCTCCTATAGCGCCTCGGCCGGCGCCGCGCGCGGCGGGGTGC
>CAZVVD010000056.1:0-1141 GCA_964630555.1 uncultured Verrucomicrobiota bacterium | reverse complement strand
CCCGGATTTTTTCGGCGGTGAACAAGGGGCGTCTGGTTTTCAGCGGGCTGGGCTTCGTGAACGGGCGGATCGGCGGCAGCGGATCGGGGGCCGGGCTGTACTTGGCGGGCTGCCACGCGACGCTGAGCAACTGCGCGGTGCGCGGGAACATGATCACCAACCCGGGGACGGGCTACGGTGCCGGGATCTATTCGGCGGGGGGGACCCTGCGGGTGGAGGAGAGCGTCTTCGCCGACAACGTGATCAGCAACGGGAGCGGGCAGGGAGCGGCGATCTTTTACTCGGGCGTATCGCTCGTCGTGCGGGACTCGGAGTTCCAGACCAACTTCATGCGCAACCCGATTTACAGCGCCGGCTACGGGGCCGCCATCTACAGCGCCGACGCCGAGGCCGAGATCGAGAACTGCCGGTTCGAGACCTGCTATTTGCTTTACCCGTCTTGGGACTACTCGGCCAATTTATACGGCGGCGCCGTGAGCTTGTTGCGGGGTGGAGCCCGGCTGGCCGGATGCGAGTTCACCAACTGCGCGGTCCGCACCGGCGGGGGCGGCGGGGTGGCTTTCGGCGGCGTGCTATATGCCTCGGGGGTCAACTCCCTGGTCATTTCCAATTGCGCGGCTGACCGCTGCTACGCCTATAACAGCGGTGATCGGCGCGGCAGTGTGCTGTACGGCCTGGGGGTTACCGGGCAGTTGGCCGACTGCCGCATGGACTGCGGAGGCATCCCGTTGGCGTCGGCCCAGGGCATGCGCCTGGAAAACTCGGGCATCACGGCCCGGGGCCTCGAACTGCGGAACTGCCGGCAGCAGGGCATTTATGCCACCGGTTCGGTCAGCCGGCTGGCGCTCACGAATTGCCTCGTAGCCGGCTGCGCCGGCGACGGCCTCCTGGCGCTTGGAGGAACCGTGACGGTCGCCCACTGTACCCTGGCGCACAATGGCGGTTGGGGCCTGTTAGCCAGCGGGGGAAGACTGGACGTGCGTGACTCGATCCTCTGGGGCAATGACTTGGGAGGCATCCTGAACGGGGCGTCCGCCGGCGTGGCCTTCACGGATTGCCAGGACGCCTGGGCGGCGGGCGCCGCCGCCGGAAATCTGAGCGCCGACCCGCTCTTCGTGGACCCCGCCGCCGGCGACTACCA
>CAZVVD010000055.1:17342-23736 GCA_964630555.1 uncultured Verrucomicrobiota bacterium | reverse complement strand
CCGAAAATCGCGCAATCCCGCACCGTGCCGCCGTTGATGCGCACCCCGCCGCCGCCGCCATTTCCGGAACCGACATTGCCGCTGATCGTGCAGTTCGAGACCGTGCCGCCTTCGCAACTGACCCCCACACCCCAGTTGGCGCTATTTCTGGAAATCACGCAATCCCGCAGCGTGCCGCCGGCGATCCGCACGCCGCCCCCCCAACCGTTGCCGGAGAAAAGCGTGTTTTCGCTGATCGTACAGTTGCGCACGGTTCCGGCATCCATGGAAACGCCGGCTCCGCCATCATTCGCCGTATTTCCCGCAATGACGCAATTGGAAACCAGTCCCCCAGAAATGATGGCTACCCCGCCGCCCGTGTCATATTTGTCGAGGATATTGCCGCTGATGATGCAGTTCTTCAAGGTGCCGCCCGCATTGATCAATACGCCGGCGCCGCGCCAATCGTTATTATTATATCCATTGGTGATCGTGAATCCGTCAACCACGGCTGACGCGTTGTTGAGATTAAAACAGCGGGTCACCCCGCCGCCGTTGACCGTCGTGGCCGCCATTCCGCTCGCGCTTATAACAACGACTCCCTTGCCAATCGTGATTTGATTTGTCAGGGTATAGGTGCCGGCCGCCACTTGCACGATGTCGCCGTTCCCGTCCATGGCCGCATCAATGGCAGCCTGGATGGTTTTCTTCGACAAATCCTGATTTGTTCCGGCATTGGCATCGTTACCGGAAGAGTCGTTAACATAATACGTCGTGGCTCCGCTGGCGCCGCTGCCCAGCATTCCCAAGGCCAGCATTCCAACCATCAGGTTTCCCGCCCATCTACGTGGCAGATTCGGCATGACTTTTCCCTCCTGATTGATGTTGAAGTGTCGTGAAATGGTGGTCAGGTTCCATCAAAGGAAAGATATTGAGACTGTTGACATCTTAGTCAATAAGTAAAAAAAACGCAAGAAAGAATCCGGTTTTTTGTTGGCATCATATCAAATTGCTGTAGAGGAGTTTGTGACGCTCGGACGATGGGGCGATCTTGCGCCCGAGCGATCGATAAACACCTCGCGCCGTATGAGTGTTCCGGTCAAGGCGGCCGGTTCGCCAACATCTGGCGATGCGCAGCATGAGATTTGCCGCCCGGATTCCAACACGGGCCGGATGGTCGCTGTGATCCCGCTGCGCCGCGAGACGCCGGAGCCCCTGCGAAACAGCCGGCGGACGGTCCGGCCCCGGCGCTCACGCCGAATGGACCTGGTCCCTGTGGAAATCCAGGAAATAGCGGAAGCTCAGCGCCCGGAAGCGCAGGATCACCAGCGTGGCCCGGGTGACCTCGTCGATCAGCATGGCGTAGAACACCCCGCAGACCCCCAGCCCCAGCGTGTTCAGGAACAGCCAGGAGAAGCTGACCATGAGCGCCAGGCCGAGGGGCTGGACCTTGGCGAAGTAGACGATGTCCCCCATGGTGCGCAGCGCGCTGGAGTAGATGATATTGATCGTGCGGAAGGGGAGCATGATCCCGCACAGGAACATCACCAGCGGCACCGGCACCGTCAGGTTGGCCAGATCCTGCGCGTTCATGAACACCCGCATGACGGCATGCGGGAAGGCGAAGCAGAGCACGGTCCCGACCGAGGTGATCAGGAGCGAGAGGGTCACGAGCCGCCGGTTCCAGGCGTGGATGTGGTAGGCGTTCTTTTCCCCGAAGGACCGGCCTACCAGGGTGATTGAGGCGGTCATGAACCCCGTGAGGGCCAGCATGAAGACGCCCTGGATTTTCATGCCGATGTGGTACACCGCGATCGCCTTGGGGCCGTAGGCCGCGATGAGCTTGTTGACGATGAAAATGCCGGCCGTCCAGACCCCCCACTCGATCAGGGTCGGCAGGGCGAGCTTGAACATCGGGCCGATCAGCCGGGCCTGTTCCCCCAGCCGGGCGAAATGGTTCAACTTCAGCCGGCGCCGGTTTTGCCAGGCAACCCAGACGGCGAAGGCGAGTCCCGCCACGGTGGCCGTCACCGAGGACACGGCCGCGCCCTTGACGCCCCATTGGGGGAAGCCCAGGTGGCCGTAAATGAGAAGATAGTTGCCTGCCAGGTGAACGAGATTCACGATCAGGGTGTAGGTGATCAGCGGCCGGGTGTAGGAGTTCGCGTTGAGGATGCTATTCCACATCCCGTTGAGGATTCCGAAGGCCAGGGTGTATTTGACGAGCCCGAGATAGATCTCCGCCTGGGCCAGCAGGTCGCCGCGGGCGCCGAGAAAAACCAGGATCGGGGTGTTGAGGAACACCCACAGGAAGGTCACCAGGACGCCGAAGGCCAGGCCGGCGGCGACGCCGGTCCAGGCCAGTTGCCCGGCCTTGCGCTCGTCGCGCTCGCCCAGCGCCCGGGCGATCGCGGCGGTCAGGCCCACGCCCAGGGCGCCGGCAAAGACCCCGAAAATGCCCAGGGCCGTGCCGGCCATGGCGACCGCTGCCAGCGCGTCGGCGCCGTATTGCCCCACCATGATGGTATCCACCAGGTTCAGCAGGGTGCCGGTGGCGGAGGAGAGGATGATGGGGATGGCGATGTTAAAGATGGCCCGGTCGGAAACCGTCACCGCGCGCCGGTTCCGCCGCCAGACCGACTTGGCATGCTGGGGGTTCACGGCTGCCTTTTACGGCGGGCGGCGGAAAAAAACAAGTTGATCTTGGCGGGGCGGCGGCTATCATGCTCCTTGCGGCCCGGACTCCGGTCCAGCGCCGCCCCGTCTTTCAGGGCGTGATGGCCGAGAGGTTAGGCACGGGTCTGCAAAACCTGGTACACCGGTTCAATTCCGGTTCACGCCTCCCCGTTGTCTTGCGCGCACCCTTGATCCGGACTTCGCCGGGATTACAAATTGAGTTGACGATCGTCAACTCAATTTGTCATGGGCATGTCCCTTTATTTCCGGAGCGCAGGCCGGCGCCGGCCGGGGGGCCGGCATTCCCGCCGGCCGATGGGAACGGGATGATGCAAGCCCGGAGGGCAGAAGGGCGGCGGGATGCCCGCTGCCTGTCGGATCTCAGCCGCCGGCATCAGGAAGGGGCGCCGGCCTCCCGGCTGAGCTTGACGAACTCGCCGCACATGGCGTCGATCGCCTCCGGGCGGTGGCCCGCGCCGCGGGGATCGCTGTACCAGCGGGGGATGAAGCCGCCCCCGGGCCGGCCCAGATGGCGGGCCATGGCGCGGCAGTAGCGGCGGATGTCGTCGGGCGCGCCCCGCGCCATGGTGTTCTGGATGTCCACGGGCGCGAAAAAGGTGATCCGCCCGCCGAAGCGCCGGCCGAGCAGCTCGAGGCCCATGTTCTCCTGCTGGTCCATGTGGATCACGTCCAGGCCGATTTCGATCAGGTCGTCGAGGATGTCCACGATGTAGCCGCAGCTGTGCAGGAAGGTCAGCATCCCGGCCTCGCGGGCGGCCCGGTAAATGCGGGCGTAGCGCGGCTTCCAGAGCGCGCGCCAGGAGTCCGGGGCAATCATCAGCCGGTTCTGCAGCCCCCAGTCGTCGCAGAAGAGATAGCCGTCCGCCCCGGCCCCGGCGTAGCGCCCGACGGCGTAGAGGTTCATCTCCGTCAGCAGGTCGAGCAGTTGCCCGAGCCGGTCCGGGGCCTCGTGGATATCGCACCAGGTGTTCTCGAGGCCGCGCAGGAAATGGACGCGCTCGTAGATCGAGATGCCACCGGCGAGCAGGAACTTGTCGCCGGCGCGCCGGCGCGCGCCGTCCAGCCCGCCCCAGCGGCGCGGGTCGCGGATATCCGGCGCCCGCAGGCGGTCAAAGTCGGACCAGTCCTTGATGGGGAAATCCTGCACCTCGCCGAGCTGGCAGACGCCGATGTTCTTCCAGACCGCGCCCCACTCGTCCGGCCCGTTGGGCGGACGGGCGTCCGGGCTGGGATCCATGCCGACCCAGGCGAAATCGGTGCCGTAGGGCTCCGGCAGGTCATAGGGCAGGCGGTCGGCGCCCTGGAAACGGACGGTGCGGATCACGCGTTCGCGGCTGGTCATGGCGTTCCTCCCGGCGGATTAGGCAGGCGGCTCAGCGGCGGCGGCCGGCGCCGCCCCGGCGCGCGCGGCGGCCACGAATTTTTCCAGTCCGAAGATGCGGACGGGGTTGTCCACGAACAGCCAGGTCGCGATTTCCCGCGCGCGGTCGAGGTCGAACGAGCCGTCCGCCACCTTGGCGGCCAGGACGGTGGCGACGTTTTCCCGGGCCAGTTTCTGGTGCCCGTAGACCCCGTCCACGAAGCAATAGTCCCCGCCGAAGGCGCTGATCTTGTTGGCGGGCACAGCGTCGAGCCACTCGGCCAGGGCGCGCCGGGCGGCCTCGGGGGAAATGATGTGCCCCCAGCACATGTCGATATTGACGTTGCGGAAGTTCTTGGCCAGGTTGGAAAGCTCCAGGCAGTAGGGATAGCCCATGTGGAAGACATCGAAGCGCACGTCCCGGTATTCCAGGAACAGGTTGCTGAGCAGGGCGGGGTTGGAGTCGTAGATGACGTTGCCGTTGCCCTCCTGCAGGCCGGTGTGGATCTGGAAGGGCAGGCCGCGCGCGTCGGCGATCCGGCAGACGGCGTGCATCATGTAATTCTCGAGGGCCGGGCCCGCCCGCAGCGCCGGGCGCCAGTCGGGCAGGGTCCGGTCGGAAAAGAGCTCCAGGAACGCCTTTTCGGCGTCGACCCGCGGCGCCTTGTCAAAGCGCAGGGAGCGCAGGTAGGCCACGCCGGCCTTGAGGCAGACCGTCCGGGAGCCGGGCTGGAAGGCCCGCTCGATGTGGCGGCGCGCGACCTCCTCCCAGTCCTCGAGGGTGTGGACCTTGACCCCGACCTCCTCCCCCTGCGCCCGCAGGTTCCGCGGGTGCGCCGGCATGAGGAAGGGGTCCACCCGCAGGGCGGCGACGAAGTGCGGGTCGTCCTGGGCCGTCAGCTTGGGCATGCCGAAATCCACGATCGAAAGCGCGATCCGGGATTTTTCCCGGAGGACGTAATGGTAGTGGCCGCCCTTGTCGCGCGCGGCGCAGAAGGCGTCGTTGAGCTTCACGATCGTGCCGCGGTCGATGGGGTCGATACCGTAGAGATCGCGCGCCGCCAGGGCCAGCGCCCGGCCGTAGCCGGTGGACCGGGCCGCCTGCCAGTAGGGCTCCAGCAGGTCCCAGCGACGGAGCAGGTCCTCTTTGCCGCAGCGGGCCTTGGCCAAGTCGGCCTCGGACAAGCCCGCCGAGACCAGATCGCAGGAGAAGTAATGACACAGCCATTCCTCGAAAAGGTTCGCCTTGGGGTTCCGGTCCTGCTCGCGCGGCAGGTGCTCGTGGGTGTCGATGATCTCCAAGGCGTTGATGTGCTCCAGCAGCGACTCGCGCGTGCTCATGGTTGGTTTTCCTCCTTCTGGCGCTGGGCGCCGGTGGGCGAACTCAGATTCCGCGGATGGCTGTGCTGATGTCGTTGGCCAGCAGGACAATCAACCGGGACATCGCCCGGGTCAGGGCTTCGTAGGTCTTGCCTTCCACCGGCTGGCTGTAGTGCACAAGGTTCCGGGCGACCACCGCCTCGGGATTGCGTCCGCGGACGACGGTCCATTGCGCGTTCAAGGACGCGCTCTTCCCAAGTGTGCCGTCGAACCGGCCGATCTCCACCCGCACCTGGTAGTCGAAAGCGCTGCCACCCGACCAGGGAAAGACGTCGATGTACGTGCCGGGCAGGGCTTCGAGCATGGCGAGGGCCAGGACGGCGGCCACGCTGTCGGCCAGGGGGATGCCCCAGCGGTTGAACTCGTCCAGGCGGATTTCCTCGTCGCCCACGCGGGTCACGATCTGCGGGCCGTTGAGATACGCGGCCAGCTTGACCGGCAGGAGCCCAATCCGCTGGCGGGTATCGGCCAGGTTGAGGCGCTGCCCGGACTCGAGGCGAAGGGGCGTGGGCAGCTCGAAAAAGCGCGCTTCGCGACTGGTGCCGCAGCCACCGGCGGCCAGCAGGCCGAGGACCAGGACCAGGGCGCGGGCCAGGTCGGCTAGGTTCATTGTTTTCATATCAGGTTTTCCCCCAGGCGGCCGCTCTCATTGATTTGAAAGCCTTTGTTGCCATGGAATACAGGCATGAAGGACATGAACGGGAAGAACGCACATCAGAGGTGCGCGAGTTGAGCAGGCCAAATCTGGACCGCATCTTTTCCGTGTCATTTCGAGTGTTTCGTGGTTGAGCATTCAGAAAGAGATCCTTGGCTGCGTCCGGAATGACCGGGAGTATAGTGTATTGATGCCGGTGCTCGCCATGCCTGGCGAACCCAACGCTATTTTTTTCCCTTGATCAGGGCTTCGGGGTGGCGCTGCAGGTAGTCGGTCAGGTTGGCCAGGGAGCGCATGATGGCGATGTCCTCCGTGGCGTGGTG
>CAZVVD010000055.1:0-17332 GCA_964630555.1 uncultured Verrucomicrobiota bacterium | reverse complement strand
CAGGGATTCCAGGGTGGCCATCTGGATCGGCGACTGCTCGTCCAGCATGGTGTTCAGCCGGGTCGTGGCCTCGGTGACGGATTCCAGGATTGGCGCGGTCTTGGACTCGAGGGACACCATGAACCGGGTGGTGTTGGTCAGGGCCCCGTCCAGTTTGTCCAGCGAGCCGAAGGCCTTGTGCAGCAGGGGCTTCGTGTCCTGGGCGACGCTCTGAAGGGCCGCGCCGGAATCCTTGAGAAAGCGGTCGGCCTCGGCCAGGGTTCCGTCCAGCCGGATGAGGGTGGCGTTCAGGTTGGTCAGCAGGGCGCTGGTTTCCGGGTTGTTCACGAGCTTGTTGATGCCGCTGACGGTTTGCCGGATGTCCGCCATGAGGGCGTCCACCTGCATCTGTTCGAAAGTGTTCCAGATCGTGGCCTGGGTCGAGGGAATGGTGGGGATTTCAACCAGGGGCCCGGGGATATTTTTGCGGTTGATCGCCGTTTCCGGGCGCAGGGCGAGCTGTATTTTCAGCTTGCCGGTCAGCATGCTTTGCGTGGCCAGCTGGGCGCGCAGGCCGTTCTGCTGGATCACGGTCTCTATCCACTCGTCGATCCCGGATGTCACGTCCTCTGTCCCGGCGAACGTGACACGGCTGCCGTCGATCGCGATCGTGATCGGGCGCAGGCAGGCGTTGCTGTTGCCCGTGTCCACGATCAGGCCGATGGACACGATATTGCCGATGCGGACGCCCATGAAATCGACCGGCGAGCCGACATCCAGGCCGTCGATGCTTTCGTCGAAGTAGAGCACACAGGTGTATTTCCTTTCCAGGAACGCCCCCTTGCCGAAGACGATCACGGCTGCGACAGCCAGGGCCACCCCGCCAAACACAAAGGCGCCCACCATGGCCGGGTTGATTATTTTTCTTAACATAAGCCTTCCGCTGGTTTCGGGTTGAGGGTTTCGTCGGCGAACGCGGCCCGGCCGCGCCGTAAAAAGGCGCTGACTTTCGGGTTCGTGCAATTCCGGAGCAGATCCTTGGGATTGCCCTGCGCTAGCAGGGTCCTGGTTTCCGAGTCCAGGAAGACCGAGTTGGTGCCCACGGCGAAGATGCTGGCCAGCTCGTGCGTGACGATGACGATCGTCACGCCGAGGCTGTGGCTCAGTTCGAGGATCAGGTCGTCGAGCAGCCGGGCGCTGATGGGGTCCAGCCCGGAGGAGGGCTCGTCGAAGAGCAGCAGCTCGGGGTCCAGGGCCATGGCGCGGGCCAGCCCGGCGCGCTTCTGCATGCCGCCGCTGATTTCCGAGGGGTAATAGCGCTCGAACCCCTTGAGCCCGACCAGCGCCAGCTTGTAGGCCGCCAGCTCCTCGACGTCGCCGGGGCCGAGCCTCGTGTATTCCCCCAGCGCCAGGGCGACGTTTTCCATCAAGGTCATCGAGCTCCAGAGGGCGCCGCCTTGGAACGTCACCCCCATTTTGCGCAGCAACTTGTGCTGGCCGGCCTCGTCCTGATCCCACAGGTTTTCCCCGTCGATGAGCACCCGGCCCTTCGCCGGTTCTTTCAGGCCGACGAGGTGCCGCAGGAGGGTGCTTTTGCCGCAGCCGCTGGCGCCCATGACGATGAACACCTCCCCGCGCTTGACGGAAAAGGTCAGGTCCCTCTGGATCAGGAAATCCCCGTAGGCCATGGCGAGGTTTTCCACGGCGATGTGCGGGATGTCCTTCTTGTTGTTTTCAGGCGTTGCGCTCATGGTGCCTGGCCCGTCGGGAACAGCAATCAACAACCAGCATCGACGCTTGAACCTTAACCATGAAACCCTCGAAAGGGCACGAACGAAAAAGATTTCCTGTAACGATCAGCGTTCCTTCGCGTGATTCGCGGGGACACTCCTTGGCATGCGCACCGTCCGCGTTAAAAATCGATGAGGATGTACACGACGTTCAGCAGGCAGTCGGCGATGATGATGCACACGATTCCCGACACGACGGCCCGGGTCGTCGCTTCGCCCACCGCCATCGCGCTCCGCCCGCAGCGGATGCCGTTCAGGCACCCGCACACCGCGATCAGCAGGCCGAAGACCGCGCTCTTGATCAGGCCGGAGGCGATGCCGCCCAGGTGCACGGCCGCCTTGGTCTGGATGTAATACTGGACCGGCGTGATGTCAAGCATGACGACTCCGATCAGCGCGCCCCCGAGGAGGCCCAGGATGTCCGAGTAGATCGTCAGGAGCGGCATCATCAGGGTCAGGGCGATGACGCGGGGGAGCACGAGGAACTCCATCGGGTCGAAGGCCAGGGTCCGGAGCGCGTCGATCTCCTCGTTCACCTGCATGGTGCCCAGGCGCGCCGCGAAGGCCGCCCCGGTGCGCCCCGTCATGATGACCGCGGTCATCAGCGCGCCCATTTCCCGCACCGTGCCGATGCCCACCAGGTTGGCGACGAAAATCTCGGCGCCGAACAGCTTGAGCTGGACCGACCCCAGGAACGCCAGGATCGTCCCGGCCAGCACGCTGATCATGCCGACGATCCCCAGGGCCTGCGGCCCGGACTCGGCCAGCGCCTCGAACAAGTCCACCCGGCGGAAGCGGACCCTGCCCCGGAACATCCGCCCGAGCGCCAGCGCCAGCTTGCCGGAAAAATCGAGGACGCCCGCGAACGAAGCGCTAATGTCCAGGGAATACTTGCCGATGGTCGTAAAAAATCCGGTGCCGGCGTTTGTGCGGCGCGCGCCGGCGCGCTCCGGCACCGCCTGGGCCAACGCGACCAGCGCCCGGACGCCGGCCGGCAGGCCGGAGAGGTCCAGGGCCACCTGGCGCCGGCGGCAGTACGCGTCGGCTTTGAGGATGAAGACCGGCAGGCACGAATCCCACGACGTCAGCCCGTCGGAGGTGAAGACCACCGAGGTGACGCCCTCCATCTGGTCGGCCGGGAATGCGGGGATGTCCGCCGAAGTGTCCCAGCGTCCCCGGATCGAGATCGCCAGGACATCGCCTTGTTTCACCGCTTCCAGCTGTTGGGCAGGTGTATCCACCGGGCTAATATCCAGCCTGCTGTTGTTCGGCCACGCTCAACGGTAACCGGTCGGGGGGTGCCGTATTAGTGCCTTATCTTTCCGAAACCGCTATAAATAACAAGATATCTTTCAAGCTAACGCGGCGGGCGACCCCGTCGTGCACGGGTGTCTGACGACAAGGGTGAAAAATTTGGTTGCGGCCAAGGCGCCGCGTTAGTCAAGGCGCTGGATGAGGACCAGGGTGTCGAAATCCACGCCGTAGCCATCGCTGGTCAGAATTTGCAGCCCGACCGAACAGGTTCCGGACAACTCGCCGAGCGGGATCGGGGGGGTGTTGACGAAGACGTTCCAGCCGTGGCCCCAATTCCCCGTGTCCTGCGTCGTGAAACTGTCGACAGGCGTCCCGTTGACCTGCACGGACACGGTATCGCCGGTTCCCAGGTCATCATTGCTGTAGCGCACAACCAGCAGGTAATGCTGCCGGGCCGCGTTCGAGAAATCGAATCGGAGGGTCTGGCCTTGGTCAAGATGCCAAACCTGTCCTGACCCGGCGTTGGACCGATAAATAGCGCCGCCCCCTGACTTGGCCGTGGCGGCGATGGCATCGTAGGTTCCGGCGATGGACATGGTTCCCTCGTCATCAGCCGAGCCGGGCGACCATTGGCAGGCGACATAGGCCTGGCCCGATAGCCAGACTGTCCAGACCCCGTCTTTGACCATGGCCGGGTCAGCCCGGCGGTCGCCGTCGAAATCAGCGGCGAGCGGCACACCGCCGTCAGCAAGGAGGGGATAGGGCCCGCAGGCCGGATAGCCATGGGAACTTGGCCAGATCGTCCAGCCCGCGGCGGTGACCACGGCGGGATCTGCGAGTCCGTCGCCGTCGAAATCAGCCAGCACCGGGGTCGCGTTGGTTCGGGTCAGCGGGAATGGACCGGCCTCCGCGTAGGCGGCGCGCGACATCCAGGCCGTCCATCCGCTGGGAGTGTAGGCGGCGACATCGCCGATGCGGTCGCCATCCATGTCGCCACCGAGGGAGGCGGCGCCGGGAAATACGCCCAGGTCGCCCGTTATAGAGGTGTAGGCATAAGCGCTGAGCCAGGCCGTCCACTGGATGCAATTGATCATGAATGGATCCGCCTTGCCATCGCCGTCGAAATCGGCGGCCAGGGGGGTGGCGTCGGCCATCAGCATGGCAAACGGCCCCTGCGCGGCGTAGCGTTGCCCGCTCAAGCAGACATACCAGCCGTTCGAAGTCACCAGGGCCGGGTCCGCCAAGCCGTCGTCATCGAAGTCGGCGGCGACCGGGCGCGGCGCGACCGTGGCGGCCGGGAACAGAGTCTGCCACGCCCGGGCCAGGGCGGGCAGTTCCGCCACCGCCTGGTAAGCGGCCCGGGCCACGGCCGGATAAGTCCAGGCCCATCCCTCGGCCTGAAGCGCCAGATTCCAGCTGCCCTTGAGATAATTTATTTCCTCGATCGTCCCCGTGGCGGGATTCACGCTCATGGATTCGAGGTTGTTGAGCGGTGACACGATGCCCATGGATTTGAGCCGGGCCCACATCTGCGTGGCCGCGGTGCGCTGCAGATCGGCCACCATGGCGGAATAGTGCAGGACCACGATGTTGTGCTCGCCGTCGTTGGGAGGCGTATACCGGCCGCCGATCCCGTAGGCCTGATAGCAGTTGCTGCTGTAGCTTGGAAACCGTTCGTTGTGATTTGTGGCGTCGTGTCCCTCGGGCCGCTCCGCGGCGGACAAACCGAACAGGCCTAGCTGGCTCAGGCGCGGATTCGAGTTGGACACGGAGGCGTACCAGCCGGTCTGCGCCACGGAATCCTCCCAGCGCAGGCGCGGCCAGTCGTTTGTCCAGCAGTCGGCGCCGCATGGCACCAGGGGATAGCCGGCGTGCAGGATGAATCCGCAACCGTTATCCGTCGGCGGCGGCCCCATGGCGCCCATCACGTTGCCGCCGGCCAGCGCTGCGAGGGCAACCCCGAGATATTCCGTGCCGAATCCTTTCCAAGCCGAAGCGAGCATGACCCCGTTCGTGTCATAGCCGTGGCTGAAGCCGCCGTCCGCCGTCTTCAGCAGATCCCACCGAATTGCCCGCAGATGCGCTTGGACCGCGGGCAGTTGATGGGTTGGATCGCCGACCAGCTGCAGGCCCACGGCCAGATCCAGCAGGGCGTAGGCCGTGTCGCCGGATGCCCATTCGCTCCCCGATGCGGCCTGTGTGCCGCCGCCTTTGGTGAAATGCGGCCAAAGCGCGTCTATGCCGGCCGGCCCCGCCGGCACCACCTCCAGCAGGGTCCGGGCGATGTGGGTGATAATGGCCGTGGCCCCGGCCCGATCGCACACGCCGGCCTCGATGCCAAAAGCCAACAGCTTCACCAGCTTGGCCGCGGCGGTTACGTTTTCGAAATCCCGGGACGGAAAGTTTGATCGATCGCCGAGCATGCCGGTCGTCGGATCGTAATTATCCAGCAGCATCGCCAGGGATGTCACGAAGGCTTCGTCGCGGATGTCGAGGTCGGGCATCGCCGCCAGCAGGCGGACGCTGTCGACTTCGATGGAGTCGTCCGGCACGGCTCGGTCCAGCAGCCAGCTCACATAGGACACCGAACCCAGCGTGGCGGGGTCCCACGTGACCGAGAATGTTTTTGGGTAGCTTCCCTGCAAGTCCGCGCCGGACCAGGATTTCGCGAATCGCGTCACGGCGTTGTCTCCGTCAAAGCCTTTGACCTCGATGTTAAAGCTCAAGTCGGACCGGCCGTCAGGGGACTGGATGGCGTTGACGACCACCTCCATGCCGATAAGTTGGGGCTGATAGGCCGGCAGAATCGCGGCGGGAAACAGCGCCGTCGCCGGATAGGACTGTTTAACGGCGATGGGATGCGAAAGGGCATACCACATCCCCGCGTATTCCCAGAGGTGCGATCCTGTCAGGCGTTTGACGGTGGCCCGATAACTGGTGGACGACGCGCGCGTATATTCCGCGCAGCCGTTCGGATCCCCGATCATATCCGACAGCATGCCGCGGTCGCCGCCGGTAGCGTTGTAGTACCATCCGGCCGGCAAGGGGCCGGGGAGCGGTCGCGTATGATCATCGATCAGGCATGAGAGGGTGGCCGCCGCCACCGCCGGAACGACCCCCAGCGCTAATATGCCGCCCAATATCCAACGCCAAAATGCATTGCTCCTCCGGCCCGCCCGGTTTTTTTCTGGCTTCATTCGATGTTCTCCTGAAGGGGGTGTTCCCTGCGCGCAATCGAAGCCGGCGCCCGGCAATCCCTGTGACTTTATCCAGCAGCATCCGGTCATTTGGGTCAAGAACGCCGTCCATCGGGCAATCGATGGCAAAACCAGAATGCATATATTTCTTTGGCTTGCTATAACATATAATTAAAATTTTCCTCTTTATCCAGGGGAGTGTCAACATGCAAAGAGTAAAAGTTTTGATCATAGATATTGACGTTTGTCTTTCCAGGTATAGACTGAAGCCAAGTAAGGCATGGTTCCCGAGGGGCGCTGGCGGCATCGGGACCAAGGTTCTATCCGTCATTGGATTCGAGCCGGGAGGCAACGAAAATCGTGAAAACAACAGTTCCATGCGTCCTCGTGGTATGCCTGATGCCGGTCGCCCTATCGCTTGCCATGGCAGGCGATAGGCCGAAGGCCGACGCCGCCAATCGCGAAACACAGCGGATCATGAAACAAATCAAAATACCGCCGCCTTACAGGCCGGTTTATCAGCCGCCGCCACGGGCGCAGCCTCCGCCGCCTGGGCGGTTTACGCCCGAGGCGCCACATCCTTCTCCGAAGGTTATGGCGGCGGAACTTCCCTTGTCGCCCAAGGTCCCCGTGGTCGAGCCGACGGCTTCGGTTGCGGAGACGAATCCGCCGAAGGCCGCGGTCACGAATGCGCCGGCTGTTGATCAGACGATGAAAATTTCCGCGCCTGAGGCGCCGCCCGAAATACATGCGGTGAAAGCGCCCAAGCCCGCCGGGCAAGCGCCGGCGCCATCGAAAAAGGATTCCGATAAATGACGCGTGGAATCGCACTCCTTCGGCCTTGGTCGGATGAAACAGAAGCCGTTGGCCGGGTCGGGCCCGGAATTGGACGTGAACATGTCGCCTTGTGAAGAAGGCCATCAAGGAGGCTTGTTTCTTCTCTGGGGTTGCGTGGCGGGTTTGCTGGGGATCGGGCTGGTGATGTCGTTCAGCGTTGGCTCCGCCTGGCTGGCATACGACCTGGCGCCCGGCGGTTCATCCCGGCTGGTTTTGCGTTATGCGGCGTCCCTTGCGACGGGACTGGCGGCTTTACTGGCGATGGCCCGATTGGATTACCGGAAGCTTCGCCCGCTGGCGCCTCTTCTTGCTTTTACGACGCTTGTTTTGTTAGCGCTCGTTTTGATCCCGGCGTTCGGATGGAAGGCGCCGGGCATGCCTCGCGCCTTGCCGATAGGGCCTTTGCGCTTGAACCCCTCCGAGCTTGCCGGCCCGGCCATGGCGCTTTTCCTTGCGGCGGTTCTGGCTCCTAACACGTCTTCCCGCGGAGTGCTGGTGGCGTTGGGGTTTGTCGCCGTTAGCAGCGTGTTGTTGCTCGTCAAGCCAGATTTCAGCGCCGCATTGATCCTGAACCTGACCGCCCTGGTTGTGCTGCTGTTGGCCGGACAGCGGCGTTCATGGGTGCTGATGGCGTTTGGCCTGGAGGCGGTCGGGGCTTTCTTCCTGCTGCTGCACAGTCCCGTTCGCCTGATGAGAATGCTTGCTTTTTTTTGCAGCGACTGCTCGAGCGCTGCAAGCCGCTGGCTGCCCTTGGCGGCCATCGAGGGCGGCGGCTGGCGTGGGCTGGGGCTCGGGCAAAGCGCGGCCATTCAATATTATCTTCCCGTAGCATCCGCCGATTTTATTTCGGCGGTTCTGGGGGAGGAGCTCGGATGGGTCGCCCTGCTGGTCGTCGCGGCATTGTTGGCCGTGTTCGTGGCGGCGGGGTTCCATCTCAGCCGCCGCGCTCCGGACGCTTTCGGCCGCTGGCTGGGGTGCGGGATCTGCGCGTTCATCGCGGCACAGGCCGCGGTTCATTTCGCCGTCGTCTTCCACTGGCTGCCTCTCCGCGGAGTGGCGCTTCCCTTTGTCAGTCAAGACAGCCTGGGCTTCATCGCCATGCTGGGGGCGGTTGGAACATTGCTCAACATCGCCGGCAGTCCGCGCTCTCCCGCCGCGAGCTGTTCGGTTAAGAAGGGGGTCGCGGGATAGGCCGTCCGCCCAAGCTGGCCGCCGTGGAAATCTGACGCCGCCTTGATCGCGTCAGCCTTTTTGTCAGCCGGCGGCGGAAACGCGCCAGGATGAGCGTCAGTTGTTTCACAAGCCGCGGATCGTTTTCCCGGAAGGTATCGGGAATATTCAGGGCAATAAGCTTGGCCCGGGGAACGCCATAGAGGGAGATCAGTTTGTCAGCCACGGACGCATCCATCGCGAAAATGACGTCCGCCCGCCGGCCCATGGCGATGTCCATTTGATTGCATTCGTCATCGGCATGCACGCCGGCCGAGACCACCTCGAAGCCGTGATCCCTCGCGGGGGCAAACGGGTCATACACCCGGCCGCCCCAAGACTTCAATAATTCTATCAGGACACGTTGGGCGGTGGGGCTGCGATGCAGGTTGGCGTGGCAGACGCAAAGGATATGGGTTGGCCGCCTGTTGGTCTTGTTCTTCCGCATGTTGCTGCTTCCCTGTCCCGAATCGAACCGATGGCTTTAAGGCCTTTCCGCAGGTCTGACATAAGCGCACAAAACAAAGACCGTCAAGCCTAAGATCAGGGTGGCAAAAATAGTTCAGAATAGTTCTTGCGTTCCTTTACGCAAAACAATAGGAATTCAGCTTAAAAGAGAAGTGTCGCCTGTGTTGACACGAGTTTGTGCCGGGAAACACGTCGGGTGGGAGGCAAAACGGTCTGCCATGAATGGGGAGGCTAGCATGAGCGCGGAAGGCGAAAAAGATCGGGAATCGGAAGCGCCGAAGGTGTTTCGAATTGCCCAGCTTCCCGTGTCAACCGGCGCAACCATGGACCGGAGAACCTTTGTCAAGGGAACCGTGGCGACGGTCGGCGCGGCGGCCCTGGTCACCGTGCTGGGCGGCTGCGAGAGCGGGGGCGGCGACTCGTGTGTCTGCAATACGGTCTGTCCCTGCGAATCGGTGGGCGCATGTGCGTGCGACGTGGTCGCGTGCCAGTGCCAATGGGGGTGCGACTGCCACACCGTTTGTCCTTGCGAGGCGGTCAGCGCCTGCGCTTGCCATGTCGTCCAGACCAATTGCACGCCCGAATCGGATTCCGCCACGGTGTACGCCACCTGGGTGGGGAACACGTGCACCTGCAACACGGTGGCGATCTGCACCTGTGAAGGCGTTTGCAGTTGCGTCGGCCATTGTACGTGCAACACGCATAACCCCTGCACTTGCCAAGCCTATCACCCTTGCAGCTGTCAGTCCGATAGCCACTATTGGTATCCCAACTGAACCCCTGCGAGGAAACGTTTCTACGCGATGGCGCTCGCGCCGGCTCCTTAGGAACAGCGGGCGAACAGGGGACGGACTTTCGCCCGGCCTTGAGCCGGGTGGCCCCGGGGCGGAGGGGGAATGGATATTAACTGGCAGGCGCTCAGCAAGAATGTTTTCCTTATTTCCGCCGACCGCTCCAAGTCCATTCTCTATGCGCCGCTTCAAGGCCTGATCATGGAAGTGAACCAGGCCTACCTGGACCGTTTCCGCCAGGCGCTGGGCGGAAACGCCGACGCCGGCCGCGCGGTGGGGTTGGCGCCGGAGATCCTGGAGCAGTTGATCCAGACTCCGCCCGCCGCGGAGCGCCGCCTCAATCCCCAGTGGCCCGAGGCCTTCGAGCCGACGAGCGTCACGGTCTTTCTCTCACACCAGTGCACCTTGCGCTGCGCGTATTGCTATTGCCGCGGGGGCGAGGGGGGGGATATGCCGCGGCCGGTCTTCGAGCGGGCGATTCGCTTCACGCTCGAGCATGCCCGCCGGCAACAACGCGATTTTCATCTCAGTTTTCACGGCGGCGATGTGGGCGCCTGCTGGCCTTTCTTCCAGGAATGCGTGGCTTTTATCAAGCGCGTATGTGGCGAGGCCGGCGTCAAGCCCGTGCTGTCGCTCGGAACGAACGGGTTCTATACAGAAGAGCAGGCGGACTATATCGCGACGCACATCAACAATGCCACCGTTTCGATAGACGGAATTCCAGCCGTGCACGATCGCTATCGGGTTGCCGTTGGCGGGCGGCCGTCATTGGCCGAAACCCTGAGGTCAACCCGGATCTTCGAGGCCAAGGGGATGGCGTACTCCGTGAGGATGACCGTGACCCGCGACTCGCTCCCCTTGCTCCCGGAGTGCGTGGAGCACATCTGCCGGAACACGCACGCGGGAACGATCCGCGCGGAACCGCTCTATTCCAGGGGTCGGGCCGCGAGTTCGAAACTCGAGACGCCGGACCCCGGGGCCTTCGTGGCGGCATTTCGCGAAGCCCGCCGCGTGGCGCAGGACCATCGTCGGATACTATCCTACTCCGGGGCGAGGCTTTCCGGCGTGTATAGCTCGTTTTGCTCATATCCGGCGCCGACGTTCGGGGTGACCCCGGAAGGCCACCTGACCTGCTGCTACGAGGTCCTCCATCCCGGCGATCCGCTCCGCAACCCGTTTTTTTACGGGCACATACCGTTGGACGGCTCCCGCGTCGTGGTGGACGCAGAGCGCGTGGCCGCCATCCGGGCGTGGGCCAAGCAGCGCCGGGAGGCATGTGCCCACTGCTTTTGCGTCTTTGCCTGCGCGGGAGACTGCGCGGCCAAGGTGATGGATGGCGCTTCGCCGGCAGGTGAAGTTCCCAAGCGCTGCCACATTACCCGGGCGCTGGTCTCTGACATGCTCAACGCGGTTCTGTCGGGAAAGAATCCTCTTCAGCAGGCGCCCCCCGGCGGCGGGGATGGGCTTCCCCGCGCCGCCTGCGCCTGCGTGGATTGTTCCAAAACCATCGCCACTCAAGACGGGATCCATGCCGCAACCCCCCCTCCCGGGCGCGGGCCATGATCGGTGGGAAAGCTATCCCGGGCGTTTCCGCCGCAGAATCCGAGCCGGCCGCGGCGCCCATGCCGGACGCGTTGAAGCAGATACAAGCTCAGGCCCGGTTGTTTCAAGCGGGCAGCCGGGAGCGAGCGCAGACAGCGCAGGAATGGCGGGGGCAAGTGGAGAGGCTTCGCCAAGGCGCGCCTTCCGCGCGGGTGGAAGATGATGGTGAGACCGTCCGCCTTGGCGATCTGTCGCCCGGCTGCGCGGCATGCAAGGCCGGACGCTGGGACTGCCTCTTTGTCACGATGCGGTGCAATCTCAGTTGCCCGTTCTGCCTGACGCCCCGGGGCTTGGTCTTGCGACCCATGCGTTCGGCGCTCGGCGATGACCTGCACATGCTGTGTGCCCGGTACGCTCGCGTCGGCATCGAGGGGGTGAGCTTCTCGGGTGGCGAGCCGTTCCTCGATCCCGATCCGGTGCTGGAATGGCTTTCGGTTTTGCGGCGCGAGTTGCCCGGTCTCTACATCTGGGCCTACACCAACGGCCTGACCCTCTCGCCGACGCTCCTCGAAAGACTGGGGGATGCCGGTCTGAACGAGATCCGGTTTAATCTCGCGGCCAGCGGCTATCATCATCCCCTCGCTGCGCGCATGTTGCGCGAGGCCGTCGGCCGCATCCCGGCGGTGGCCGTGGAGGTCCCGGCCATACCGGAGCAGGCCGGCCTCATTCTTGATTCCCTCCGGCGGTGGGCCGATGCCGGGGTGAAATATCTGAACCTTCACGAGCTGATCTACGAATCGGGCAGCAACTCGGAAGGCATGGGCGGAGCGCGTGTTGCTTGTGTCATGCCCGACGGGCATCGGTGCTCCGTCAATCCCGGCAGTTCGGAACTGGTCCGGACCGTGCTGAGGCGGGTGGCGACCGACAACCTGCCCTTGGCCGTGAACGATTGTTCGCTTCGGAACAAGGCGCGCCAGATGCGGGGGCGCCGCCGCCTGCTGGCGCCTTTTGTCCTCCAGCCCCACGAGCGGCTGCGCGAAGACGGCTTGGCGGAGAGCATCTGCCTTTTTAGCGCCGATCGCGTTGAGTTCGTGCATCCGGCGTCCTTGGACGAGCCGCGCCGGTTGCGAACAGGCTGGCAGCAGGCTCGCTTGCGGCGCCAGCTTCCGCTGGATATCGAGCACCACGGGGAATGGGTCTATTTCGAACTCATGGCGGGGAATTAGGTTTTTCGATGACTCGTTGCCGACAGCCACCGCTGGCGCAGGTTTTTTTCCGGGTTGCCCCGCGCGGGGCGCTGGTGTTCAAGTGCGAGCAGGACGAGTACGCCGTATTCTACGCGCCCCGCCAGGCGTGCGTGTTGCCGCGAAGCCTCGCGCCCGATGCCGAGAACCAGCTTGGGCGGCTCTCTTCCGCCGAACGGAGCGGCGCCTTGGAATCTGTCCCGTCCCGGGAAATGGCCGGGCGCGCCGCCTCGCGCCTTGTTCAGGCGGCGCAGGATGCCCGGAACGAGGCGGCCGCATGGGCGCAGGCGGCATTCTCTCCGGAATGCCTGACGCTCTTCCTCAACAACGCCTGCAATCTCAGATGCCGCTACTGCCATGCGGCCCCGGGCGCCGCGCCTGACCGGCCCATCAGCGACCGGGCCATCAGGGCTGCGGGAGAAACGGTTGCCCTGTCGTGCGCGCAGCGTCGGCGTCCTTTGACCGTCGCCTTCCACGGCGGCGGCGAACCCACGCTGGACGAATCGCGTGCGAACCATATCCTCGAAATCGTGCAAGCCGCGGCGCATAGCTGCGGCGTGCCGCTGCAAACATACATTGCCACGAACGGGGTTATGCCGGAAGACCGGGCCCGCTGGCTGGCCAGCCGCTTTGACCTCGTCGGGCTTTCTTGCGATGGGCCGCCTGAGGTGCAGGATCGCCAGCGCCCGGCCAGGGATGGCCGTCCGACGTCGTCCCGGGTTGGCCGGACGGCGGAGATCTTGCGGGAAGCCGGACGGACCTTCCACATTCGGGCCACGATTACGAGGGAAACCCTCTGTCGGCAAGCGGAGATCGCGGCGTATTTCATGGTCCAGTTTGCTCCCGCGGAAATTCGCCTTGAACCGGTCTATGCGAATCCGGACCGGTCGACGGAACTCGGCCCCGAGGCCGCATCCCTTTTCGTCGCCGGGTTCATGGCCGCGCGAAAGGCGGCGGCGGCCCAACAGGTTCCGGTCACAACATCCCTGACGCGGCCAGGGTCGCTTTACGGCCGCTACTGCCATGCGCTTCGCCACGTGCTGAACCTTGTTCCAGGCGATATCGCCACGGGCTGTTTTCTGGAATCGCGGGAAGCCGGCATTCTCCGGCGGCAGGTGCGGGTTGGCGCCATGCGCCCGGCGTCAGCCTGTTTCGAGCTGGATCAGGACCGCTTGGATTTCCTCGTCAGCCGGTGCTCCGAAATCCCGGACTGTTGCCGGGATTGCCTCTGTTGCTTCCAGTGCACACACGGATGCCCGGACCTTTGCCCGTTGGAGACCCCGGTGAGCCCGGCGCGGCAACGGGACCTCACCGTTGGTTTCCGGTGTCGCGCGCACCGGCTCCTGATGGAAGCATTGATTCTGGAAGCCGCTGACACGGCGTGGCGCAGCACGCCGCCGGGTGTCAGCCAGGAGGTGTGGGTCCCGGCCACGAGGTTGCGCGTGGCGGTGTATCGGGGAGCCGGCACGGGAGGCGCAAGCCCATGACAGGGAGCGCCGTTGAGCCGCCGAATGTCGATCTGTGCGCCGTGCCGGTCGCGGCCCGGTGGCTGGTGTTCTCGCCCCGGGCATGGACGGCGGCGGTGGTCAACCGTTCGGCTGTCGCAAGCCTGGCCCGATGTTGCGCGGGAGACCGCAACTCCTTGTCCGGCGATTTCCGGGATCTGTGGCAGACCTTAACCCGCGAACCGGTTCCGGCCCTGGCGCCGCGGGATGCCCCGAAGAAACTCGTTATTATTCCGACGCGGGCATGCAACATGCGGTGTGTGTACTGCGATTTCGCGGCGAAAAACGCCCTGCCACAAACGCTGGATCCTCGCTTGGCCTGCCGGCTGGTCGATGTCTTTGCCGCCCAGGTGCGGGCGCGGGGAGAGGGGATCCTCCGGGCGCACTTTTTCGGGGGCGAACCGTTGGTCGCACGGGAGTGCCTGGAAACCATCGTTCATTATATCCGAGCCTTGTGTGCTCGCACGGGCCTTATTCCCTGGTTCGAGTTGACGACGAACGGCTATTTCGATCCCGGGGTTGTGCCGTTTATCGGCGACTATATCGATAGCGTCGTTGTCTCCTTGGACGGCACCGAGCCCTTGCATGACTACAACCGGAGACGGCCTGACGGCGGCGGCACGTACGCGGAGATTGCCGCCAATATCCGGCGCCTGGCTGGATTTCCTGTTGAATTGTGCCTGCGCATGTGCGTCACGAGCCGCTCGGTGGGCGCCATGGCGGATCTCGCGGCGCAGTTTTGCAGCGAGTTTGACTTCGAGACGTTGAGCTTTGAAATGCTGGCGGAGAACGAATGCGGACGCAGGTCGGAACTGAACGCGCCGGACCCTTACGCGTTCGCAGCCGGGGTGCTGAGGGCCGAAGATCTCGTCTCGAAGCGGGGCGTGCGGGTCGTCCATGGGCCGTCCGAGCTGGCGGGCCCGCGCGCCTCCTCGTGTCCGCTCGGCCTGGGAACGCTGATGCTCACCCCGGAAGGTCAAGTGGCGGCCTGCTATCTGAATCCCGAGCGCTGGACGGAGCGCGGTCTTGATTTGGCGATCGGCCATGTCGATGCCGGGGCGGGGGTGTTCATTGACCGCCGAAAACTGGACGCGGTTGCCGCGCTGGCGCGCTCCAAGCCCCGCTGTGCCCGATGTTTTTGTCGATACACCTGCGCCGGGGGCTGTCATGTGGATCAAACCCCGCCGGGTTGTTCGCTGGACTACGACAGCCGCTGCCGCGCCATTCGCGCGATCACGGCGGGGCGGCTCCTGCGAAGCCTGGGATGCGGAGAGGATGCGGAGGCCCTCGCCAATAGCCGCGCGGCGATGGAATCCCTGGCAAGCCACCCGGACGACCGGATTGCCGCGTGGAACGAAAACCAACATCAGGCGAAACGTTGAGACCGGCTCCCGATATTTCATGGGTCGTTGAAACGCGCGGCTTGACCCTTGTCAGCCGCCGGCGCGGGATATGTCTTTCCATACCGTATCCGCACGCCGGATTGTGGGCGCTCCTGGCGGACGGACGCTTTAATCTGGACCGCGCCAGGGACCTGATGGCCTTGCTCATGGCGACCGGCGGGCAGGAAGCGGAGCGCGAGGTCGGGCAGACCCTGGCCGCCTGGCAGGCCGCCGGCCTTCTTGTGACGGAGTGATATGCCAAATATTTCCATAACCCGGCGCTGCCGGCGTGACTGCGGCTACTGCTTTGCCATGCACGAGCGCGGCCGCGCCGGACCGCGGGATATGCCGCGCGGTGTTTACGAAAAGACGCTGGCTTTTCTCGAACGTTCGCAGGTTGCGGACGCGCGGCTCCTCGGGGGCGAGCCGACAGAACACCCGGACTTTGACGACTATGTTGCGCTGGCGCTCGATACCGGGCGTGTTGTGACGGTCTTCACCGGCGGCCTGATCCCCGCCGCCGCGCTGGAATGCCTGGGTCGAATCCCACCCGGCCGCATCAAGGTTGTTCTCAACGCCATGGTTCCCGGCACGGACCGGGCCGAGTGGGTGGCAGAACAAGAACATGTTTGCCAAGCGCTTGGCGCGAAGGTGGAGCTGGGCGTCACCCTGGATTCGCCCATATCCAGCCTCGATTATCTGCTCGACTGGATTGAGCGGCATGGACTGCGCCGCCGTCTGCGCCTGGGCGTTGCGCATCCGAGCTGGGACGGAGCCAATTCCAGCCTGCGTCCTCAATCCGCCCGCGTTTTCGGGGGCGCCCTGGAAACGTTCATTGTCCGGGCGGAACAGGCCGGCGTGGAGGTCGATTTTGACTGCGGATTCACGCCCTGCATGTTTTCCTCCCGATTCATGGAAGAACACGCAAGCCTGTCGGCGAACATTGGATTGCGATGCAATCCCGTCATTGATATTCTTCCGGAGGGCGCCGTGATCGCCTGCTACGCGCTCTCGCGCGCGCGGCGCCTGCCCTTGACGGACGAGGCGACGCGTGACGAGCTGGTTGCGATGTTCGACCGGGAATTGGAGCGTTTGCTTCCGGCGGGAGTGTGCCGCGATTGCGCCTTCTGCGAATACCGTTCGACTGGACGGTGCAGCGGAGGTTGCCGCGCGCGCCGGGCGTTACGCCTGCGGCCGGATGCCCGGCGCTTGCTCGGTTTCGACGGGTCGGAGTCCCGATGAGCCCAACGATCGAGTTCGGCGGAGAAACCGCCCGCGGGTGCGCGGGGGACGATGAACGCCGGGGCTGGATTGAGTCTTGGTCGAAGGCCCAGGCGCTTTATCCGTCCGATGCGCACGGCCTGCCTCAGCCGGCCTGGGCGGTGCGCGGTTTTGCGGATGACGGGGCCGCGGCGTGGGACCGGCTGGCCCAGCTCGTGCCCGAACGGCATGGCGCCATTTCGATCTACGCGCATATTCCTTTCTGCAAAACCCGTTGTCCGTTTTGCGACTGCCATGCCACGGCGATGCCGCGCGGGTCGCGCGAACTGATGGAACAGTATGTGCCGCGCTTTCAGCGGGAAACAAAACAGTGGCAGGCGCTGGGCGGGCTGGCCCGGCGGCCGGTCACGACGGTCCATTTTGGCGGCGGAACACCGCATGCGCTCCAGCCCCTGGAATTCGAGCGGGTGGTTCAGGCCGTGGCTGCCGGTTTTGCGACGGATGGAAACACCGAGTGGGCCATCGAGACCAATTGCCGCTGCCTGGACGAGGAACATGCGGAGCAGCTTGACCGCCTTGGGTTTACGCGTATCCACGTGGGGGTGCAAACGCTGCGCGCCCGCCTGCGGTCCACCTTGGGAAGGCGCGATCCCCCCGAGACCGTGATGGCGCGGATTGAAGCTTGTCTCCGCCGCGGGTGGGTTGTCTCGGTGGATATGCTCTACGGGTTGCCGGAGCAGACCACGGCCGACCTCCTCGATGACTTGCGGATTCTGGTAACGGCAGGCGTCCACGGTGTTTCCCTGTATCGCCTGAATCACGGCGGGCACAACCACCGGTTCATGGTGCGGCATGGACTCGCGGAGCGAGGCCCGGATCGGCTTTTTGCGGATTACCTGATGTTCATGGAGGC
>CAZVVD010000054.1:0-23806 GCA_964630555.1 uncultured Verrucomicrobiota bacterium | reverse complement strand
CAAGGCCCGCTTAAGCGAAAGTGAATATTGCACGATGATCGTGCAATATTCAGGTCCTAAGACATATCGAGTGGAGGGCCACGTTTTATCGTGGCCGTCCGATTGATTCACAGCTTCTGAGGCCTTACCCGCCAGCGGGCGGAAAGGGATTTCGCGATCGGGGAGAGGCTGCGCGGCGCCCGGCATGACAACGCATGGGGCGCCCGCCGGCATGAAACTAGCCGAGGACCCCGGCCAGGAGCGCCTTCAGCTCCGCCTCCACCGGCCGCGCCCGCTCCCGCCGGATCCGTTCCGCCTGGGAGCGCAGCACCTCGCCCCGCAAGGCCGGATCCTGCTCCAGGACGCGGTGGACCAGGGCGGCCAACTCCGCCGGGGACAGGTCTTCGTAAAGGATGCCGGCGTCCTGCATGGCTTCCGGCACGCCGCCGACGGCGCGGGCGATGACGGGCAGACCGTGGTCCATGGCCTCGAGCAGCGGCAGGCAGTAGCCCTCGTGCGCGCTGGTGGAGAGATACAGGTGCGCGGCGCGGTAATAGGCGGCCAAGTCGGCGGCGGAGGCGAAGCCGGCGAAATACACCGTGGAAAGGTCCAGGTCGCCGCTGAGCATTTTGAGCATGGCCGCGTAGCGCGGCGCGCTCTGGGGAGACCCGACCACGATCAGGCGGCTGAAGGAATTGAGGGTCATGTGATACCAGGCGAAGGCCAGGAGCAGGTCCTCGATCCGCTTGTTGGGCGCCAGCCGGCCGACGAACAGGATGTTTTTCATGGTCCCGGCGAACTGTTCGAGGATCAGCGGGTTCGGCGCGACGCCCGGCGCCGCCGGCGCCCAGAGCAGCGGGAACACCCGGACGCCGCCGATGCCCGCGTCCTCCAGCTCCGCGGCGTTGAAGCAGGAGACCGTCCAGACCGCATCCGCCCGCCGGGCCACGGCGGGCAGGGCGGCGCGCGCGGCCTGCAGCCGTGCGGCCAGGCCGGCGTCGAACGGCGTGAAATACCCGGCCGGGGTGATGTTGTGATAGACCATGATTTTCCTGGCCGGCGACGCCAGGAACACCTCGGCCGCCGGGGAAGCGATGCCGTAATGGTGCAGACAGATATCGCCGGGCCGGGCGGTGTAATCCGCCAGCGAGCGGTAATCCCCCTGCAGGCTGGGCGATGCGCAGGCCGGGTCCACGTAGATCTCGGAGGCGTGGCCCCAGCGCCGGAAGATGGTGCGAAGCAGAACCGCCTCGCTGGACATCGCGTCGCCGTCGGCGTAGCCGGCCAGGATCTGGTGGAAGTTCATGGGCAGGGTTTCCCGTCGCCCGGCTTCGCCGAACAGGCGCCACCCGCTGGTCCGGCCTCCAGCGCCGCCAGGCGGCGTTGCAGGTCGGCCGTGTCCTTCCGCCGCGCCTCGATCTCGAGGCGCAGGGCCGTGGTCAGCTGGTTATTGACCAGGTGCTGGCGGAAGGCCATCCGGTCGTGCTGGTAGCGCAGGAGTTTCCAGAGAAATGCCCGGAGCCTCGCCAGGCAGCGCCCGGCCAGGCCGGGCTTGCGGGGAATCCTGAAATCGAAGGCGCCGACCGCGTCCCGATGGCGGGCCAGGCGCAGGTAGCGCTCCAGGTAGTCGTCCTCCGAGGCGGCCCGGGCCAGGTCCAGCGCGCTGAGGTCGTCCGGGATCCGCGCCGGCTGGCGGGCGGGCGGCAGCGCGGCCAGGGCCGCGGCCCGATTCCGCAGGGCCTGGCCCAGGTCCGCGCTCCGATCCAGTCCGGCGACGGTGAGCTTCATGAGGTCGGCGAATGCTCCCAGGCGCAGTTCAGCTGGACGACGCCCTTGTCGCTGCCGGCGTCCTTGACCCGGAACGGGTGCAAATCCTCCTGGCGGTGATACTGGACCGCATGGTCCCAGGAATGGACCGAAAGCGAGAGGAAGAACTGTCCCTGCTTGAGCGTCAGCGGCGCGATCCGCAGGCGCACGCGGCCGTCGCCCTCGATGGCCGCGATGGGGGCGCCGGCGATCTGGGTGTTGGACCCGAAGACGTAGAACCCGTTGCCGGTCTTGAGGTTGAACCCGAAGACCGGCTTCTCGATCCGCCGGCGGGCATGGTAGCCGATCTCCACGGTCAGGGCCCGGCCGGTGACAAAGACCGCGGTCTCGGCGCCGGCCTCGTCCAGCAACCGGACGGAGCGCAGCTCGACTTCGCGCGTGCCGTGCTCCTCCACGTTGAGGTTGCCGATCCGGACCATGTATTGCCGCAGGTAGGCAAAGACCACCTCGGACGGGCCGCCCCGCCGGACCAGCCGGCCCTCGTGGATGAGCAACACCTCGTCGCAGAACTCCTCGACCGTTTCCAGGGCGTGGGAGACGAACAGGATGGTCTTGCCCTGCTTCTGGAACTGGCGGATGCGCTCGAGGCACTTCATCTGGAAGGCCACGTCGCCGACCGCCAGGACCTCGTCGATGAGCAGGATATCGGGATTCATCTCCACGGCAACGGAGAAGGCCAGGCGGACGTACATTCCGCTGGAATAGTGCTTCACGGGCATATCGACGAACTCGCGCAGCCCGGCAAACTCCACGATGGGATCGAAGCGCCGGCGGATGTCCTCGCGGGGAATGCCCAGGATCGCCGCGTTGAGGTAGATATTCTCCCGGCCGGAGAGGTCGGGGTGGAAGCCCGCCCCCAGCTCCAGCAGGGCCGAGATCCGGCCCTCGGTGCGCACAGCCCCCTCGGTCGGCACCATCGTCCGGGCGATGAGCCCGAGGAGCGAGCTCTTGCCCGAGCCGTTGGGGCCGACCACCCCGACGGTCTGGCCGCGGCGGACCTGGAAGCTGATATCGCGCAGGGCCCAGAAGCCGTCGGGCTTGGCGCCCCGCAGCCAGCGCGGCAGAGCGCCCAGGAGCGTCGGCGCGCCGACGCCCTGGCGGCGGTACCACTTGCCGAGCCGTATGGCCTCGATCGCGGTCATAGCACATCCGAGAAATAGCGTTGCGCCCGCTGGAACACGGCGTAGGCGCCAGCCAGGAGACCCAGGGGCAGGAGCAGGCCGGCGACGCTGGCGGCGGTCCAGGGGAACGCACTCCCCGGCAGCTGCAGGGCCCGGTAGGCGGTGATGATGACCGTCATGGGATTGAGCAGGTAGAGTTGTCCGATCCAGGGATGTTCCCGGGCCACCGCCTCCACCAGGGAGAGGGGATACATCACCGGGCTCATGAAAAACCAGGCGCTGAGCAGCAGGTTGACGATGTGCTGGGTGTCGCGGAAATAGACATTGGCGGCCGCCACCAGCAGGGCCAGCGAGAAGTTGAACAGGAGGTGGTAGCAGCTCACCAGGGGCGTCCACACGGTCCCCGGCTCCAAGCCGCTCCCCTGCCAGGCCAGCAGGCCGGCCACCAGCGCCCACTGCACCCCCAGCATCACCAGGAAGTTGACCAGGCCGGCCAGGCATACCGAGAGCGGCAGGATCACCCGCGGGAAATACACCTTCTTGACGAGGGTGGCATTGCCGGTGATGCAACCGGTGCCGGCGTTGACGCACTGGACGGTGAAGGTCCAGGCGAACACGCCGATGATGATATCCTCGTGCCGGATGGCGACCCCGCGCCCCGCCAGCAGGCGCAGGAAGACGATGTAGATCAAGGCCATGAAGAGGGGGGTCAGGATGGTCCAGAGCATACCCAGGAGGGAGCCCCGGTAGCGGATTTTCAGGTCCCGCGCCACCAGGTTCCAGAGCAGGTCCCGGTGTGTCGCCAGCGCTGTGATCCTCGGTAGCATGGGGGCCACTTTACCCGATCGTCGCCCGGCCTGCAAGCGTTCACCGGTTGTGGTAGAGGGCGGCGTAGTAGTGGCGGTATTCGCCGCTGCGGATGCGCTCCCACCAGGGGCGGTGCTCCAGGTACCAGGCGACGGTCCGCGCGAGGGCTTCCGGGAAGGCGTGCCGGGGCCTCCAGCCGAGCTCGCGCTCGATCTTGGAGGCGTCCATGGCGTAGCGCCGGTCGTGGCCGGGGCGATCCTTGACGAACCGGATCAGGGACTCCGGTTTCCGGAGGATGGCGAGCACCTGGCGCACAACCTCCAGGTTGGTGACGTCGTGGCTGCCGCCGAGGTTGTAGATCTCGCCGGTTTTCCCCCGGCGCAGGACGGCGTCCACTCCCCGGCAGTGGTCCTCGACGTAAATCCAGTCGCGCACCTGCCGGCCGTCGCCGTAGACCGGGAGGGGCTTGTCCTCCAGGGCGTTGGCGATCATCAGGGGGATGAGCTTTTCCGGAAACTGGTAGGGGCCGAAGTTGTTCGAGCAGCGCGTGATGACGGCATCCAGCCCGTGGGACCGGCAGGCTGCCCGGACCAGGAAATCGGAGGCCGCCTTGGTGGCGGCGTAGGGGTTGTTCGGCTGGACCGGGGAACTTTCCGTGAAGCGGCCTTCCGGGCCCAGGCTGCCGTAGACCTCGTCGGTCGAGACGTGGACGCAGCGGGCCACCTTGTGGGCCCGGCAGGCGTCCAGCAGGTTCTGGGTGCCCAGCACGTTGGCGAGGATGAAGGCCTGGGGCCCCACGTGCAGGCTGCGGTCCACGTGGCTTTCGGCGGCGAAGTGGACGACCGCGTCCACCCCCTGCCCCGCCAGGGCGGCCTCGAGGTCCGGCGGGCGGGTGAGATCGCCCTGGATGAAGGTGTAGCGCGGATCCCGGTCGATGCCGGCGAGGTTTTCCAGGTTCCCGGCGTAGGTCAGGGCGTCGAAATTGATCACCCGGACCTCCGGGTCTTCCGCCAGCACCAGGCGGATGAAATTACTGCCGATAAAGCCGGCCCCCCCGGTCACCATGAGCCTCATGAAGTCCTCCCGCGTACGAACACCCCCGCCCCCTGAATCGGCATTGCCAAAATGCCCGGCCATGCTATGATAAGGCCCATGAGATTCCAAGCTTTTTATCGCCGGGCCGGGCGGACCGCCGGCCGCCTGCTCATTGCGGCCGCCGGGGCGCTCCTGGGAGCGGCCGACCTGGCGGCGGTCATCCCCCCGGGCGGGCCGGAGTTCGACCGCTACCAGGTGATCCTCGACCGCCAGCCGTTCGGCGAGATCACGCCCTCGGACACCGTGGCGGCGCCGACCTCGGCGCCCACCGAGACCCTGACCCGCGAAGTCGAGCTGCGCGCGATCATCGACGACGGCGGCAACCGCCTGCGGGCGGGATTCGTGGACAAGAAGACGAGCAAGACGTTTTACCTCGGGGTCGGCGAGCGCAACGACACCTACGAGCTGGTCTCGGTGGACTACGACAACGAGCAGGCGGTCCTGAGGCGGGGCAGCGAGTCCACGGTGTTCAGCCTCAAGCCGGCCTCGAGCAACGCGGCGTCCGCCGCGCCCGCTTCGTCCCCGTTCGCGCCCCCGGGCTTCACGCCGCTGGGATCGGAGCCCGGGCGGGGCTTCACCCCCGTCCCGCTCTCGGATTCCAAGCAGCCGTTTTTCTCGGACCTGAAGAAGCGCAGGTTCTCGCCCTTCCGGCCGATGGGCACCAACGCCCCTGTTCCCTTCCAGCCCCAGTCGCTGGAAAATTTCATGAAGGGCAACACCAACGCGGCCCCCGGCTTCCCCGGCGCCTTCCGGCCTTTCGGCGGCCCGCCGCCCACCAACAGCCCGGGGGCCACGATTGACAGCCTGCTGCGCGCCGGGCCCGACGCCGCGGCCAAGCCGGGGCCATTCCAGCCCCTGGCCCCGGCCATGGCCGCCGAGGACGGCAACACCCTGAAAGGCTTCGTCATGCAGGACACCGGCCAGCCGGCGCCCAACTTTTTCAACGTCCCCGCCCCCGGGCCCGACGAGGAGGCCGGAGAGTAAGGGCGGCCGACCCGGCCGATTGAACGAGCACCCCGCCATGGCTCCAACCCCGCCCCCAACCTTCCGCGGCATCTCGATCATCATCCCCTGCCTGAACGAGGAAGCCTCGATCGGCCAGGCCGTGGACGCGGCCCGGCGCGGCATCGCCCAGCTGACGGCGTCCGCGGCCGGCCGGCATTTGCAGGGCGAGGTCCTCGTGGTGGACAACGGCTCCACCGACCGCTCGGCGCGGATCGCGGCCGAGCACGGGGCGCGGGTGGTGCCCGAGCGCCACCGGGGCTACGGATCGGCCCTGCGCCGGGGATTCGCCAGCGCCCGCCACGAGATCCTGGTCATGGGCGACGGCGACCTGTCCTACGACTTCGAAGCCCTGGACAACCTGGTCGAACCGATCCTCGCCGGGCGGGCCGACTTTGTCATCGGCAACCGCATGCAGCACATCCGGCCGGGCGCCATGCCGGCCCTGAACCGTTACCTCGGCAACCCGCTGCTGTCCCTGCTCCTGCGGCTCATGTTCCGGTCCGGCGCCGTCCACGACGCCCACTGCGGATTGCGCGCCGTCACCCGGGCGGCCTTCGACCGGCTGCGCTGCGTGACCACGGGGATGGAATTCGCCAGCGAGATGGTAGTGCGCGCCATCCGCTGCCGCCTGCGGATCGCCGAGCACGACATCGTCTACCATCCCCGGCTGGGCCGCTCGAAGCTGCACGCCTTCCGGGACGGCTGGCGCCACCTGCGCTTCATGATCCTGCACAGCCCGACCCTGCTGCTGCTGGCGCCCGGGCTGTTCTTCTGGACCCTGGGCCTGGCCATGACCCTGCCGCTGGCCTTCGGCCCGATCGTGATCCACCACCGGGTGGTGGACATCCACTGCATGCTGATCGGCGGGGTACTCAACATCGCCAGCATCCAGGTGATCACCATCGGCCTGCTGGCCAAGGCCTACGGGCACCTCTCGGGGCTGCACGAGGACGCCGTGGTCGCCTGGTTCTACCGCTGGTTCACCTTCGAGAAGGCTTGCCTGGTTGCCGGCCTGGTTATGGCGCTGGGGCTGGTCATCGCCCTGAAAGTCACGGTCGAATGGGTCGCCAGCGGGTTCGGGGCCCTGAACCAGCAGCGCCTGCTGTTCTTCGCCGTGCTCTGCCTGGTCAACGGGGTCCAGCTCGGCGCGGCCTCGTTCCTCTTCAGCATCATGGCCCTGCCACGGCACCTGGACCACCTCTCCCCCCAGGCCTGCGAAACCGGCATCGTGGACACCTGACCCCGCCTGCGGCGGGAAATTCCAAATTCCATAATCCAAATTCCAAGGAAAAGTTACTAAATAAAAAATTCGGAAAATGAAATCACTCTATTTGGAGCTTGGAATTTTGTCATCTCCCAGCCTTGAATCCCCGCAGAGGGGCTAAGGTTTTTATGCACCCTGAGCCCACACCTTCGGCCCAGCGCGTCTCGGTGGTGATCCCGGTCCTGAACGCCGCCGCGACCCTGCCGGCCCTGCTGGAGGCCCTGTTCTCCCAGGAGCCGGCGGCGCCGCACGAACTGGTGCTGGTGGACTCGCTCTCCACGGACGCCACCCGGGAGATCGGCCGCGCCCGCGACCGGGTGCGCATCGTGCCCATCGCCCGCTTCTCGCACGGGGGCGCCCGCAACCTCGGCGCGCGGGAAGCGGAGGGGGAGATCGTCGTCTTCCTGACCCAGGACGCCCTGCCGCGGGACGCGCGCTGGCTGGCGGCCCTGCTGGCCCCCTTTGCGGACCCGCAGGTCGCGGCCGTGTATTCCCGGCAAATCCCGCGCCCGGACGCGCCGCCCACGGAGCGATTCTTCCTCGGCTACCATTTCCCGGCGGATCAGCCCGCGCGGCGGGTCAAGACCGGCGGCGGCCCCCTGGCCCTGGAAGACGTTTTTTTCTCGAACGTCAGTTCCGCCGTGCGGCGCACGGTTTTGCTGCGCCACCCGTTCGACGAGACCCTGATCATGAGCGAGGACCAGCAATTCGCCCGGGACATCATCGCGGCCGGCCACGCGGTGGTCTACGCGCCGGATTCCGCGGTGGTGCATTCCCACCGCTACACTCTGCCGATCGCCTTCCGGCGCTACTTCGACAGCGTCTACTCGCTGACCGTGATTTTCCCGCGCCACGGCATGAAGACCAGCGCGGCCATGGGCTGGCGCTATCTGAAAAAGGAAGCCGTCTATATTTGCCGGCACCACCCGCGCTACCTGCCCTACTACTGCCTCTACACCCTGGCCAAGACCGGCGGCACCCTGGCCGGGCATTTCGCCACCCGCCTGCCCAGGAGCCTCCGGCGGAAACTCAGCCTGCACCGCTACCACTGGAGCAACGGGAATCAGCCGTAAACTGCTGGAAACGCCCTCCCCGCCGCTTGCGCTCGGGATCAAAGGCGGCACGCCCGCCAGTCGATCAGCGCTGGCAGGGCGGCAACCTCCGTCGGCCGGCGGACTTCCCGCCGCCGGCTTACACCGCGGGTAGCCCGCGCAGCAGGTAGGCCTGCGGGAGGCCGCTTTCATCGAAGTTGAAGAAGGCCATGCGTCCGTCCGGCGACAGGAACGGATGGGCGTGGATGTTGTTGTTCAGCAATTTCAGCAAATAGGTGAAGTTGCGGAACGGATCCCGGCCCGGCTCTCCCAGCCCTGCCAGATAAAGCGCGCCCTGGTGCCAGGTCTGGCCGGTATCCACGACCAGGCGGCGCCCCTCGATATCGGTCCCGAAATGGGCGAATTCGGGATGCTCGATCTCCCGGGTCAGCTCGTTGCGCTGGCCGCCGGGACTGGCCAAGCCATGATGGTCGACATGGGCCACCGGCCGGCCCTCGATCATCCGGTTGTCCACCGTGGAGGTGATCACCCAGTCGCTGCGGCCGCGCCAGCACTGGTGCCCCTGGCAGAACTCCTTGCCGTCCCGGCCCCAGGGCAGGTTGCGGAAGTGCATCCCGTCGTCGCGGACGACATGAATATCGCAGTTGATCCGGTTATGCGCCTTGACCAGGCGGCCCTGCGCGTCGCAGACGTTGCCGTGGTTTTCCTGGATGAGGATATCGCGCGCCTGAAGCGGGTCCCGTGAACGGGAATACTGCGGATGCATGTTGCACCAGGACACCCCGTGAAGAATGAGCCGGACGGTCGCCGCGGGGAGATCGAACACCATCAGGCCGAAAGGCGATCCCGGGGTGCGGCCGTCGCCGAGAAAACAGGAGAGCGCGATCCGTTCGCCGTCCGAGGAAATCGTCGACAGGGGATAAATCCGGCTGGGCCGGAACGAGGTCCCCGGCAGGGGCGCGTCCACAACCAGCAGGGTTTCCGGCGGCCCCCCGGCCAGTGCGCGGCGCCGGAGGGTCAGCCTTCCGCCTCCAGGCTCGGTCTGATCCACGAAATAATAAAAGCAGCGTCCGTCCGGCGAGACCGAGGGCGCGGTGGCGCCGGTCTCGTCGGTCACCGGGGTCAGGCGTCCGTTATCCTCCAGGTCGCAGAGCAGATAACGGTGGCGGGGGTCGTTTTTATCGCCGCCGTGGTCCGTGGCCGAGCGGTGGAGCAGGAACCGCTTGGAGTCCGGGGTGAACACCTGGGCTTCCATATAAACGTGGCAGGCCGGTACCCCGGGCTCGGACGTGAGCTGAAACACCTCCAGGCCCGACGGCGAGCGGCCGTCGAGCAAATCGGGGCGCGGGATCATGGACGCATCCGCTTTCATCGGCTCACCTCGTTGTTCGCATGGATGGCATCTCCGCAAGGTATTATCGCACCGCCACCACCCGGCCGGTGGTGGCGGATTTCTTCTCGGCCTCGACCAGGCGGACAGAAGCGCAGGATTCCTCCAGGGTGGTGAGGGTCGGCTGTTTTTTCCCGGCCAGGGCGGCCGCGAAATAGGCGAGTTGCCGGCCGTGGGCGTCCCCGGGCGGCACCGCCGGGACGCGCATGGCCCCCTTCGCCGGGTAGAGCCGGAACGCCGGTTGACGGGCGGTGTCGAACGCCAGGGCGGCCTTCTCCAGGATGAGGGTGAAGCCCGCCTGGAACGGGAACTCCCGCCCCATGATCCAGCCGCCTTCGGCCGTGACCACCTTGCCGTCGGGATAGAGATACTGGGTCGCGATGTGATCGAAGCGGCTGAAGGGTCCGCGGACGGCCCGGCTGAACACGGCGCGGGGCAGGCCGAACAGGTGCTGGACAAAATCGGCGTCGTGGATGTGCAGGTCGAGGGCGGCGTCGCCGCTCAGGGCCGGGTTGACAATCCAGTTCTTCCAGCTCCAGGTCGGCGGCGCGCTCAGGCGCAGGAAGCTCGCGGCCAGCACCCGCCCGAAGCGGCCGGACGCCGCCAGGTCGCGCGCGGCGGCGTATTCGGGCAGGAAGCGCAGGCATTGCCCGATCATCAGCCGGCGCCGGGTCCGGCGCGCGGCCGCGATCATGGTCCGGCCGGCGGCCGAGGTCAGCGCCATGGGTTTCTCGCAGAGCACATGGACGCCGGCTTCCAGGCAGCGGATGGCGACCTCGGGGTGCAGGTAGGTGGGCACGCAAACCGAGACCGCGTCCAGGCGGGCCTGCTTCAGCATCGCGCCGAGGTCGGTAAAGCCGGCCAGGCCCTTCAGGTCCAGGCCGGCGGCGGCGCCCCGGATGTTGCCGACCACCCGGGAGCGCGCGGCGAACTTTTTAGGATCGGGATCGCAGACCGCCACTAGGCGCGCCCCGGGCGTTTTACGCCAGGATTGCGCGTGCGTGCGCCCGATGAATCCCAACCCGATCACCCCGACGTTCAGCATGGCTCAGGCCTCCTTTGCGGTTCTCCCCGGCCGAATCCAGGATCCTCCGTTCCACGAGCGGAGCCCGGCACCCACCGGACTCTCAAGCCGCTCCCGCCCCACGCCCGCCGCTCATTGCCCTTCCAGGAACTCGGCCAGGGCCTCCTGCCAGGGACGGATGGGATGATCCAGCGCCGCCCGGATCTTGGCGGTGTCGAACCGGGAGTTCGCCGGACGCCGCGCGCGGACCGGAAAGTCATCGCTGGCGCACGGCACGATCCGGACCGCCAGCTTCAGCCGCTCGGCGACAAAACGGGCCACCTCGTAGCGGGAGGCGTACCCGGCGTTGGCAAAATGATACACCCCCCGGCGGTGATCCCGGACCAGGCACTCGACGGCCCGAGCGGCGTCCATCGTCCAGGTCGGCGCGCCGAACTGGTCCCGGACCACCTTGAGCTCCCCGCCTCTGCGGGCCGACTCCAGGAGCTTGGCGATGAAATGCGTCCCCCGCCGGCCATAGCTCCACTCCAGGCGGAGGATGGCATGCTCGCAGCCGGATTCCCCCAGCGCCAGTTCGCCCTGCCACTTGGACCGGCCGTAGGCATTGATCGGCGCCGGGGCATCCGTTTCCCGGTAGGGTTGGTCGCTCCGGCCGTCGAACACGTAATCGGTGGAGACATGGACGACGAACACGCCCTGGCGCGCGGCCAGGCGCCCCAGGCCGCCCACCGCCGCCGCGTTGACGGCCAGGGCAACCGCGGGCCGCTCCTCGGCCTGGTCGACGTCGGTGAAGGCCGCGCAATTCACCGCCACGGCGGCGCCGGCGAGGGCGCGCTCCAGGTCGTCGGGGCGGGTGATATCCCAGTCCGGCAGATCCCAGACCCGCACGGCGCAGCCGCTGCGTTGCAGGCGCTCGGCCAGGTCCGACCCCAGCATGCCGCGTCCGCCCAGGATGGAAATTTGTGTTGCCATGGATGAAGGGGGGGGACCCGCGGCGTTTCCCCGCAGGGCCCCCTCGCCAATCGTATGCCTCGCCTTGGACTCAACCCCGAAGCGCGTGACGGATCACGCGCCCCGCCCATGCCTTCGCCTGGTGGAGCGGCGGGTCCCCAAGACGCTCGGCTTGCCCCATACATTCTTGTCCGGTTCAGAACAGCGCGTCGGATGCCTTCAGGTATAGTTCGGCGGGCGCTCCGCCACCAGGCGGTTCACGTGCGCCAGCGAGGCAAAGGTGCCGGCGTCGCTCCACCAGCCCCGCATCCGGTCGAACCGCATGGCGCCCCTGCGGATGTAGGCGTTGTTGACATCCGTGATCTCGAGCTCGCCGCGGGCGCTGGGATTGCAGGTCCGGATGATTTCGAAAACGCCGGCGTCGTAGAAGTAGATCCCGGTGACGGCGATCCGCGACTTCGGCCGGCGCGGCTTCTCCTCAATGGAAAGGACCCGGTCGCCGTCCACCTCGGCCACGCCGAAGCGTTCGGGATCGTCCACCTCCTTGCCCAGGATGCGGGCGCCCTGCCCCTGGGCGCGGAAGGCGTCGGCGTAAGGCGCGAGCGCGTCCTCGAAAATGTTGTCGCCCAGGATGACGGCCATGGACGCGCCGTGACAGAAGTTCTCGGCCAGGCTCAAGGCCTGGGCGATGCCGCCGGCCTCGTCCTGAACCTTGTAGGTGAAACGGCAGCGGAAGTCCTTGCCCGACCCGAGCAGGGTCACCATGTCGCCCATGTGGTCGGTGCCGGTGACGACCAGAATTTCCTCGACCCCGGCCCCCGTCAGCTTGGCGATCGGGTGATACACCATCGGCTGCTCCCCGACCGGCAGCAGGTGCTTGTTGGTGACCTTGGTCAGCGGCATCAGCCGCGATCCCGTGCCGCCCGCGAGGATGATGCCCTTCAGGTTCATGGCCCGCTCCTTTCCCGCAACAACCGGGGGCATGCTAGCCTAAGGGCGGCCCCAAGGAAATCATTTTCTGCAAGGAATGCCATTGACTCCGCCGCGGCGCCGTCTTATTTTAGAGCTGGACGGTGCTCATGTTGACCAACCCAGGGGGAGGGAACGGATCATGATCAAGACATTGGCCCTGTCGTCGTGCGCGCTGGCAGCCCTGCTGTTGGCCGGGTGCGCCACGTCCCCGGGCGGCATCGCGGATTCCAACACGCCCCTGCATGCCAAGCCCTACACGATCATCGGCGAGACTGAGGGCAACGACTGCTGGTACGCCATCCTCGGGATCATCCCGGTGACCCCCGGCAACTCGCTCCGGGAAGCGGTCAAGGAGGCCAAGGGGCGGGTCGGCGCCGACGCCCTGATCGACATCACGGTGGACAGCTACACCCAGTTCTGGATTCTCTTCGTCCGGCGGGTCACCGAGGTGCACGCCAAGGGCATCCGCTTCAAGGACCGCTGGGAGGGCGACAAGGAAATCACCCACGCGTCGCCGGAACGATAGGCGCGCTCGAGACCGAAGGGCGCGGGTCGGCCGGGCGGCGGGCGGGTGGTTCAAAAATTCTTTCTCCCCCGCTTGACAGCCCCGGCGGATTGTGGGATGGTGCCGGCGTCCCTGGTTCTTTTGGAATTTAATCGCGCGTGGACGGTAAACGGAAGTCCGTGAAAAACGGACGCGGTTGCGCCGCTGTAACCGGATATCACGTCAGCCCGCGGGGAAAGCCCCGGGGCCAGTGACCACTTGCCCGGCAACTGCCAGGCGACGTGGCGACATCCCGCAAGCCACCCTGGGCTTCAGCGCAGGGGAAGGCGGGACAGTAGGTTGGAAGCCGGAAGCCAGAAGACGTTGCCTCCCACGCTCATCGCGAATCCGGTCCAACCGGATTCACTCTTTCGCAAACGGGGAGGATGAGGGCGGTAACGGTGTCGGCAGCCTTCAGGTTCCTTGGGCGGGGAGCCTGGAGGTTTTTTTGTTTCCGGCTCCCCGCGCCAACCGCTTCCCCGCCGGCAATGCCGCCCGGCCGACCGCACCCGGCCAGAGGAGCCAACGCCATGATCGCCCGGACAGGATGGATCGCCGCCGCCCTCGCCGCGGTCTGGGCAACGGGGGGGTCGGCGGAAAATCCGCCCGCGACCCCGGCCGGCCCGGCAGCCACCCAGGAGGTCTCGGAGGCCGCAACGATCGTCGTCACCGCCACCCGCATTCCCCAGGCCGCCCGGGACGTGGGGGTCAGCGTCGCCGTGGCCACCCGGGAACGGATCGAGGAGCTGAACGCCCAGAGCGTCGGCGAGGTCCTGGCGGAGATCGCCGACGCGCGCCTGAACGGCTACGGCGCCATGGGCGCCCAGAGCGAAATCACCCTGCGAGGGTCCTCGGCCAAGCAGGTCCTGGTCATGGTGGATGGCCGCCCGGTCAACCCCGCCTCCTCCGGCGCCGCCGATCTCTCGCTCTACCCCGTTGACCAGGTCGAGCGGATCGAGGTCATCCGCGGGCCGGGCTCGGTGCTCTACGGCGCCGGCGCCCAGGCCGGCGTGGTCAACATCGTCACCCGCGACCCGCCGGACAAGCTGACGACGGGCGTCGCGGCCTCCTACGGCACCAAGAACACCCGCATCCTCCGGCTGGACAACGGCGGCCAGCTCGGAGCGGGCCTGGGCTACCAGGTCACGGCCAGCCAGAACGCCTCCGATGGCTGGCGCGACAACGGCGCCTGCGAAGGATACCACGTCTCCGGCAAGCTGGCCTGGGACCTGGACCCCGCTTCGCGCCTGACGTTGAACTCGGGCTTCACCCGCCAGAACAAGGGCGTGCCCGGTTCGATCGACTGGCCCACGCCCGGCGCCAAGCAGCACGACCGGCTCTACTGGTTCGACCTCACCCACCGCCACGAGTTCGCCGAAAACACCCGTTTCACCGGCAAGGCCTTTCTCAACCAGGACTGGCAGGAATACCAGGACCCGGACAGCGCCACCGACGACACCGGCCGGAACCAGAAAGCCGGACTGGACCTCCAACAGACCTTGCCCCTGGGCGAGCGCCAGCTGGTCCTGGCCGGTATCTACCTGGAAAACGACGCCGTCGACGTCCGGGACGCCGGGGACGCCTCCCGGATCGGGGGCCAGCGCGACCTGTTCACCGGCGCGGGCTTCCTGCAGGACGAGATCACGCTCCTGGACCGGCTGGTGGCCACCCCCGGGCTGCGCTGCGATCTGCAGTCGAAATGGGGCGCCGAGATCAGCCCCAAGCTGACCGGCCTCTATAAGCTCGCCGAGGCCACCCGGCTGAAAGCCTCGATCGGGCGCGGATTCCGGGCGCCGACGGTCAACGAACTCTACTGGCGGGACAACGCCACCGAGGGCAACCCGGAATTGAAGCCCGAGGAATCCTTCAGCTACGACGCCGGGTTCCAGCAGCAGTTCGGAAAAAACAGCCTGCTGCAGGTCTCGGTCTTCCAGAGCCACCTGAAGAACCTGATCGCCTGGTTCGACGACGGCGCCGGCGTCTACCGGGCCCAGAACGTCAACGACGCCTTCCTGCAGGGCCTGGAGGTCGAGGCCGGCGTGCAGATCACCGACACCCTCTCGGGCGCCGCGAACTACACCCTGCTCGACGCCCGGGACACCAGCGGCGACTTCGACGGCAAGGCCCTGACCTACCGGCCGAAAAACAAGGTCGGCGGCCGGCTGGGCTACCGCGCCCCCTGGGGCCTGAAGCTGGACGTCAACGCCGAATACACCGACGCGGTCTTCGCCAACCGCGCCAACACCCAGGAACTGGGCGGCTTCCTGGTCCTGGGCGCCTACGCCGCCCAGCGTGTGATGCAGGGGGTGGAACTCTTCGCCCGGGGCGACAACCTGCTCAACAAGGAATACCAGCTTCTCAACGGCTACCCCATGCCGGGGTTCAGCGTCACCGGCGGCCTGAAAGCGACATTTTGATGGACACCTTGGCGACAACGGGCGCCATCGATCCCGCCGTCTGCCCGATCTGCGGCCGGCCGAACGGGTGCCGCCTGGCGGCGGCCGTCCCTGCGCCGGAGCCCTGCTGGTGCACAACGATCCAAATCTCGGAAGCGGTCCTGCGGCATGTGCCGGCGCCCGCCAGGAACCGGGCGTGCGTCTGCCGGGCGTGCGTGGATCAATACAGCCGGGCGGGGTGATTTTACAGGTCAGGGACGGACACAACCAAGCGTGTCCCTCCAGAAATCGAGCCAGGTCCGAGAAGGAAGCCATGGAGGGTCGCGCTTTGTCGCGACCATGCTTATGAAATGGACGGCATGACAAGGAATATCTTGCGCAGGAAACGTCGCGTTCAGCCGGCCGCTGGCCGGCACAAGATACACCCTCCGACCCCGGCCCTCATGGTCGTGGGTACCATGTCCGACTCCGGCAAGAGCGTCGTGGCCGCCGCCCTCTGCCGCTGGTTCCGGCGCCGGGGCCAGCACCCCGCGCCCTTCAAGGCCCAGAACATGTCGTTGAACTCGTTTGTCACCCGCGAGGGCGGCGAAATGGGCCGGGCCCAGGCGGTCCAGGCCCAGGCGGCCGGCGTCGAGCCGCACACCGACATGAACCCGGTCCTGCTGAAACCCATGGGCGCGGCCGGCTGCCAGGTCATCCTCGACGGCCGCCCCATCGGCAATTGCTCGGCCCGCGATTACTACGCCATGAAAGCCCGCCTGCGGAAGGCGGCGCGGGCAGCTTATGACCGCCTCGCGGCCCGGCATGGCCTGGTCATCCTGGAAGGCGCGGGCAGCCCGGCCGAGATCAACCTGCAGGCCCAGGATTTTGTCAACTTCTCCATGGCGGACTACGCCGACGCGCCCGCCCTGCTCGTGGCCGACATCGACCGCGGCGGGGTGTTCGCAAGTATTTACGGAACCTGGGCCCTGCTGCCCCCCCGCTGGCGCCGGCGTGTGGCCGGGGTCATCATCAACAAGTTCCGCGGCGACAAATCCCTCCTGGAGCCCGGCCTGCGGAAAATCGAGCGCCTGACCGGCGTGCCCGTCCTGGGGGTGTTGCCGTTCGTCCCCGACCTGGCCATCGAGGACGAGGATTCCGTGGCCCTCGACGCCCGGCGCCCGGCGGCGGAGGCCGCGCTCGACATCGCGGTCGTGCGCCTGCCGCACATCAGCAATTTCACCGACTTCCTTCCCCTGGAACACACCCCCGGCGTGCGCGTCCGCTACCTCCGCCGCGCCTGCGACCTGGGCGCGCCGGACCTGGTCATCCTTCCCGGCACCAAGAACACCCTGGCCGACCTGCGCTGGCTGGCCCGGACCGGCTGGAGTCCGCTCCTGCGGCGGGCCGCCCGCCGCCGGATTCCCGTTTTTGGGATTTGCGGGGGCTACCAGATGCTGGGCGCCTGGGTAGCGGATCCCGCCGGCGTCGAAGACGCGCACGGCCGGGAACGCGGGCTCCGGCTCCTGCCCGTGACCACCGTGCTGGAACGCACGAAGCAGTTGGCGCAGGTTTCGGGGGCAACCGCCCGTCGCCTGCCGTTCGCCCCGGCAGGCACGCCGTTCCAAGGCTATGAAATCCATGCCGGGCGGACCACGCCGGCCGGGCGCGCGGGCGGCCCGCTGGTCGTCACCCGCCGCCTGGGGCAAACCACGCGCAACCTTGAGGGCGCCGTGGCCCGGAACGGCCTCGTCTTCGGCTGCTACGTCCACGGCCTCTTCGACCACGCGCGCCTGCGGACCCGGCTCCTGGACTGGCTCTGCCGGCGCAAGGGCGCCGGCTCGGTCAACGCCCGCGCGCCCCGCTCCCGCGGCCGGGAATACGACCGGCTCGCGGACCTGTTCGAAAAGCACGTTGACATGAAACGCATCGAACGCCTGGTCAAATTTAATGAGACCATGTAACAAGGACACGGACGCGACAGAGCGCGTCCCTCCACGCGTGGCGCGTAGGGCGCTATGATCATATCATGGCGGAGCCTGCGTGGAGGGCCACGCTTCGTCGTGGCCGTGTTTCAAGGCGTCTTTCAACGGGGATTTTTAGGGCCAATTCAAATCAATAATGGACAGACATGAAAATAAACAAAGCATCAGGAGAGAATAGATCGTGAAAATAAATAAAATCGCAGTTGTCATCGCCGCAACCGCATCCCTGGCCCTGCTCTTCGGCTGTATCTCCACCCGCTGCCTGACTGTGCAAGACAGCACGGGCGCCCGGGTGACATTGGCCCAACCCGCGGGCAGGATCGTGTCCACCGTGCCGTCCAACACAGAGATATTGTACGCCCTCGGCCTGGCAGACCGGGTGGTCGGAGTCACGGAGTATTGCGGCAAAACCTGCGACACCAACGGCAAAGTCAGCGTGGGGGGGTGGGTCAATCCGGATTGCGCAACCATCCGCGCGCTGAAGCCGGACCTGATCTTTGCATTCGGCGGGGCCCAGAAGAAAAGTCTGGATCAATTCCGCGGGATGGCGCCCACGTATTGCTGCGGGCCGAAGACGGTCGCAGAAACGTTCCAGGTGATCCTGGACATAGGCCGGCTGACCCAACATGAGTCGGAAGCAAAAAAGATTGTGAAGAAGCAAAAGGACGTCCTGGCCCGCGTCCAGGCCGGCCTTTCATCCGTTCCTGCCGCTGAAAGACTACGCGTGGCGCGGGTATTCGGGACAAGCACCAATGTCATGAGCGCCGGCAGGACATCTTTTCTGACCGACGTCATCCGCCTGGCCGGCGGAACGAACGTCTTCGGCAACGAAGACGACGACTATCCCCAGTTTTCGTTTGAACGCCTGGCGGCACTCAACCCGGACGTACTGATCGTTCACGGCGAAACGAATGAGGCTGCGGCCAAGCAAGCCGCCTTCCGGGCAAGCGCCGATTTTGGCAAGCTGAAAGCGGTAAAGAATAATAGGGTGCTGGTGTTTTCATGCGCCGATATTTGCCATCCCAATGCCGCCATTGCCGACACGGTGGTCATGGTTGCCGAAGGACTTTATCCTGACATCTTCAACAAGAACAAGGCCGGTCATTGATTTAAAAACGACTATTAACGGAAGAAAAAGAAGCCTACCCACCCCCGACCCCTCCAAGGAGGGGAGCAAGATTTCGTTCCCCTCCCCGGAGGGGTGCAGGAGTGGGTAACCTCAAGGAAGACCCCACCTTCATGAATCACCAACCCGCATCGGTTCCCGGCAAGGGCATGCCGTTCTTCTGCTCCTGGAGCGGAGGAAAAGATTCTTGCCTCGCGCTCCACCGCGCCTGCCGGGCGGGGGCCGCCCCCCGCCGCCTGCTCACCATGCTGGCCGAGGACGGGGCGAGGTCGCGCTCCCACGGCCTGGCCCGGACCGTCATCGAGGCGCAGGCGGCGCGCTTGGGCATTCCCCTGCTCACCCGCTCCGCGGCCTGGGCGGATTACGAGCCCGTCTTCGTCCGCGCCCTGCAGGACCTCGGGCGGGAAGGCCTCCGCGCCGGCGTGTTCGGGGACATCGACTTCGTGCCCCACCTGGAATGGGACACCCGGATCTGCGCCGCCACCGGCATGCGCCTCTGCCTGCCCCTCTGGCAGGGCGGCAGGACCGAGCTGCTGAACGAGTTCCTCGCGGCGGGATTCAAGGCCGTGATCGTGGCCGTGAAGGAGAATGCGCTGGGGCGGGACTACCTGGGCCGAACCCTGGACCCGGAGCTGGTCGCCGACTTCCTGCGCCGGGGGATCGATCCCTGCGGGGAAAGCGGCGAATACCACACCGTGGTGGTGGATGGCCCGCTCTTTTCCGCGCCCCTGGCGCTGGAACCCGGCCGCATCACCGCCCAGGATGGCCAGGCCCGGCTCGACGTCAGCGTGGCCAACCCCCAACCGCTTGCGGAAACCGCGGTTTTATGAGAAGATGAACAAATGAACCGGGCCCAAAGATTATGGCCTCGTTTCCTGGCCTCGCTGGCCCTGCACACCGTGGCCCTCGGCTGCGTGGCCTGCGTGTGGGCCCGGCACGCCACCCCGGCGATCCCGTTGTTCCAGGTCGGCGAGTTTTCGGTGGAATTGGCCGGGTCCGCGCCGACCGCCGGCAGGGACGATGCCGATCCGGTCGCGCCGGACCTCCCGGCCGCCGACGCGCCGGTGGCCGAGTTTGTTTCCCGGGCGCCGGCGGCGGCCCCCATCCCGCCGCCCATGGACGCGCCGGAGCCGGCCGACCCGGACCCCCGTGAGCCTGAAGCCCTGCCGCTCGACACCCTCTCGCTGGCCGTGCGTCCCAAACCCGCCACGGCGCCGGTGGAAACGATCACGTCCCGGCGGACGCTTCCACCAGCGGCCCGGGGGAGTGGGCAACCCGTTTTCCGGATGCCGGCGGACGTTGTCGCCGCCGCCGCCGGGCCGGGCCGGCCCGGGCGGTCTGCCGGGGCCGGCGGCACCCCGGGTAAGTCCACCGGCGTCAACACCCCGCGTCTCGCCGCCGGCCTGAACCCGCCCTACCCGCCCGGGGCGCGCGCGCGGGGGGAAGAGGGCCGGGTCACCGTGCGCGCCAGCGTCACGGCCTCGGGCCAGGCCCTGTCCGCCGAGGTGGTCAACTCCAGCGGGTACGCGGCCCTGGACCAGGCGGCCCTGAACGCGGTGCGCCGGGCGCGATTCATCCCGGCCCGCAAGGGCTGGACCGCGGTGGCCTCCGATACCCTGCTCACCTTCCGCTTCAACCTGGTGGACTGATCAGCCGAACACCAGTCGCCAAGCCAGCGGCGCCATGACCAGCAGGGCGCCTAGCCACGGCTCCTTCGAGCGGTAATCCTCGGCCAGGAACACCGCGCGCGGCGCCAGGTAGAACATGGCAAACGGCACCGTGACCAGGACGGCCAGTAGAACGCGCAGCAGCCAGTGCGGTACATCGGCTTCCGCCAGGCTCTCGGCGAACACGCCGTCCCAGAACGCCATGAACACGACGCAGGCCAGGTAGAGGGCCAGGTCGGCCCACCTTTCCCGACGCGCCAGCCGCGGCGACGGCGACGCGGGATGCCGCGGCGGCAGGATCGCCCGGACCGCCAGGATCACGGGGATCAGACCCCCGCCCATGATCACCAACGGCGCGGCCACCTTCTGCCAGGGTCGGTCGCCGGCGCTGCCCAGCGCGGACCCGAGAATCTCCAGTCCGAAGGAAAGGCAGGCGGCGAACAGCGCCCACTGCATCACGAACAGCGCCAGGAATACGAGGTACATCCCGCCGGGCAGGGCCGGGCGCGGCGTCGCCGTCAGCCGCGCCTGCAGCGGCACGCGCTTCAGTCCGGCGCCGGCCGCGTAGAGGACAACGCCCAGGAGGAGCAGGACCCCGAAGAGCGGATGAACGCCCCGCGTGCTTTGCACCAGCCCCGCCAGGGGCCCCGCCAGCGCCAGGTTGGCCGCCAGCATGGCGGCGTCGAACAGCAGGCCGCGGGGACGCGCCCCGAAGGCCCCGTTGCGACCGGTTGGATGATCGGTCGCAACCGGCCGGCCCTGATCGCGGCCGTCCGTCAGTCGCCCAGCGGTTGTCATGTCCAGCCGGTGACCTTGGCCAGCAGCCTGACGTACTGGACGAAGTTCGGCCAGGAAACGTCCGGCGGCACGCCGTGGTCGCAGCCGGGGATATAACCGCCCGTGCGGATGACGGGCTCCAGCCGCTCGATCTCGGCCTCGAGGACCTTGCCCCCCTTGGCCATCGCCCGCTTGTCCACGCCGCCGCTGTAGGCCATCTGCCGGCCGTAGGTTCGGCGGAACGCGGGCAGGTCGTTCCCGGCCGCCACCTCCATGGGATCGCAGGCGTTGAGACCGGACTCGATCCAGAGGGGGATCAGCTCGCCGACGTAGCCGTCGGAGTCAATGTCGTAGACCGGGCAGCCGGCGCCGCGCGCGATCTCGCCCCAGCGCTTCCAGGTCGGCATGAGGAACTCGCGGACCATCCCCGGGGAAATCATGGAAAAGCTTTTGTAGGCCATGTCCTCGGAAATATGGACGAAGTCCGGCACGACATGGGCCAGGGCCCGCTCCAGCAGCCGGGCGACATGGCGCTCCCAGAACGCGATCATCTCCCGGACGAGGTCCGGATCGTCGTGGAACAGCAGGCAGAGGTTCTCGAACCCGAGCCACTCCCGCAGTTGCCAGAACGGACCCGAAAAGCTGAAGCCGATCGGGTAGTCCCGCTCCTGCAAACGCCGGCCCAGCGCCTCGGCGTCCTTGGGCAGGCGGGCGGGATCGTCCGGATCGTACCGGCGCTGCATCTCCGCCCAGTCCGCCCGGTTCTCCACCGGGCACTTGATCCAGCGGCGGGTCACGAAGTCGATGGCGTTGCGGAGGTATTCGACGGTGAACTCCTTGCCGATCTCGCAGACGTTGCCCTTCCAGTCCTGGACGACGCGTGACTTCGGCTTCTCCTCGATCACCTTCTCCTCGAAGGTCGGGATCATGCGCTCGTTAACCCAGAACCATGGCCCGCCGCGCGGCGCGCGGCAGCGCAGTCCCGCCTGGGCATAGGCGAAGTCCAACAGGTCGGCCCCGCTGTCCTTGATCTGCGCCGGCAGGCCCTGGCGATGCCAGGCCTCCAGGGTGGATTTGCGCCCGCCTCCCGGCTGGAGGGGAATTCGGTCCGGGCGGCCGAACAGCATGGTTTCCAGATAGCGTTCCCGGTCATTCATGCGGCGAGACTCCTGTGACGGCCCGCTTGCGCCCGGACAGCCCGGCGACACTGCGGCACCATACGCCGGGGATCCGCCGGACGGCAAGGAAGAAATCGCTGGGGCCGGAGGCGCCGCTCTTTTGGCCTCCCGCCCGGGGGCGCGCTCGGAGACCTCCGTGATTTACGTCAAGCGCCTCGAGCCGCTCGAGGCCATTGCCGGCGGATTTCCCGGGGTGGAAAAAGTTACGCCATCCAGGCCGGTCGCGAGGTGCGCATCATCGTCCAGCCGGAGAAGGTGGATAACGCCGGCGCCGTGCACCTGGCCCGGGACATCAGCCAGAAGATCGAGCTGGAGCTCCAGTACCCCGGCCAGATCAAGGCCACCGGCATCCGCAAAAGCGCTGCGTGGAATACGCACGGCAGGCGGGCCGCGCGTTCCCGCGGCATCCGCACGATCACAGGCCGAGAACCGTCTTCTTCGGCCTGGCCTTTCCTCATTCTTTTCCAGTCCGTATCTTCATATAAAATAAGATTGACGATCGTCAATCTTATTTTATATGAAGAAAACCATGGGAGACGGAGAGAACCGGGGCGGAAAGCCGGGAGACGGCGGCCCTGCCGGCGCCAGGGCGGTGAAACGCGGAAAACGTTCCGCCAGCGGCGCGACGGCCAAGCGCAGGCGGTGGCTCGCCGGGCGCCGGGCCGGAACGCCTTTCGCGGTCTTCCGGCGGCGCGTGACCGCGGAACTGCTCGACCTGGCCTGCGTCGGGGCCGAGTTTCTCCTCTCCGGCGGGCGCAGTTTTTTGCGGCCGCGTTTCGTGACCGGCAACACCCTGCTCGATCTGGCGGCCCGCCGGCTGGCCAAGTCCGGACTCATCGTCTACCACCGTTCCCGCGGCAAGCCGCCGCTGCTCACCGTCACCGGCCAGGGCCGTTCGCAGGCCTCGGAACTGCTCTGGCCGGAACGCTTCTGGAACCGGCGCTGGGACGGACGCTGGCACCTGCTTTCCTACGACGTCCCCGAAAAAGAGCGCGGCTACCGCTGCGCCCTGGAGCGGTTTTTCCGACGGCAGCGCATGGGCTGCCTCCAAAAAAGCGTCTGGGTTTCGGCGCGGGACATCCGCCCCCTGTTCGACGACTTGGATTTGGCCGCCGCGATTCGCGACTACGCAGTGCTTTTCGAAGCCAGTCCCGTCCTGGGGCAATCGCCCCGGCAGATCGCCGCGCAGGCCTGGGATTTCGAGGGGCTGGCCCGGCATCACCAGGCCTATCTGGATGAAGCGGCAAGACAGCCCGCTCATATCGCGCGCACGCTTCAGCCCGCGGCGGCGCTGGCCGCCGCCCGCCGCGAACTGTTCGACTACCTGGCGGCCATGGAGTCGGACCCGCTCCTGCCGGCGGAGCTGCTGCCGGACAATTACGCAGGCCGGCGGGTGGTGGAGGCTTTCCGCTCCCGCCTGAGGCTCCTGCTCCGGCGTCTCTTTGCGCTCTAACCGCCCCCGGTCCCGGACTTCAACCGGCTTGCCCCGCTCGCTTGTTCCCGCCGTCGGCATCCTGCCGTCCGCCGCAGCACGCCCCCGCTGGAACCGGACAAAAACGGTTCATACCTGAATATTGCACGATCATCGTGCAATATTCACTTTCGCTTAAGTGGGCATTGCCCGCTGGCGAAAGACGTGAAGTTTTGCAGATAACCCATCTGGTTAT
>CAZVVD010000053.1:0-23821 GCA_964630555.1 uncultured Verrucomicrobiota bacterium | reverse complement strand
AGGGCCAGGGCGATGGCGCGCAGGGCGTTGCTCAGCCCGCCCAGGCCGCCGCATTCCCGGCGCTGGCCGGGCAGGCCGGCGTCTTCGAGGATGGCGCAGTCCATTTCCCAGCGCCGCTGGGCCTGGGGCGCGGCGCAGAGCATCACGAAGTCCGCGCCCGGCAGGGCCTCGCGGCGGTCGGTGTGCGCGCTGATCGCGCAGGCCACGTTTTCGGATTGGGCCACGCGCGCGCCATAGGCCGCCATCAGGCGGGCGGCGCCGGCGTCGATGTCCACCAGGCGCAGTTCGCAGCCGGACAGGCGGTGCCGGGCGATGGCGTCCTTGAGCGCCGTGACCCCGAAGACGAAGCTGCCCGCCCCGACAATGACGATCTTCATAGGCCGCCCTTGGCTCCTGTGGCTGGGAGATGAGGACGCGTTACCGCGCGCTGACAGGATCGCCCGGCACGCGTCGCCTCTTCGGTCAGCATTCCGGCACCCGGCCCGGGGCGCCATTCGGGCATCAGCGCACGGCCAGTTCGCGCGAGAGATCCAGGTAGCGCTTGACGGCCTCGCCGGGCACGTTGAAGGGGATGTGGTTGCCGATGCACATCATGTAGCCGCCCGACATCCGCCCCGTCTCGGCCATGGCAAGCACCATGCGGCGGATTTCCTCCGGCTGGTTGCGCATCAGGATGCGGTTGTCGCCCTCGCCGGCGAGGAAGCAGTTCTTGTGACGCCGGGCGATGGCCTTGAAGTCGGTGAAGGGCTCGGTGATGATGCCGCGCGCGCCGCAGGCCATGACGTCGTCGGCAAAGGCGTCGATGCAGCCGTCCACCATGAAGAGGACTTCCTTGCCCGCCCGGCGCAGGAGGTCCCAGAACTCCTCGTAGCGGGGAAAGATGTGCTTGCGCATCCAGGCGGGGCTGCAGACCGGACCGTTGGCCAGGACGATGTCGTCGTGGCAGATGACGAAGTTGACCGGCAGGCGCGCGAAGGCCCGGAAGACGCGCCGGTTGATCTCGGCGAATTCCTCCAGGATGCGCTCGAAACGCGGATCCAGGCAGATGGCCAGGAAGTTCTCGTAGCCGAAGACCAGCATCGGCCATTGGAAGAAGGTGTTGTAAAACCCGACCGAGGCCGGCGAGCCCGCCGGGGCCCGGTCGCCCCACTCGGCCGGGTAGTTCTTGCGATAGCGCTGGTAAATGACCTCTTCGCTGCGGAAATCGCCCTCCACCCCCCCGACGTGCCAGCCGCTGAAGTCGCCGTGGGCCAGGGGGCTAAAGCTGAGCATGTCCTCCTCGGACTTGAAGCGCCGGCCGGCTTCCTCCTGCTGCCAGTGGTCGCGGAGGGCGTCGCCCCAGCGGCCCTTGCCGGGGTCGGCCTGCTCCTCGGGCCGGGGCTTGGGGGCGTCGGTCTCCGGCACCCACCACCCGAGCTGGGGATAAAGCTCCTTCAGCTTCAGCCGGCAGAGCCGCGGGTGCGCGTAGTAATCAATGCCGGTCAGGTAGGTCTCGGCGTCCGGGTTGCTCCAGTGCTCCCAGTGGGGGATCTGCTTCGGGCCCCGGCCCATGTAGCTGTCGTAAATCGGGTCGCCCATGGTTATTCCTCCCTTGCGATCATGCGTTGAAAGGTTGCCTCGTCGAAGCGTTTGGCCTCGCCGATCGACACGGCGCGCCGTTCGGCGGCCGATAAAAAAGCCGCGCAGACGGCCCGGACGACCGTCAGCCCCTCGTCCCCGGAAGGCGTGGCGTCCCGGCGATTGGCCCGGATGGCTGTGGCAAACAGCTTCAATTCGGCATAGTAGCCGTAAGCGCCGTCGCCGAGCGCGGGCGCCGGATCGCCGGCGGGCCGGCGGGCCGTCAGCGCGAGCGGAGCGCGGCCGCCGCGGAACACCTCCATCCGCCACGGGCCGGGCGCCAGGTAGGACCAGTCGCCGGTGTATTCCATTTCGAGCGTTCCCGTGGTTCCGTAGATGCGGTACATTTCCGAAACCGGCCGATGCGACAGGCGCGAATGGACGTGCAGGCTGGTCGCGCCGCCGACGTGGGTGAATAACGCGCTCATGTGGTCCTCCACGGCGCGCCGCGGGTTGCCCAGGCGCGGCGCCAGCCGTTGGGCGTTCGAGCAGGCCGACGCCACCGGGGCGCCAAGCCACTGCTGGGCCAGATCCACCGAGTGCGCGCCGTGATCCTGGAACACGCCGCCCAGGCAGTTGGCGTCGTCGCGCCAGCCGCCGTAGTCCGCCGTCCAACTTGTCCAGACGCATTCGGTCGCGAAGACGTCGCCCAGCTCCCCGGCCCGGATCATTTCGGCGGCCGTCCACAGGGGCGGCAAGAACCGGCGGTTGAAGGCGACCATCAGCAGGACGCCCGCCGTCCGGCAGGCCTCCACCATGGCTTGCGCCTCGGCCACGGTGCGGGCCATCGGCTTTTCGCAGAGGACCGGCAACCCGGCGGCCGCCGCCGCGCGCACATGCTCGAGATGGCAGAACGGCGGGGAGGCCACGATGACGCCGTCCAGCTTCTTCGCGCTCAGCATGGCTTCGGCGGACAGATACAAGCGTTCGGCGCCCAGTTCGGCGCGGGCCAGTTCCAGGGCCTGGGGGTTGGAGTCGGCCACCGCCGCGATCCGCGCCGAGGACAGCTCTTTGATCCCGGGCCGATACATGCCGCGCGCCATGCCGGCGCCGATCAACCCGAGACGAAGAACATCAGGTTTCATACGATCCATTTCAACAAGCCAGCTTCGTTTAGATCTCGTGTGGCAACAGCTTGTTGTCGTCACCGGAATTCCGGTTCATACTTGCGCGCGCATGGCTGCCATGCGATCCGCATGACCTTCACGTTCCGAATCTGGACATGACTGCAATACGCTTCGAACCCGACCTGGGTGAACTTGCGGGAGTCGATGGGGTTGGGATCGGTCATTTCCAGGGCCAATCTCCCGTTGACGAATATGAAGCAATGCCCGTCAATGCTCCCCCCCTGGATGCGGCAGGTCCGTCCGGGGTCAAAATCGAATAAGGGGGTGACGGCCGTGAGCTTGTAGTCAGGGGACTTTTCGATGCCCACTTTTCCGTCCCACCATCCCTCCACGCCGGCGATGTAGGCGGGGCCTCGCTGCTTCCTGGCGTCGTCCCAGCTGCCGTTCCACATGAAATCGATGTCATGCGTGCAGGGCAGAACCGTTCGTGCTTCGAAGTCCACCAGGACGTTGCCCGGGTAATCCCCGTTCAGAAAGATCATCCCTGCAAAATTGCCCGGATTCTTCCCCGTGAGCCATTCGTCCTGGACCCGCCAATCGCCGCCGTGGATAATCCACTGATCCGCGAAAGTGTTCGCCGCAATCGGCTCGTTGAACAAGATTTTCGATTTCTCAAGATCAATGGTTTTTCCCATGATTTCAAGCATTGAGACATCTCCTTCAGCCGAGCATCCTGCATACCTCAAAACATCCGAACGTCAGCCGCCCATGGATCCCTGGCCGGCGTGGGACGGAAAATTGCGGTGAATAGAATACAGTCGCCCTTGGCGATTGGCCAGGCCGGAAATGGCTCCCACGCGGGGTTCCGTCAGCGCGCGCCGCTTAGGTCCGTTCCGAGGCGCGGCGTTCCGCGGACCCGGGCAATCGCCCGGGTCATCCGCCGGAAGCGACCCACGCCGACGGCGCCGACCAGCACCCCGGCGGGCAGGCAGGCGATGCCCACCGCCTGGAACCAGCCGGCCTGGGAAAAATGGATGATCGTCACGCCGGCGATCAGGAGCGCCACCGCCGAGCGCAGGTAGGCCAGGAGGGTCCGTTCGTTGGCCAGCAGGGTCCGGTCGATGGCAAGTTCGTCCCGCAGGATCAGTTCGGCGCTCTCGAACTTGGCGTAGGGTGAATCGCTCATGGCGTGCGCTTCGCAGCCCTCGCCGCCGTCCGGCCGACCGCCGCCAAATCGCGGGATCGAGGGGAAGAGATGGGCGGGGGGGACAACATCGAGCGCGTGCTTGTCAGAGGTGGAGATCGCCAGCCGCTTCCGGCTGGTACAGGATCTTTTCGATTTTGATCCGCCGGGTGCCCGCCGGGACCGACCAGGCGATGGTGTCGCCCTGGGCATACCCCAGGAGCGCGGTCCCGATGGGGGACAGGACCGATATCTTGCCCTCGTCGATGTTGGCGTCGACAGGAAACACCAGGGTGACTTCAGTCCGGGTGTTGTCCCCGAGGTCCGCGAACCGGAGCCGGGTGTTCATGGTCACCACGGTCTTCGGCACCTCGCGGGCCTCCACAATCTTGGCCCGCTGCAGCTCCGCTTCCAGGGACTTGAGGTCGTTGCGGCCCGGGCTGGCCGTGGCCAAAAGGTCGATGAGCTTTTCGCGGTCCGCGGCGGTCACGAAAATATGTCGCTCCTGCATGGCGTCCTCTCCCCTCGGGGCTGCGCATCCGCGTTGGCCGGATTCCGTCGGACAGCGCAAGCGTATCAGACCAACGGGCGGCTTGATGATTGGTACACTAGAATGGATCGCCGGATCTGTCAAGCTTGCGCGATGTGATTTACGCTGGTGACCCGGCGTCCGGGCCGGCATGCAGGCGATCGTAGAGCGCTCCCCCGGGCGCGGACAGCGGCCCGCAGTTGCAGATGAAGCCCTCCGGCGTCATCCCCAGGCGCCGGCCGAGGCGCTTCCAGGTGGCCGGGGTGCCGTGGCAGACCGAGACCGGGGTCCGCGGCGAGAGCCTTTTGACCGTTGCGATGCAGAAATCGTAGACCTCCTCGTGGGTGGCCTGGGTGAAAGGCCCCCACATCACGCCGGTCAGCTGGTCGCGCGCCTGCTCGGCCGCCGCGACCGCGGCGGCGTCCAGGAACGACCGGTCGAAGATGGCCAGCAGGTCGTCAAGGCCCATCCAGCCCAGCAGCTCCAGGGTGACCAGGTCGGGGCGGACCTCGCGGAAGAGGAGTTGGAACAGCTCGGTGTATTGCGCGCGCCAGCCGGCCACGGGCACGATCGGGCTCAGCCGGGCGCGGACGGTGTAACCGGCCTGCTGCATCCGCCGCATGGCGGCGATGCGCTCGCGCAGCGTCGCCGCGCGCTTGTCCGCCAGGCGGCTGGCGGAATCGCAGGTGAGCGACCAGCTGATGATCGTCCGGCCGCGGTGGTCGAGGCCCTCGAGGAAACCCACGTTGTCGCTCTTGGTAAACAGCATCAGGGTGCGCTCCGGCTCGCGCGCGAAGCGCTCGACCAGGGGCCGGACAACGTCCAGCTCCGGCTCGAACGGCGGCAGGTCCGTCATGTTGCTGAACTTGTAGAGCCGCTGGGCGGGGTGGCGCGCGAAGACCTCGTCCAGCCCGGCCACGAGGCGCTCGGCGTCGAGGTGGAAGATCACGGCGCGCCCGAAGCCGCAGTAGGCGCAGCGGAAGACGCAGCCGTCGATCAGGTTCAATTCCAGCGCGGGCTGGCAGGCGCCGCCGTGGCCCCGGGCTTCGTCGCGCCAGTGGTAGAACCAGTCGCCCCGCCGCTCGTCGAAGGTCGTGAACACCAGGACGGCGTCGTCGCCGAAGTCGTCCTTGCCGTGGCGGCGCTTGGGCAGGCTCAGCACGGACTGCAGGGCGCGGTCATCGAGCGCGCGCAGATCCCGGCAGCGGACGTGCGGGAGCACGCGTTCCAGCCGCCGCCGGCAGGCCGGCTGCCGGTCAATGGCGGGATCGATGTAGACGGTCTTGGCGGGCAGGTCCAGCATGGCATGCACTCCCGGTCCGGAGACGACTCGGCGCTTTGATTTCACTTAGCACATACCGGGACCATTGGCGACTCATTTTTGGCCCGTGGACAATGCCGGAACCGCGCCGTTGACCTGCCGCGCGCCCGATGGTAGAAGGGGCCGGATTGGCACGAGGCCTGACCAAGACGCCGGCCCGGCCGGACCGGGAATGAACCCAGAGGAGGTTGTCGTGTGCCCCGCCCTGAGATACGGGAAGACGAGGATCGTCGTCTGCGACGATGAATATGATTTGGGCCACCAGGCGGCGGCGGCCGTCGCCGCCGCCATGCGCCGCCGGCTGACGCGGCGGGCTGAGATCCGCATGATCTTTGCCGCCGGCGAGAGCCAGGCCACGTTCCTGGACGCCCTCGCGCGCGAGCCGGGTCTGGACTGGAAGCGGGTGGTCTGCTTCAACATGGACGACTTCTGGGACCCGCGGATGCCGGAGCGATACACCTGCGGCCGCCAGACGCGCGTCCAGCTTTACGAGAAAGTGCGCCCGCGCCGGTTTGAACTGGTGCGGTTCAACGCGCCGGATCCGGCGGCCGAAGCCCGGCGATTCGAACGTCTGCTGAAGGCCGCGGGCCCGGTGGATATCCTCTGCCAGGGCATCGGCACCTCCGGGCACCTGGCCCTGAACGAGCCGGGCCAGACCGATTTCAAGGATGCCCGCTGGGCGAAAGTGGTGGACGTGGCCGAGCAGTCCAAGCGCCAGCTGCGGGCGGACCCGAACTTCGCGGCGTTGGGCTACATCCCCGAAAAGGGGATCACCCTGACCATCCCCGCGCTGATGTCGGCGCGGCACATTTTCACGATGGTGCCGCTGGCGCTCAAGCGCCCGATCCTGGCCCGTGTGCTGTCGGCGCCGCGGCCGACGCCCGACCTGCCGGCGACCGTTATCCGCCGCTACCCCGGCCTGCTGTTTGTGGACCGGAACTCCTGTCCAGCAGGTCTGCTGGCCTGATGCGAACGGACCCGTCGAGGAGCATGGGGGGCGGGAACGGTCGAGCCGTCACGGCTTGAACTGCCGGACCGCTTCCAGCATGGCGTGGTCGTCCTTCAGGCTTCCGCCCAGGCGGCCGAACTCGACCAGCGCCCTCTCGTAGGGCCACTGGAGGACGTGCACGCGGTAGGCCACGCCCAGGATGCCGCCGCGGTGGGCGCCGCCCACGCAGTGAACGTAGAAGGCGCCGGCTCCCTTCCGGACCGTATCCAGGAACAGCTTGAGATCAGCGGCCGAAGGCCCCTTGGTTTTAGCGAAGGGAATTTCGACCAGCGCCAGGTTGTGCCGCTTGCAGAAGTCCCGCTCCTTGTCGCCGGGCACGATGGAAATCACGGTCTTGACACCCCAGTCCTTGAACGCCGCGGCGGCGCTGTCGGCATGAATCTCGCCACCCCGCAGCAGGACGCCGTCATACTTGACCGCCCAGCTCTTGAGGCCGTCCTTGACGCCCAGCACCTCGTAGTCATAGCCCTTGGGCGGCAGCATGCCGCGGTCGCCTTCGCTGTAAGGCTTAGTGGCGCCGGAGACTGCGTCGGGTTTGGCCGCCGGCTTGTCCGCCGCGGCGGCGATCAGGAGGCCGCTCCAGCCGATGGCCAGCGCGCCCGCGATGAGTTGCCTTGACAGTTTCATGCTCGTGTTCCTCCCGTGTTTTGTTTCTCGCCCCCCCCGTTCCGGGCGCCCCGGGCGCCCGTCCGGCCGCCTGCCGCCCGGTCCACGCCGGGTTCGGCGCCGGGAATTTTGCCGCCACCGACCGCTGCCAGCGCCGCAGGGCGCGGCGCAGGGTCCGGACGAGTTCCGGGCGCCGGCGCGACAGGTCGTGTTTTTCCCCGGGGTCCCTGGCCAGGTCGTAGAGCTCGACGCGGCGGTCCTCGAAGAACTCGATCAGCTTGACATCGCCCACCCGGACCGACGCCCCCGGCGTCCCGCCCTGGTTGCCGTAATGGGGGTAGTGCCAGAAGAGGGGCCGGGCGCGCGGGGCGCGGCCGCCCCTGAGCAGCGGGAGCAGGCTGGCGCCGTCGAGCCGCCGGCGCGGGGCGGGCGGCACTCCGGCCGCCGCGAGCAGGGTGGGGTAAAAGTCCGGGCTGGAAACGGGCGCGCGGCAGACGCTGCCGGGCCGCACCGTGCCGGGCCAGCGGATGATGAGCGGCACGCGGGTGCCGCCCTCGTACATCCAGCCCTTGCCCTCGGCCAGGGGGGCGTTGCAGGTCGGCGAGCCCTCGGCCGTGGCCAGGCCGCCGTTGTCGGACGTGAAAACCACCAGCGTGTTGTCGGCCTCCCCGGAATCGTCGATGGCTTTCAGCAGGCGCCCAATGTTGTCGTCGAGATTCGCGACCATGGCCGCGTAGACGGGGTCGGATTGCACCAGGCGCCGGAGCACCCGCTGGTCCCGCTTGTGTTCGCACGGGAAAAACTCGCCTTCCTCGAACGTCTTCAACTTGTCCAGCCCCAGGGCCCGGGCCTTGGCCCGGTATTTCCGGATCGCCGGCGCCTTGGCCTGGATGGGGGTGTGGACGCTGTAATGCCACAGGTTGAGATAAAAAGGGGCCGCGCCGCGGCCGCGCACCAGCCGGATGGCCTGGTCCGTCAGGTAGTCGGTGAGAAAGGTCCCCCGGGGAACGTCGGCGTGCTCCAGGCCCGCGAGGGTCCAGGGACTGAAATAGCCGCCGCTTCCCGGGGAGCCCTGGGCGCCGCCCCCGATGTTGACATCAAAGCCATGGTCTTCCGGCAGGTGTCCCTTGCCGCCCAGGTGCCACTTGCCGACGTGCCAGGTGCGGTAGCCGCCGGCCTGCAGGGCCCGGGCCAGGGTGTGCTCGGAGCGCGGCAGGGCTTTCAGGTAGGGGACGTCGATGAGCCGGCCCCGGGCGGGGTGGATCCAGTTACCCGAGTCAATCCAGTCGGTGATGCCGATCCGGGCCGGGTATTTTCCCGTCAGGATGCTTGCGCGCGTGGGCGAGCAGACCGGGCAGGCGGCGTAGGCGTTCGTGAAGCGCATGCCCCGGGCCGCCAGCCGGTCGAGCTGCGGCGTTTCGTAGAACGGGCTGCCGCAGCCGGCGGTATCCTTCCAGCCGAGGTCGTCGATCAGGATGAAAACAATGTTGGGCCGCGGGTTCATGGCAAGCCGGCGCCGGAATAAAATATCTTGCGCGCAGCGGGGCGAACATGCAAGACGGAACTGGGAAGCCGCCGTCCGCGCCGGGTCCCCATGGCGGACAGGCAGCACGGGAGATCAACGCCGCAGGACCTTTCATTTTGAACCACGTGCTTCATTTGTGGCTGTTCTGAATTCGGGGGGTGCACTATTCGTAATGGGGTTGCGGGCAAGGCCCGCGTTTGAGCTGACAAATAAGGATATCCGTTGCCCTTCATACAACATGGGATTGTTAATTTTTACGTAAGACGCTACTCATAGCCGTGGAACGCATTAGGCTGTCGCCAGCCTCTAGGTGGGTTGAATCGGGCATTAGGGTGAGCCCCGGGTGGAGCGCGTCGTCCCTGACGCGCTGGCGGGGGAAAGCAGCGTCTTACGGATAAGCCGCTCCACCACGGAACCCAGAACCGTTCGCGCACGCGCGGCGTAGCCGAACGGCTCTTTCGAGGTTCAGGTGTTATTCCCGGAACCGGAAGCTGAACAGGTCGGCGTCCCGGAGGACGAACCGGAGCCGGACCGGCCGGCCGGCGAGCGGGCCGGTATCGGACCCCTGCTGCCACCCAACGACGCGCTCGATCTCGTCGCCGACGATCTCCCGGCAGTCGCCAAGCGCATAGCCGGCCAGCGGCGCGCCGGCGGCGGCATCCTGGATTTCCACGCGCACGCTCCCGGCGGCGCCGGTGCGGGTGTTGATCTCCAGCGCCCGCCCCGAGAAGGTCAGCGGCCGGCTGGTCATTTCGCCGCCCGCCCAGGGCGCGGAGAGCGAGGCGAAGCCGTCGGTGCGCAGGAGCAGGCGCTCGATGTGCCAGGCGTCCTGCATGTAGCGGCGGGCGACGAAGAGCATGAGCCGGTCCGGCCCGCAGGGCAGAATGCCGGTCAGCGGGTAGTTGGTGCGCGAGGTCCAGTTCCCGGCGCCGGGTCCGGGGCGGATGAAGGTCTCCATGAAGGTCCGGTCGTAGACCGCCGAGCCGGCCCGGCTGGTCAGCAGGACGGCATCCGAGCAGTCGCCGTCGTAGCGGTAACCGTGGGACATCTTCAGCCCGGCGGCCGCGGCCTGCGCGTCGGTCACCGCCCGGCGGCCTTCCATGAAGCGGGCGGCCGGGGCGATGTAGAGGTGCGGGGCGCGGACATAGGGCTCGGTGTTGTTGGTGTAGAACTGCTCGCGCGGGGCGTCGCCGCAGGTCATGGGCACGGACGCGCTCCAGCTCAGCAAATCCTTCGAGGTTGCGCGGGCGACCGAGCGGCCGCCCTGGCCCCATTCGCCCTCGTACCAGCGGTAGTAGAGCAGGTACTGTTGCTCGGCTTCGCTCCAGAAGAGCGTGTTGCCGCCGTCAAAGCAGTTTTGCAGGCGGCTGACCATGTCAGGCTGCGGGTCGAGCCGGTGGAAAGAAAACCCGTCCGGCGAGCCCCAGAAGACCAGGCGCTTCGGCCCGGCGGGATCCTGGTAGGAGGTGTGCGCCGCGCCGCTGACCGGCTGGCTGGCGATGGCCTTGACGCGCTCGTGGTCCGGAACGCCCGGGCGGGTGTCGAGCCAGGGCGTGGGCATGAAGGGGTGGCCGGCCTCGTCGGCGACCATGTTGGTCGCGCGGCTGCCGGCGTGCGTGGCCAGGCCGAGCTCGGGCTTGGACCAGCGGATGCCGTCGTCACTCAGGGCCACGCAGAGCCGGCCGGTGTCGTCGCCCGCCGCGACGGTCATGGCGCGGTAGTAAAGGTGGATGCGGCCGCGGTGTCGGAACACCGCCTGCGGCCCGTTGGCCGGGCCTTCCCAGGGGCGGTCAATCCGGATCGCCGTGCCGGCCGGGACCGGCTCGTGCAGTTTCAGAGCGGCCCCGTCCAGCCGGGCGATGAGCGCGCGGTCCACGAACAGCTCACGGCGGCTGCCGATGGCGATGGGGTTCGGCATCCTGACTACCTCCTCATCCGCGGCGTTGGCGCCAACGGGGCGCCGCGTTAGATCTGGACCACCGCGCATTCCCGGCGGCCCAGCGCGAACTCCGCGACGGCGCTGGAGCCGTTGTGCTTCAGCGGGAGCTCGTGCGCGGAGCCGTCCTGGTGGTGCAGGATCGCTTGGGTTCGGACCGGATCGCCCAGGGCGCTCTCGTCCAGCGTCAGCCGCACCCGGCCGCCGCCCCGTGTTTCGTCAGGGCTGCATTCGCCCAGCACGATGCCGCCGGCGTTCGCGGCCTGGTAGCGGCAGGCCTGCACGGCGGCCTGGGTGTCGAGCGTGAACCCGCGGTCGTCCATGAACCGGGCGTCCACGGTGAAAGCCGCGGTCTGCTTGCGCAGGGCGGCGAGCTGTTTGACGCGCGCGGCCAGGGCGGGGGCGTCCGGCAGGGCCAGCTCGAAACTGCGCACGTTGAGGTTGAGGAGGTGTCCCAGGGCGAAAGCCCGCCCGACCTCGTGTTCGTGCTCGCAGGCGTCAATCGTCCAGCTCTGGATGGACTCGGGCAGCAGGTAGCGGAAAACCTCCGGGCTGAGCATGTTCCAGTCCCAGTGCCACCACAGGTTGCAGACCTGGGTGTTCCAGATGTCGGGCACTTCGCCCATCAGCCAGGCGTCGGGGCTCCGGCGGCGGACGGCCTCGCAACCCCGGGCCACCCAGGCGCAGGCGCCGGCATGCAGGGGCGCGCCCGCCGGGTGGCCGTGGTGTTCGGCGAAACAGTAATCCTCCGAGAAAGGCTGGTCGAAAAAGATTGTTCCCAGCCCCAGGTCCAGGGCGGCCTCGACCTGCCGCAGCGCCCACTCCTGGAAGGCGGGATACGCCTGGCACAGGCGCGCGCCGGCGGTTTCGAGGTAGGCGGAGGACAGCGCGGCGCTGTTCGCCCGCCAGGGGAAGGATTCCCGGATGACCATGCCGTAGCGGCTGCGGATGGCGCGGTCCTCGCCCCATTCCCGCCAGGCGTCGTTCTTGGCTTCCACCAGGCGCAGGTTGATCAGCGCGCTGGTCTCGACGCCCAGCCCCCGCGCTTGGGTCAGCGCGCGCCGCAGTTCGCGCTCGCGCTCGGGCGGGTTGTCGAGCAGACCGCTCCGGCCGGCTTTCTGGTAGAGGCCCAGGAAGGGCATGTCCCACAGGCAGAAATGGTCCAGGCCGTGCTCCAGGCCGTAGCGCGCGATGGCCGGCAGCGCGGACAGCGGGCGCCATTCCCGGCCGTTAAAATCGCGGAAATAGGCGTTGTGGAAGCCGATGGCGTGGCGCAGGCGTTCCGGCGCATAGGGGGCCCGCCACCAGGTCTGCAGCCAGCGTCGCATGCGGTCGGCGGTGATGTGCCAGTCCCCGGCATGCGCTCCGATGCCCACCGGCTCGCTGGTCCAGGCCGCGCCCGGGCGCAGGAAGGGGCGTTGCACCCACGCCCAGCTCGGACGGACCGCATCCCGCCTGCAATCGGCGAGGTCCGTGATCGCCAGCTCGTGAAGCCGGTCCGGCCGGGAGGGGTAGAGGTTGAACGACAGGCCGGCGCCGTCGCCCGAGAGGTCGCCCAGCGGCGCGTGGATGTGGGCCCAGTTGAAATTGCGCCGGCGGTGGCTGCGGATGAGATTCCAGCCCGCGGTCAGGCGCATGGCGAAAGGATCGAAGGGGGGGACGCTGCCGCAGCGGATGCGGCCGCGGTTCGATCCCGGGTAACCGGTCCAGCCGCCCACCCAGGGGAAGATCGCCTCGCAGACCGTGTGGGGATCGCGGTTTTCGATGGACAGCGTCAAGAGGGCCTCGTCGGCGCCCGCGGGCAGGGCGACGTGCACGCTGGCCGCGATCGCCGCCTCGCGGCCGTCGCCGGCGCGCAGGCTCCGGAAGCGGATGTCCAGCGCGCCCGGCTTGGCCGTGAACTCGGGCCGGCCGGATTCGTGGCTGTCGCAGTAGCGGTCGGTCCAGCGCTCCTCGTCGGGGACGAACAGGCGGAAGAGCCGTCCGTCGTCCGGGCGCCCCAGGTGCTTCACCCCGGTCTTCAGGTCCTCGATCTGGACGAGGCTCCCGTTCCGGTCGTCGAATTCCAGGGCCAGGATGCCGTTGGCCAGTCTCATGCAAGCCGATCCTTTCCTCGGGGCCGGCGCCCCCTTCGGTCACCCGCCGGCCAGTTCGAGCAGGCGCTGCGCCTCGGCCGGGCTGTTCGCCCACAGGTTCAGCAGGAACCGGTTCAGCTTCGGCCCGAACTCACGCTTCAGCGCCCGCAGATTGTCCTCGCCGCCGAACCCCAGGAAGACCTTTTTCCCCGCCTCGACGGTCTTGTGGTAGTAGGGCCACCAGCGCCGGTGGGTCACGTCCTCGACGCCCGCGCCCGGGGTCCACTGGAGCATGTCCAGGCGGGGGAGCGACAGCAGGTGGTCGTGGTGGCACAGGGCACCCGGTCCGTCCCAGTGATACATGCAGTGGTCCAGGCGCTCGGTCATTTCCCGCAGGACCGGCAGCATGAACTCGCCGAACATCTCCGGCGAGATCATGGCCGAGAAATCGCATTGCAGTTTCGACATCCGGCCCGGCGCCCAGGCCCAGAAGTGGCTGCCGCCGCGGTCGTCCTTGATGAGATCGTAGAGGGGGTCGTAGACCTCGAAGTAGCGCCGGGTGATCTGGCGCAGCGCGGCGTGGACCCACTCCGGACGGTCCACGAGATCGGTCAGCAGGGCCTGGGAGTCGCGCAGGGCGGCGAGGGTGTCCAGGCCCTCGATGAGGTCGGGGAAGGAGGTCAAAAACCTGCCCCGGCCCAGGCGGAGCTGTTCGCGGGCCAGGCGCAGGGTGAAGTTCCAGTAGAAATTTTCCGGGTCGAGCTCGAACCGGGCCGCATCCGGGTCGGTGATCATGGGCTCGCACCAGACGGTGCCCGGCTGTTCGACCCCGCGGCAGCCCAGGTAGAGCGCCAGGCAGTTGGGCGCCAGGTCCGGCGAGACGTTCGGAATGGCTTCCGCGTAATAGCGGAAGTTGACGCAGGCGCGTTGGGCCAGGTTGACCCGGTAGGCGAAGTCGCGGGTGGAGTAGTGGGTGACCCACCCGGGCGGCTCCGGCAGGGCCGGGATGTTCTCGGCCGGCGTTTCGCGGGGCGCCATGAGGAGGATGGCCGGCCGGCCGATATCCCCGCCGTTCCACCAGCGCGTCAGCCGGTCGCGCGCGCCGTCAAAATCGTCCTTGTAGAGCAGGGGGGGCATGGCGGCTCCTTCCTGATTCAGTGACGGCAGTCGCCGTCATCGAGATGTTAATCCGGAAATGCTTGTAAGCGCCGGCCGCCGCCGGCTTTTTCGGCAGCCACACCTTCGCTGCTCCACTCCAAATAAATTGTATGCTTGGATTAGCCTTTACCCCCCCCATATCCGGCGTGTCAACGCTATTGTGGACTTTTTTTGACAGACCCCTCCCGTCATTCTGATGACAGGGGCGCACTCTGCTGCTTTTCACCCTAACCGATTGATCTTCAACAGGTGTCAGCCTGGATTCGGCAGGAGAGAACCACGAATGAACACAAATTGACGCGAATACAGAAAGATTCCGGCAAATATATACGGATGACTTATGATGCGATCCACAAGGGAGACCACCTGCCGGGTGAGGTGTTTGATATTCATAAACAGTTGGGTATTAGCGTTCATTGGTGTCCATTCGTGGTTCAACTGCTCTTTATAGGGTCAGATGCTTCCGAGATTCATTTTGACTTCCATCACGGATTCAGGTATGCGTTATCCAGAGGGGGTTGGCTTGGGCCAAATCCTTCAGCCACCTGCCCGTCGCGGGCAGGCGCCTGAGTAGTTACCGCGGAACACAGGGCGCCCGGAGGGCCGCAACCTGACGCGGGCCGGGTCCCAAAAGGGTGGGGGAACCGTGAACACGAGATGGGCAGCCGTCCTGTTGTTTGGCGCCGCCCTTCTTGCGGACGCCGCGGCGCCGGTGACCTGGGACGGCGGCGGCGGGACGCCCTACTGGGATACGCCCGGCAACTGGAATCCGGACGGTGTACCCGGCCCCGGCGATGACGTGTCCATCACCAACGGCTACAGCGTCATCCTGACGAATGTCCAGGCGGTCGGTTCCCTGCTCGTCACCAACGCCACCCTGACCTTTGGCGGCTACGACACGGTCCAGCTGACCGCCACCAACGTCACCGTGGCCGGCGCCGGCGGCCGGATCACCCACACCAACTATTCCACCAATGCCGTGCTCCTGCCGGAGCACCGGGTCCACCTCGTCTGCACCAATCTCACGGTGGCGACGAACGCGGTGATCACGGTCAACGGCCGGGGCTTCCTGGGCGGACTGGCTTCCGCCTCGCATCCGAACGGGTTTGGGCCGGCGCCCGGCTACGGCCAGACCGGCGGTGGCGGCGGCGGCCACGGGGGGGTGGGCGCCAAGGGGTACGTATATGTACCCGGCGGGACCAACTACGATTCGGCCCTGGTCCCGACGAACGCCGGCAGCGGCGGCGGCGCCAGCCACAGTGTCTCGCCAACCCACCCGGGATCGGCGGGGGGCGGCGTCATCCGCCTGGCAATCGCCAACGCCTTCACCAACAACGGCATCGTCTCGGCCAACGGGGAGGTCGTCGGCGCCAACCAGGAACAGGGCGGCGGCGCCGGCGGATCCATCCACGTCACCTGCGGCGCGTTGGCCGGCAGCGGCGCCTTCACGGCCAATGGCGGCTACAACACGGTGACCACCACCCGCGGCGGCGGGGGCGGCGGGGGGCGGATCGCGATTTACGGCAGCCTGGCCGGATTTGCCGGATCCTTCTCGGCGTCGCCGGGAACGGGCAACCAGAATCTCACCGCCGCGACGGCCGCCAAGGCCGGGACGCTGCACATCGAGGATATCCCCGCCCTGGGCGGCGTATGGACCGGCGATGTGGTCCTGGTGGTGGCGACCAACGTGGCCAGGGATAGCCTCACGGTCAAGTGCACGGGCGTGGATATGCTGCCCGGGTGCGCCCTGTGGATCACCAACCTGCTCTCCGTCACCAACACGCCTTTCCTGGCCGAAAGCAACAACACGACGACCGTGGGGCAGATGGAACTGCGGGGAGGCGCGATCTTCGACCTGCGCTACGCAAGCCTGGAGGTGACCAACGGCGATCTGACCCTCTACAACTCCGCCACGCTCTATCTCCGCGAAACCGCGACCACCACCGTCAGCCGCACGATCCTGGTCACCAACAGCGCCAATCTCATCCTCGTCGATGCCTATAACCATCCGACCGGCAGTGTGCTGCCCTTTACGGTTTCCGCCAGCGATGTTTTCGTTTCCACCGGGGCGGCGATCCACGCCGACGGCTGCGGCTTTCCCGGCGGCAGTCCCGGGGTTCCCCCGCATCCCCTGACCAACGGACCCGGCTACGCCACCGGGCCCAACTACGCGGCCGGCGCGGGTTTTGGCGGGCGGGGAGGGAAAGGGGTCTTGGGGGTCGGCGTGCCGGGCGTGGCCTACGGCTCGAACGACGCGTATTGCACTTACACGACGCCGACCTTCGCCGGCAGCGGCGGAGGTCCTAACCCCGCCAACCCCGGCGGCGCAGGTGGCGGCGTGGTGCGCCTGCTTGTGACCAACGGCACCCTCACCGTCAACGGGCGTGTCTCGGCCGACGGCGCCAACGGCGCGGCCGGCAACACGGACACCGGCGGGGGCTCCGGCGGGAGCGTTTATATTACGGCCCATACCGTGGCCGGCGCCGGCTACATCCAGGCCGAGGGCGGGGACGGGCAGTTGACCAACCGCGGGGGCGCCGGCGCCGGCGGGCGGGTGGCCGTCTATTACGTGTCCTGTCCTTTCATCGCCGGCGGCACGCTGTCCGTGGCGCCCGGCAGCGGCTGCACCGATGGGGCCGACTACCCCGCCGGGACCGGCTCGGTGTATACCGCCATGCTGCCCGGGTATGTCGCCCTCGAGATCCTGGGCAGCCCGGCGCGGTGCGGCCAGCCGGCGCCGAACGGCTACGGCATCTGGGGCTTCTTGCCGGGGAGCACGGTGACCAACGGGGTTGCCTCGCCTGCCGACCAGGCCGGCGGCGTCCGCTACCATTGCATCGGCTACCTGGGCGCGGGCGACTTGGCGAGCGGCTCCGGCACTCAGGCCGTGTTCACGATCACCAGCGGCGCCACCCTGACGTGGCTGTGGACCAACGTCTACGAGTTGGCGCTTGGCACCGGGGTCCACGGCAGCGTGTCGGCTTCGAGCGGCTGGTACACCCAGGCCGTCGCGGTGGTCATCAGCGCCACAAGCGATCCGGGCTACTATTTCACGCAATGGTCCGGGGATATTCCGCCCGACCAGGTGATGAGCAATCCGGCCACGGTGGTCATGGACCGGCCTCGCTCAATCCACGCCCAGTTCGGGAAGGATGGCGGCGAGAACAAGACCTGGGTCGGCGGGACCGGCGCTTGGGACGACGTGGCCGGGTGGGTTTCGCCGGGCATGCCCGGCAAGCGGGACGCCGTCACCCTCACCAATGGCCAGGTCACTCTCGGCGTCGCCACCGAGGTGGCGTCCCTCGTGGTGAGCAATGCCACCCTGATCCTGTCAAACTGGTCCACCCGGCTGTCGGTTCCCGCCATGACCCTGCGGGCGAACGCGGCGGTGACCCATGCCGCCGTCGGCAGCAGCGCGGCCCTGCACCGGGTGAACCTGGCGTGCGATGTCCTGGAGATTGCCTCGGGGGCGGCGATCCACGGCGATGGCGCCGGGTTCCAGGGCGGCACCCCCGGCGTCACACCCAACGCGCTGACCAACGGACCCGGTTATGGCAGCGGCCCCAGCTACGGCGCCGGCGCCGGCTACGGCGGCCGGGGCGGGTACGCGGTCACCTGGGCCGGTGTGCCGGGCGTCACTTACGGCTCGAACGATATCTATGGTTCCTGGACGGCGCCGATCTACCCGGGCAGCGGCGGGGGGCCATCCTCAGTCCGGTTAAAGTCCGGCGGAAATGGAGGAGGGTCCGTGCGGCTGAATGTCTTTCGGACCCTCATCGTCAACGGGCGCGTCTCGGCCGACGGCGTCAACTGGACGTCCGGCGATACGGACTCCGGCGGGGGCTCGGGGGGGAGCGTCTATATCACGACCCGCGCGCTGGACGGCGCCGGGATCATTCGGGCCAGGGGCGGGGACGGGCAGACCACCCTCCGCGGCGGGGCCGGCGGCGGCGGGCGGATCGCGGTGGAGTGCCGGTATAACCACTTTACCGGGACGTATTCGGCCACCAACGGCGTCGGATATCAGAACGGCCAGCCGGGCACGATCGACCTGCGTCTCCGGCCGACCGGCACGATGTTTTTTATCCGCTGACCCTCCGTCTAGCAGCCTGTCGGGCTTTAGCCCTCCAGTCTGCTACTTAATGTTTTGCAAGTCTTTGCAAATGAGTTTGTAATAACGGAAAAGAGCGTTGCGATGGGATCGGAATTCTTGCCGGCCCCATGAGTAATACGAATAACTCCAATATTCCTGTAACCGTCTATTTTGCAAAGACTTGCAAAACATAATTAGGAGGATGGAGGACTTCGGCGAAGCCAAAGTCCGACAGCCTCCTAGCCTGACCTATTCATCAGCTTTTCAAGTTGTTGAACAGGTCACTCTGGCGCAACACATTGCGCCAGAGACGTGATGGGTATCGCTGCTGCGATGCTCAAACGTGGCAAACCCCGTTTTGTGGCGGTAAAACCGCCACAATCATCACGTGACCACGTTGGCACGTGGAACGTGACTCACGTGGCGGCCGCGGAGCAGTGAATAATTCGCTTCGGGCGAATTATTCAGGCCACACCATCGGCCAGAGCAGGGTGCGGCCGCCGCAGTCTTTAAATCCGTAGTGGACCGCGGCCAGCAGGGTGTGCTCGCCGGGCGGCCAATCCATTTCGAGAAACGTTTCCGCGCCGTCCCGGCCCGGGAGCTCCAACTCCCGGCCGTCCAGCCAGACGCGCACCGGGCAGTTGCACGAGACCCGCAGGCCGCCCGGCCCGCCGCCGCCGGCGGCCACGCGCTCCTCGATCAGGGCCACCCCGCGGCTGTCGCGGCAGAGATGCCACACGCTCACGGCCCCGCCCATCACGACCGCGGGACGCCAGTCCGTTTTGTCGTACGCGCCGGCCGGATCGGCGGCGGCGATGTCCGGCAGGTCATAGCGCTTGGCGATGCGGCAGGCGAACGGCAGCAGCTCGACCCCCCGCGCCGCGGGCCGGGCCGCCGCCGGCCGGCAGGGCAGGACGAGTTCGGCCCCGCGCAGACCGGGCGCCGAGGCCCGCACGATCAGCGCGCCCGGCGCGCGCGGCGCGCGCACAATGGCCATGGCCAGGCCGTTGAAGGCCCGGCGCCGGCCGGCCAGGTCGCTTTCGTGGCTGGCGGGGTCGCCGTTGCCGACGCCCGCCAGCGCGCCGCCCTCGACCGTGAAGGTGATCTCGGGGTCGGCGCGTGGCGCGAGGCGTCCGGCGGCGTCCAGCGCCTCGACTTGCACGACCGCCACGGCCTGGCCGTCGGCCGGCAGGTCGGGGCGGTGGGCGTTGAGCCGCAGGCCGGCGGGCTCGGAGGCGGTTTCGCGCGCGGTTTCGGCGACGACCCGGCCGTCGGGGCCGTAAGCGCGGGCGGCGAGGACGCCGGGCGCATAGGGCACGGTCCACTCCAGGTGGCCCAGGGGCGGCATGGGTTTGCGGCCCAGGCTGCGGCCGTTGAGCGACAGCTCGACCTCGGCCCCGTTGCTGTAGACCCACACCTCGATCGGCTGGCCCTCGCGGCCGGCCCAGTTCCAGTGCGGCAGAATGTGCGCGACCGGCTCGCCGCGCCACCAGGCGCGGTAATACCCGGCGATGTCCTTCGGGAAGCCGCAGGCGTCCAGGGCGCCGAATTGCGAAGCCACGGCCGGCCAGAGATACGGCGTGGGCTCGCCCTTGTAATCGAAGCCGGTCCACACGAACGTCCCCGCCAGCCAGGGCCGGTCGTGGCAGTGCCGCCAGTTGAACTCGGCCGTGTTGGCCCACTCGGTCTTCTCGCGGTCATAGGCGTCGGTGCGCCCGGCGGCGGGGTCGTTGGCGTATATCCCGCGGCAGGTCTGCAGCGACGCGGACTCGGTATAGACCGCCGGCTGGTCCGGGAACTGCCGGTGGAACGCGTCAATGTCGCCGCACTTGATGTAGTTGCAGCCGAGCACGTCCAGCGCCCGCGAGGCGCCCTGGCCGGCCGCGCCCCGCGCCGCCAGGTTGGCAGGCTGGGTGGGGTCGAGTGCGCCGTCAAGGGACGATGCCCCCTGGCCCCAGGCCCCGTTCATGGCCAGGGTGACCGGCCGCGTGGGATCGAGCCGCCGCAGGCGCTCGCGCATCACCCGCGCGATCCAGCGGCCCGAGTCCTCGCCGTGAACCAGGGTTTCCTCGTTGCCGAGACACCACAGGATCACGCTGGGATGGTTGCGGTCGCGGCGGACCATGCTTTCGAGCTGGGTGAGGGCCTCGGGATGCGCGGCGAAGGTGCGGACCTCGTCCAGGACCAGCATGCCCAGCCGGTCGCAGGCGTCGAGGAACTCGGGCGCCGGCGGGTTGTGCGCGCAGCGCCAGGCGTTGCAGCCGATGGCCTGCAGGGCGCGGATGCGGTAGGCGTGCAGGTCGTCCGGCACCGCCACGCCGACCCCGGCGTGGTCCTGGTGGCAGCACATGCCCTGCAGCGGCACCCGCCGGCCGTTGAGCAGGAAGCCCCGGTCGGGGTCGAACCGGATCGAGCGGATGCCCAGGCGCGCCTCGGCCCGGTCGGTCGTCCGCCGCCCCTCGATCACTTCCGCCGCCGCCGTGTAGAGCACGGGCGCGTCGAGGTCCCACAGCCGCGGCCGCGCGACCTCGATGATCCGTTCGATCTCGGCGCAGTCCCGCGCCTCGACTCGAAACTCGGCTTCCCCCCCGCCGGCCGGACGGCCGCCCGGGTCGGTCAGCGTGAGCGCGACGCGGCCGGAGGCCGGCTCGAATCGGTCGTTGCGCACGCTGACCCGTACGGTCACAGCGGCCCGCGCGGGCGCCGGACCGGGCTCCAGGGCGGCGGAGACGAACAGCCCGTCGGCGTCCACCCGCAGCGGGTCGGCGATTTCGAGCCAGGCGTGGCGGTAAATGCCGCCGCCTTCGTAGAACCAGCCCTCGTAGGCGGTGGCGTCCGCCCGCACCACCAGGGTGTTGAGGTTGCCCGGGAAGATGAGTCCGCTGACGTCGAAACGCGCCGGCAGGGTGCCGCTGGCGTGGTCGCCGAGATGGCAGCGGTTGAGCCAGAACGTCCCGGCGCGGCAGACGCCGTCGAACACCAGGTGCACCGATTGCCCCGCCGCCTCGGCCGGCACGAAAAACTGCTTGCGATACCAGCCCACCCCGCGCGGCCGGTAGCCGTGGGCCGCGTAGCCGCCATGCCCGGCCGGATCCGGCCCCTCGCCGTGCCCCTTGAGAGTCGAGGGATCGCGCGCGATCGTGCCGCCCAGGACGAAGTCGTGCGGCAGGTCCACGGGCGCCCAGGCGGAGGCGTCGAAGGTCGGCAGCATCGGGCCGTCAAACGCCCCGGTTTTGCTCCCTTCCAGGCCGCCTGCCGCGCGGTATTCTCCGTCCAGGTGAAACCGCCAGCCGCGGTCCATGGATAGCCGTTGACGCATGAGCGGATCCCTCCCTAGGAAAAAAACTACCAGCGCCCATCCCGGCGCGAAAGCCTATCATGGCGGCGCGGGAAGGGCAAGCTGGGGGCGGCCTGGAAGCAACCGATTCAAGGACGGGCACATCGGGGCTGGACATTCGGCATTTCAAACTGAAGCTTTCGCCGGCCGTGGCGCTCAAGGCCCGCGGCGGACGGACCCGCCGCCCTTCCTGGCCCGCCCCGTGGCGTCCGCCGCGAGCAGCGCCTCGAGGACTTTTGCGGGGGTGACGCCGTCCCCCTCGTGGTGAATGGGCTGGTCGGGGGCGCAGGCTTTTACGGCCGCCGCCATCAGCCGGTCCCGCCCGAGGTCGCCCGCGCCGATGTCCGCCAGCGTGGTCGGCAGGCCGACGCGCTCGCAGAACGAGTAGACCGTCTCCAGCTCCTCGGCGGGCGCGCCGGCGAGCTGGAGCCCGGCCAGCACGCCGAAGGCGACCTTTTCGCCGTGGTAGAACGCGTGGGTTTCCGCCAGCGCGGTCAGGCCGTTGTGGATCGCGTGGGCGGCCGCCAGCCCGGCGCTCTCGAACCCGAGCCCGCTCAGGAGGATGTTGGCCTCGACGATGCGCTCCAGGGCCGGCGTGACCGCGTGCCGCTTGCCGTCGGCCCTGGCGGCCGCGCCGTCCGCCAGGAGCGTGTCGTAGCAAAGCCGGGCGAGGTGGAGCCCCGCGAGGGTGCCGCGGCCGCCGCACTCGTTGGGCGACTGGGTGCGGTAGCAGGCGCGGGCCTCGAACCAGGTCGAGAGCGCGTCACCCATGCCGGCCACCAGGAAGCGCACCGGCGCCGCCGCGATGACGTTCACGTCCGCCAGCACCGCCGCCGGGTTCATCTTCTGGTAATGCACGGACTGGAACACCCCGTCCTTCGAGTAGAGCACGGCGCAGCCGCTGCAGGGGGCGTCGGTCGAGGCGATCGTGGGGACGATGATGGCGGGGAGGTTCGCCCGGTCGGCGGCGATTTTCGCCGTGTCGATGGCCTTGCCCCCGCCCATGCCCACCACGACATCCGCGCGCGCCCGGGCCATGAGCCCGGCGAGGCGGGCGAGCTCCTCCTCGCAGCACTCCCCGCGGAAGCGCTCGATCCGGCAGGGCTGGGCGCTCCAGTCGATGCCGGCGGCGGGGAGGACTTTCTGCTGCGCCGAGGGCGAGGCCAGGACCAGCGCCTGCCGGCCCAGCAGCCTGACCAGGGCGGGCAGTTCGCCCAGGGCCCCGGCGCCCTGGATGTATTTTCCTGGAAAAACGGCCTTGTGGAACATGGGATCCTCCGGCGACTGGATGCATTATGGCATGACACAAGGCGAACGGCAATATCATCCGGCGCGAAGCCGGGCTCGCTGGGAAGCTACGCAGAATAAGTCGAAATCAGGATGGCTTACCGCACCCATGGCCTCGATACTCCCGCCACTGCCTGCCACTTGCCCCGCAACGGGGTGATGTGGCGGCCTGTGTAGAGCCGCGGCGCATCCGTCAGCTGACGGACTTCGCGCCCGACTTGCACCGCGGCGACTGAAAAAGGCTGGCACGAGGCTGCCTCCAGTAGCACCCTCTGTTAATCAAACCAATAAAGCTTTATCCAATACTCCATGATTTGAATCGTTATAGCTAAGATCATACCAACTGCCCATGGAATAAAGAAAAGTGTATTTGTTAGAAACGACAATTTCTTCCTCTGCAAATGTGTTGCGATTATATAAATTATTATTATAGGAGATATAATATAACACCACTTGTCTGCATTAGCTGTGGCACTCATTAGAGATGTTAAACAATTACCCCCAGCTGCTGAAAACAACCAAGCAGCAGCGTTCAATAACCAAAAGTCACTAACCAGCAATATAAGTAAAAGGATAAACAATATGACATTCACTGCCATAATCCCCTTGCGCTGATTACTTTTCCTTAATACAAAAGGAGGCATTAGGGTCAAGTCTGAACGACCCTGATTTGTAGTGCCAGCCGAGAGTGGGCACCTACGAACTGACCCCTTCACCCCCCAAGCTCGATATCCGCGATCCTTCCTTGAGCCTGCGCGTCTCCTGTTTGCGCCACAGGCCGTACCTTCCCATCGTCACCCTGGGAAGGGCGGCCTGATCGTGATCGTTGGCGAACGCAGCCATCGCCGCCGCCATGGTCTGTCCCTCGGGATGCCTCGGAGGACCGCGCCCCTGATATTCTTCCCGGCGGGGTGATAACACTTTTTTATGCGACCTTGCCCGCCTCGGACAAGGTGGGTAACGTCCCCCTGAGCGCATAAAAAATGTTATGACGGGAGCCGGCACCTTTCGGCACGGTGCTCCGAGGCCGGGCTTCGCAGGGCTACGCCCCGGCACGCAAGGCGGAGGCGGCATCCTA
>CAZVVD010000052.1:0-23823 GCA_964630555.1 uncultured Verrucomicrobiota bacterium | reverse complement strand
TGTATTCCGTGGGCACAACAGGAATGGATGCATGAACCGATTCTGCCGCATCGAGCAGTTGCTGGGCCGGGAAGCGCTGGCGAAGCTGGCCGCCGCCCGGGTGGCCGTATTCGGCCTGGGGGCCGTCGGCTCCTACGCCGTCGAGGCCCTGGCCCGGGCCGGCGTGGGCCACCTGCGCCTGGTGGACTGCGACGTCATCCGCCCGAGCAACTTCAACCGCCAGCTCTACGCCCTGGAGTCCACCCTGGACCGGCCGAAGACCGACGTCGCCCGGGCGCGGGTGCTGGACATCAACCCTGCATGCGATGTGGAAATCCACCCCGTCTTCGTCGAGGAAGCGAACGCAGAGGCCTTGCTGGCCGGCCCGCTCGACGCGGTCATCGACGCCATCGACAGCGTCTCGCCGAAAGTCGCGCTGATCGCGGCGGCGGTGCGGGCCGGTCACAAGGTCGTGTCGAGCATGGGCGCGGCCACGCGCACGGATCCGCTGGCGGTGCGCGTGGGGGACATTGCCGCGACCGAGATCTGTCCCCTGGCGCGGTTCATCCGCAAGAAACTGCGCAAGCACGGCATCGAGCGGGGCGTGACCTGCATCTACTCGCTGGAGCCGGCCCGGAACAAGGCGGCGCCGGCCGGGGACGAGGAGCCGGACACTTTCGTCAAGGGCCGCCCGCGGAAACCGATCGGGAGTTTATCCTACATGACCGGCCTGTTCGGCCTGCTGGCGGCCCACCAGGCCCTGCGGCTGATCGTGGATTTGGACCAGCATCCCACGCAGGCGGCAAACACCGCGTATCGCGATAAGAAGCAAGAACACAGCGGCAAAGAGTATTGACCGCGGATGACGCGGATGGGCGCAGATATGGGGAGACAAAGGAAGGACATTTCAAACGACCTATCCGGTTTTTCATCCGCGGCCATCAGCGCTATCCGCGGTAATAATTCTTTTGTCTAGCGACGATTGATCCGGTATTATCCAACCGCTCGGTCAAATCAACCCGCGCAAGGAGGCGCCATGCACGAAGCCAAGATCAAGAAGCTCAGGAAAGCCATCCGCAACATCCCGGACTTCCCCATCAAGGGCGTGCTCTTCCGGGACATCACCCCGATCCTGGCCAACCCGAAACTGTTCAAGGCCGCCATCGACGTGCTCGCCGGCCGGCACAAGGGCAAGAAAATCGACGCCGTCGCCGCGGTGGACGCGCGCGGGTTCATCTTCGGCGGCGCCGTGGCCCGGGCCCTCAAGGCCGGGTTCATCCCCATCCGCAAGAAGGGCAAGCTGCCCTTCACCACGATCGAGGAATCCTACCAGCTCGAATACGGCTCGGCCACCCTGACCATGCACACCGACGCGCTCCAGCCGGGCGCCACGGTCCTGCTGGTGGACGACCTGCTGGCGACCGGCGGCACGGCCGCGGCCTCCGCCAGCCTGATCGAGAAGCTGGGCGCGCGCATCGAGGAAATCGTTTTCCTGATCGAGCTGGCGTCCCTCAAGGGGCGCGAAAAACTGACGAAATACCCGGTGTATTCCGCGATCACCTTCGAATGAACGAACACCTGCTCAAGATGGGGGCGGCCTTCGCGGTGGGCACGGGCTCCACCGCCGGCATCCTCTGGCTGCTGGGATTCCTGCCGGTCCCCGGCTACGTCAAGCGGGTTCTGGGGATCGCCGTGCCGATCCCCGTGATGCTGGTGGCCCTGGTCATGCTCTACTATGGACCCGGCGCCCTGCCCGCGGAAAGCGAAACCCTGCCCGCCCCGGTCGCCGATATGCGCAAGATGTTCTTCTACGGGATCCTCACCGCCCTGGCCTATCTCCTGGTCTCGGCCCTCGTGCAGTCCCTGCTCCGGAAGACCGCGGCCGACGGGGAGGAGTGAACCGGGGACGACGGTTCCTTCCCCAGGATGTCCCCGCGAGAGCGCCCTCATCGCCGGCAGGGAATTGACGCCGATGGCTCGCAATGGTTCTTTTCCTGGTCCGGGTAGGAGCAGGGAGTCCGCTGCCAGGTCCAGTCCCCGATCCGGCCTTCCCGCTGGTCCGGCCGATCCAGCAGGCGCCGGAGATGCCCGAAGTAGGAGGTCCGTTCGGGATCCCAGCAGAACCGGCGCCGCACCGCCGGGAACTCCTTCCGCCAGAACGGCAGGACTTCAAGAGAGGTCATGCCCTTCCTGAGGACGGACGTCGGCCCGTTGTCCTGGTCGGCGAAACTGCAGCCAGAACCGTTATCCTCGACCGCCTGCTAGCCGGATCACCCGGGCGGGGACGGTGAAGAGAAGCTGCGCGGAGATGCGGGCCTCCGCCAGGCCGAGGATGGCGGCCAACGCGCGGCGATAGAGGTCCATCTGCGGCCGGTAATGCGCGGCCACGTCGCGCAGGCGCGCCTCGGTGTCCAGGTTCCGGTTGCTCTTGAAGTCCAGGATCGCGGCCGAAACCGGCCGGCTCGCCGCGTCCCGCGCGATCACGACGCGGTCAAAGACGCCGCTGATCCATTCCCCGTCCAAAATGATCTCGAAACTCTTCTCGCGCCACAGCGCGACGTCGCCCGCCGGCCGGGCTAGCTCCGCCCGCACCTCCGGCGACGCCAGGCAGCGGCGGAACTGGGCGCGCACGTCCCGGTCAACCTCCCCATCGTACAAACGCGACGGCCGCCACCGGCCGAGGAGCGCCTCGGCCTCCGCGTCCGGCTCCAGCCACGCGACGGACTCGAAAACCTCGTGGATCGCGGAGCCGAAGTCGAGGACATCGGTCGTTTCGGCCTTGAAGAGCGCGGACCCCCGGCGCGCGATCTGTTCCTGCTTGGACGGTTCCGAGCGCTTGAGCACCCGCCGCCGGGACAGGCGCCCGGCGAACCCGGCGCCCGCCGCGGCGCCCGCGCCGGATGCCGGAGCGGCCGCCGGCGCCTCCGGGAACGAACGATACCAGTCGGCCGGACCGTTCGCGTAGAGGCCGCGGCACGCCTGCCCCCCCACCGTGACCCGCGGCGCCGATTCCGGCTCGATCCCGCCGGCCAGCTGGAGTTTCAACAGCGCCGCCGGCCGGAACGCCTCGCTGTCCTTCGCCGGCGAGACCAGCAGGTAGAGCGCGTGCTTCGCGCGGGTCATGGCGACATACAGCAGACAGAGCCAGTCGAAGGCGTGCTCCTCGTCGGCCTTCCCTAGCCGCTCGCTCAGGACGGCGTCGTGCTCCGCGATCGGACGCCGGGGCGGACGCAGGATCCAGTCGGGGTCAAAGGCCTTCCCGCCGCACAGCATCTCGGGCGTCTCCGCCCGGGCCATGTTCATCCGCGTGCGGTGCTGGAGCTGGGGCAGGATGACCAGGTCGAACTCGAGGCCCTTGGCCTGGTGCACGGTCATGATGCGGACCAAGCCACGGGCGGCTTTCCCGTGGATCTCGTAGTCCGCGGCGAACTGGAGGAAGCGGTGGCAGCTCCGGGACCCTTCGGCGTCGAACTCGGCGGCCGCCTTCTCCAGCCGTTCGAGGCATTCCCGGCCGTAGGCGTTGAGCGGGAACACGCGCTCCAGCCGCGCTCCCCACGCGCCGAGGAAACTCCGGAAACCACGGGCCTCGATCTCCGCCAGCAGGCGCGGCGCGAGACGCTCCCGCGCGATCCCCTCCCCCGCCAGGGCCCGGCCCATCGGACTCATGCGGATGTGCTGCCACGCGAAAACATCCCCCGGGTGCGCGGCCAGGCGTACGAGGGAAAGCAGGACCTGCGCCAGCTCGTTCCCGATGATGCCGGCCTTGCCCTCGTGCACGAACCCGATCCCGGGACACGCGCCGCGCAGGACGTTGACCAGCTCGCCACAGGCCCGGTTGTCCCGCGCCAGGATGCCGACCTCGATCCCGCGCCGCGCCGGCTGGATCTCGTTCAGCAGGGCCGCCGCCAGACGGTAGCGGGCCTCGGCCTCCTGCTCCTCGCCGCTCTCCTCGAGCGCCGGGTGCTCCAGCAGAGCGACGTGGCCCTGCGCCCCGAGGTTGAAGGTTTCATGGGGGGACCAGACGGACTGCCAGTCTTCGATCGTCCCTGCCGGCAGACGGCCGTCCGGGAGCCCGGTGAACACCCGGTTGACGGCGTCCACCACCGGCTGGGAGCAACGCCAGGTTTTCGAGAGCGACTTGAGCTGAATCACCTCGCCGGCCCGGTTGTACCGTTCGCGGAGTTCAAGGAATAACCCCGGGTTCCCGCCCCGCCAGCGGTAGATGGACTGCTTGATGTCGCCGACGTAAAAGAAACTGCGCGCGCGCCCCTCGGGATCGCCTTGCACAAGCTCGGAGACCAGGTTGCTGAAAATGGCCCACTGCAGGTCGCTGGTGTCCTGGAACTCGTCGAGCAGCCAGTGGTCGAGCCGGCTGTCCATGCGGTAGTCGATGAAAAGACGCCCGGCCTGATGCTCGCGGCTGAGTGCCGCCCCGCCCCGGACGCCATCCCCCGGCGCCAGCAGGGACTGAACATCGGTAAATGTAAACCGGCCGGATTCCCGCGCGACGGCGTCGTAGGCCCGGTCGTAGAGGTCGAGCAGGTCGTGCAGGCCGCGGGTTTTTTCGAGGGCCCGGCGCAGTTCCACGGCCACGAGGTTGTCCAGCAGCCGGGCGAGCGCGTGGGCCGCCTCCGGCGCGACCGCCGCGGTCTGGCCGTAGTAGGCGATCCCGGTTTCTCCGCGTCGGAGGGCGGCCCGGTTGCCGAGCAGCTGGCCGCAGAGGCCGCTGTTGAACCGCTCGTCCCACGAAGCCGTCAGCCCGTAGCCGGCCAGGGCTGCGACCAGGAGTTCGAGGCTGTTGAGGAACCGTGGGTCCGCGCCGCGCGGCCGGGCCCGTTCCGCGGCGATCCAGGCGCCGACCGCGGCCGCCTGCGCCGCCAGCTCGGCCCGGTCGAGGAGCCGGCCCGGCGCGCGGCGCGTCCCCGGCCAGATCAGCTCCTCGTTGCCCCAGCGGGCCTTGTCGCGGCAGAAGCGGTAGGCCAGGTGAAAGACCGGCACCACCTGTTCCAGGAAATAGGCCAGGCTCTTTTCCTCGACGCCGAATGTCGCCCGCTTGAAGGCCTCCAGGAACTCTTTCGAACCGCCGTCGGCCTCCGGAGCCGCCAGGATGGCGGCGAGGATGTCCTGGCGCAGGGCGCGCCCCTCCGCGTCGGCGGCGTCCGCCACCCGGAAATCCGCGGGGATGCCCAGTTCGAGCGGGAAGGCCCGGGCCACGCCGACCACGAAACTGTCCATGGTCCCGATGACGGCGCGGTGCAGGTGGTCGAGGAACAGCCGCAGGAGCCGGGCGAACTCGGCCCGGTCCAGGCCGGGCATGCCCAGGTCCTTGGCCAGCCCGGCGGCCTCGCCGTCGCAACTGGCGCCGCGGCAGAGCAGCGCGACGATCCGGTCGAAAATCTCGCCGGCGGCTTTGCGGGTGAACGTGAGGGCGCAGATGCGGTCGGGCGTGACCGCCGGCTCGCGGCCGGCGAGGAGCTGGAGGTAGCGCTGGCAGAGACGCGTGGTCTTGCCCGAGCCCGCCGAGGCCAGGAGGGCCAGGTGCCCGTGCGCGGGTTGTCGGGGGGTGGTCATGCCGGAAACCCCGCCGGATCGAACGTCTCGCCGGGTTCGCCCGCGAACAGCGGGGCGAAATCTTCGTCGTGCTCGACGCGCGCCGCCGGCGGCCAGAATTTTCGGGCCGCGATGTCGGCGAGGACGCCGTCCAGACAGCGCAGGGCCGAGGCCATGGCCTCGGCGTCAAAGTCGTCCCAGGCGCTGAGACCGGTCTCGCCGACCGCTTTCGGCAGGTTGAAATAGGCGAGTTCGACCCTCTCCTCCCCGCCATGCAGGAGACGGTAGGCGGGCAGTTGGAGGTTGCGCCATTGCCAGGCCCGGACGCGGACCTTCCCGCGCCGGTCTGCCCGGCCCTGCCGCTCCAGCCGGTTGTAGTCCGCCGACCCCGCCCGGCGCGGCGCGAGGTGCATGGCCGCGGGGGAGCGGGTCGCGTCCGCGGTCTTGTAGTCAATGATCCGGACGTGCCCGCTTTCCCGGTGCCGGTCCACGCGGTCGATTTTGCCGACGAGGGTGAATCCCCGCCGAACGACGGATTTCTGCTGCTCCACCGCAACGATCTCCCAGCCCTGCGCCGCCAGGGCCGCCTGCTCCCGGGCCAGCGCCTCCAGGCGCGCCCGGGCCGAGGCGAGCGCCACGAGCGCGGCCGAGGGCGGGGGGTTCCCAAAACGCGCGGCCGCCGCGCGGCCCGCCAGGTCGGCCAGCGCCCGGCCCAGCCGCTCGGCGTCCGAACACGCCCACAGTTCGCGGTCGGCGCCCATGACTTGGAGGACCTCGTGGACCAGCGAGCCGAAGTCGAGAGCGTCCAGCTCGGTCTTGTCGTCGCTCAGGGGCTTCATGTTGAGCGCGTGCTTGAGATAGAACCGGAACGGGCAGGCCAGGTAGTCGGCCAGGGCGGTCACAGGGATGACTTTCCGGCCCAGGATCCGGTCGTCGGGCTCGGCGTCCGCCGGCCGGAGCCGGAAGATCGGCTCGGCCGCCGAGACGCGCGCGGCGTGTTCCAGGGGCCGGAACAGGCGTCGGGCGCGGGCAGGGAGCTCGTCCGCCCGGCACTGAAAGAGAAGGCGCGAGGGCCGGAGCGGATCGCCGGCGAGCGTGGTCTTGCCGGCGATCAGGCACAGCCGCCCGCCGGAGCGGCGGGATTCCGCCAGCGTCTTCAGGAGGAAAACATCGCGGCCGAAGCGGGCGAGGTCGTCCCGCAGCTCCAGGATGCTCCGGAGACTGTCCGGGAGAAACACGCCGCTCAGGCTGCCGCCGGGCACGAATTCCTCGTTCAGCCCCGTGACCACCAGCGCCGGCGTGTCCGTCCAGGGCAGCTCCAGCCAGCCCTGGAGGTCCACGACGGCCTCACCCCGCTCGCGGTGGTAGGTCTGCTCCCGGAGCCGGCGGACGAACACGGACGCCAGCCGGGCCGGGTCCAGGTCCAGCTCGGCAGCCGGCAGTTCCCTCAGCTCCCGGAAAGTCTGCTCGACCGCCGCGGACGCCGCCCGGAACTCGCGGTCCTCGCCGGACTCCTCGCCGAGCCGGCGGACGTCGTAGACCGCCTGCAGGAAGAGACGCCAGGCTTCCTCGAGCGGACGGGCCGTGAACCGGTCGAGGTGCTCCTTGATGACGCCGAGGGCGCCGCCCAGGACGCCGAAATCGCCGCGCCGGGCGGGCCGTTTCGGAACCGCCCGGCCGAAATGCGCCAGCATGGCGTCGAGGGTGTCCGGCAGGTAAAAATTCTGGAACTCGTCGAGCTGGGCAAGCAGTTCGACCGGGCTGATGGCCTGCGCTGCCTCGAGGTAATGGAGAAAATCCGGGTGCCGCAAGAGATCGGCCGCGTGGAGGTAGGCGCGCGTGAGCAGGAGGCCGGACATGGATTCGACCAGGCGCCCGAGGGGATGCTCCCGGAAAGGCGCGTCGGCGGGATCAAAGGCCGGCAGGCCCAGGGCCTGGAGCTTGGTTTCGAGGAACGGGATCACGCTCCGGTCCGGCACGCCGATCCCGACGTCCGCTGGCCCGTAGTCCCCGGGCAGGCCGGCGAGAAACTCCGCGGCTTTCGCGGCCTGGGCGTCCGGGGCCGCCTCAAGAAAAACGTTTTCGTCCCAGCCGGCGATCTCCACCGCCTCCTTCGCCCAGGCGGCGGGGATGGGCCGGCCCCAGGCGTCGAATTGCTCGGCCGCCCCGGGCGGAGCGTGAATCAGGATCTCCACGGCGCGATCCCGGGCCAGGTTGCCGAGGGCCCGGATCGCCAGCAGGGTCGGGTCCGGCACGCAGGCCACGACGATCCGGGCGATGCCGGGATCCAGCTCGGGCTTTTCGGCCAGGCCGATCTTGACCTCGCAGGCGTCGGCAAAACCCAGCTCGCTCAGCCGCCGCAGGGTGAGCGCCTCGAGGCGCGCGAGGTCCTGCCAGCGGTCCAGTTCCTCAAGCCGGTCGGCGTGCCGGGCAACGACCTCCGGGATGCGCCAGCCGCCGTCGGCCAGTTCATGCCTCAGCCGCTCGATCAACTCGCCCCCGGCCAGCGCGCGCTCGAACCGGTCGCCGGCGCCCAGCCCCTGCGCACTTGGGAACAGCGCGGCAAACTGGGCGAGGTCGGCGGTCCGCAGGACCTGCGCCCAGACCGCGCGGGTCACCGCCGGGTTCGCGGCGCGGATCCCCGGCCGGTCCGCGGCCAGGAAATGGTGGGGCGTGACGATGGCGGCCGAGAGCAGGGTCGAACCGCGCTCATGGCAGCGCTGGGCCAGCACTTCCCGCAGGCGGCGCCCGGCCTGCAGGGTCGGCGCCACGAGGAGCGTGTCGCGAAAATCCACGGGACCACCCGCCGGCCGGTCCGCGAGAAGCCAGGCGCTCACCTTCTCCGCCGCCGGCCCGTCCCAACCCAGGAAATGACGCTTCACTCGCACGCGGGCCTCCCTGGCGCGACAGGATACCCGGATCCGCGGATCGTGTCATTCCCAAATCGCGTTTCCGGAGGGCCTGCCTTTTGCGGGATAGGCTGACACAGGGAGTCGGACAAATACCGTCCGTGCAAAACCAGGGTTAGGAAACAGTTTGGCGTTGTTTCCGGGCGGGGTTTCTGGAATCATGGCAATAACCATGAGGAAAAAGCGAATCCTGCTGGTGGACGACGAGCAGCACATCGTGGACGTGGTGGTCTATATCCTCGAGGAGAACGCCTTCGAGGTGGCCACGGCCCTGGACGGGGACACCGGGCTCAAGCGCTTCAAGGAGAGCGCCCCCGACCTGGTGGTGCTGGACCTGAACCTGCCGGGCATGGCCGGCCTGGACCTGTTCCGCGAAATGCGGCGGCTCCAGCCGGATGTCCCCGTGGTGATGCTGACCTCGCGGGCCGAGGAAATCGACCGCGTCGTGGGCCTGGAACTCGGCGCCGACGACTACGTCACCAAGCCCTTCAGCCCCCGCGAGCTGGCCGCACGGGTGAAGGCGGTCCTGCGGCGCTCGGACCGCTCCGCCGCGGCGGTCGCGGCCGCCCGGCTGGTTCACGGCCCCCTCGCCCTCGACGGCGACGCTTTCGCCCTCTCCTACTTCGGGAAGCCCGTGGCCCTGACCCGGGCCGAGTTCAAGCTCATGGAATGCCTGGCGCGCTTCCCGGCCCAGGTGTTCACGCGCGACGCGCTCATTCGCCGGATCTACGCCGGCGACCACGCCGTGACCGACCGCAGTATCGATGCCTACGTCAAGCGCCTGCGGCGGAAGTTCGCCGAGATCCGCCGCGGCGTTGATCCGATCGAGACCGTCCACGGCCTGGGCTACAAGCTGAGCCACGGGCTGGAGGAATACAATGAAGAAGGTTCTCACGCAAAGCCGCAAAACCGCAAAGGAGAAGCATAACGGAAAATGATGTGGCCAAGGTGATTGTTGACAGTGCCTTCAAGGTTCATACGGTGCTTGGGCCGGGGCTGCTGGAATCGGTTTATGAAGCCGCCTTGGCTTATGAATTGACCCGGCGTGGGTTAAGCGTGCAGCGCCAGCTGCCGATCCCAATCGTGTATGCGTCATTGAAGTTCGACGAGGGATTTCGAGCCGACCTGGTCGTCAATGACCTGGTGATCTTGGAACTCAAGTCGGTCGAGGCCTTGGCGCGCGTGCATTCCAAGCAGTTACTGACGTATCTCCGCCTTGCCAACAAGAAACTCGGCTTGTTGATTAACTTCGGAGAAGCCCTTATTAAAACCGGCATTAAGCGCGTGGTTAACGGACTGTAATTGGCGGCTTTGCGCCTTTGCGTGAAACAATCTTTTGCCATCAAGGGCCAAAGGCAAGAGGGCACCGTTGAAAGGTCACACGCAAGGGCAAAATAAAGAGCAAAGATGTCTCACGCAAAGCCGCTAAGCCGCAAAGAAAAATAACAAAAGTTGAAATAGATAGACCTCAGTCTTGGCGACTTGGCGGCTTGGCGTGAGAAAAGTCCGTCTTCCGCTCCGTCCGATTCCGGAGCAGGGAATAGCATGGCAGGGGGGGTAATGAACAGCATCCGCTGGAAAATCATCCTGCTCTGCGCCGCCGTGATCGTGATCCCCCTCCTGGTCCTCAACAGTTACAGCATCCGCATTTTCGACCTGTTTGCCAGCCGGAGCCTGGAAGAGCACCTGATCGACGCCGCCTTCATGACCGGCGAGGCCTACAAGGACCTGCTGGATGAACACGGAAGCCTCGACGAGGCCCGGCAGGCCCGGCTGACGGAAACGGTCCGGGCGTTCGGCGGGGAAATCCGGGCCCGGATCCGGATCCTCTCGCCCGCCGGCGCCGTGCTGGCCGACTCAAATACCAACGCCGTGCCCGGCGAAATCCTGGCGGACCTGCCGGAGGTGCAGGCGGCCCTCGGCGGAACCTACCGCGCGCGTTCGGCGCTTTCGCCGGACCGGAAATATTACTATTACTACGTGGCCTACCCCGTGAAGCGGGAGGAGCAGGTCTGCGGGGTGGCCTACGTCTCCCGGCACACCGGCGAGATCATGACGATTATCAAGCAGATGGTCCTGTTCCAGCGGGTGACAACCTGGCTGGCCATCGTCATCGGCGTGTTCCTGGCCGCGCTCCTGGCGCAGACCATCACCCGCCGCCTGCGCAGGCTGGCGGCGGCCGCCGCGGCCTTCGCCAAGGGCGGCGCCCCGCCGGACGTCCACGTCGGCGGCTCCGACGAGGTCGCCGAGCTGGCCCGGGCGGTCAGCCGCATGGCCACCGAGATCCGGCGGACCAACCAGTACAACCGGGAGTTCATCTCCACGGTCATGCACGAGCTGAAAATGCCGATCACGGCGATCAAGGGCGCCGGCGAGCTGCTCGAGCAGGGCGCCTTCGCCAAGGAGGAGTCGCGCGTGAAGTTTTTGGGCAATATCCGCTTCGAGGCCGACCGCCTGGCGCGGATGGTCTGGGAGCTGAACGAGCTCACCAAGCTGGACACGGAGATCCCGCGCGCGCAGAAGGAGACGGTGGACTACGGCCGGTGCGTGCGGGAGATCGTCGAGCGCTTCGAGACGACCCTCGACGCCGGCCACGCGGAGATCCGGGTGGCGGTCCCGGACCAGCCCGTTTTCGCGCGGATCGTCCCGGACCGTATCGAGCAGGTCATCGGCAACCTGCTCGACAACGCGGTCCGCTACACGCCCGCGGGGGGGCGGATCGAGGTCGCGGTGGAGCCGGGGCCCAACGGGACCGTCGTCACCTCCGTCCGCGACACCGGCCGCGGGATCACCCCGGCGAACCTGGGGAAAATCTTCGACCGCTTCTTCACCACCGAGCCCAAGGATAAGCCCAAGGACTACGGCAGCGGCCTGGGCCTGGCGATCGCCAAGAGCATCGTCGAGAACCACCAGGGCGCCATCCGGGCCGAGAGCGTCCCGGACCAGGGCGCGACCTTCACCATCACCTTGCCGGCGGAGGATGCCTGATTCCCCGTCAGGCCTCATGTAAAATAAGATTGCCGATCGTCAATCTTATTTTATATGACCTGATTTTTGCATCGCGCAAGTTTGGCGCAGATGCACCTGCCTCGCCGAAGCCGCTGCGGCGCAGGCGGGAGGCGGCAAGGGTGCCGGTGTATTAGCATACTCCAAGCCCTTGCCAATCCGTCAGCTGACGGAGGCCAAAATCGCGCGACCGGCTTCTCCGGCGAACATCAGCGTTTCCGTGTTTTATCATCATCACTGCTAGGGTTAGAAGGAGTCATGGTGCAAAAGACAATTTGCGCGCAGTCTTGATCGCAATCAAAACCACTCCAACGCTGATGTTCGTGCAAAATTCGGGGATGAGCAAATGCCGCCGGGCAATGGGAGCCGTCAATCCCGGCGCCGCTGGCGCCCCCGGCCGCGCCGTCACCTCTGCAGCCTCTCCTGCCATCAGCGCCCTATCCCCTATTGTCGGCTCCCGGGATGCACTGTGAAATAATGTTCCGGCCCCGCGCCGGAGTTGGCGACGGGTAGGCCCGCTTTCCCTTTTTTCGCGATAGGACGGACGGTATTGGTCCCATCCCCCGTGCCAACCTGGGCGCGAAACAACCCGGAGACTGCCTTAAATTTGTCACAATTATTCACTGGCCTGCCATCATTCTGCCTCGGGCGTTTGCCATGCTGTCTTTGGGTTTTGAAGAACTGGAACTATTCACCACTGATTTTACGGATGCCACTGATAACCGGATGGCTCATTCAATTTTGAACTCAGAGATCATACAAGGCTTAGATTGTATCAGTGAAATCCGTGTCATCCGTGGTTACTCCTGATCAGCACTGAAAAACCATACCTGGAGGCATCATGTCGGACCGATTGTTCGCGGCACATAACCGCTGGTTCATCCTCGGGATCCTGTTCCTGCTCGTCAACGGCTACGGCGTCTGGCTCTACCGCGCCTCGCTGGCGGAGGGGCGCGGCCTGCGCGCGACGCTCACCGCGCCCCGGAGCGGCTGCGTGACCGGGCAGGACGTCCTGCGCTGGCGCTTCTCGGCGGACATGGTGGCGCCATCAGCCACCGGCGTCTGGTCCGCCGCCGGGCCCGTGAAGTTCCTCCCGGACGTCCAGGGCGCCTTCGGCTGGGCCACGCCCCGCGAACTGGTCTTCCGGCCCGACAAGGAATGGAAACCGTGCGTCAATTTCAAGGCGATCTTCTCCGACGAGCTCCGCGGCGCCGGCCTGGAGCCGCTGGTGGACGGCAACATCACCGGCTTTCACACCGAATCCCTGGCCGTGAAAAGCGTGACCCAGGCCGACTTCTCGGAATCCGGGGGGTTGCGCCTGCATATCGAGTTCAACGCGGAAGTGGACCCCGGCGCCTTCTGCAGCGCCGTTTCCGTCGCGGACGCCTCCGGCAACCCCCTCCAAGGCTCCGTGGAACAGCAGCATCGCGGGAAGGTCATGGCCCTCACCCTGCCGCGCGACCCGCAGGGCGACGTCACCCTCCGCCTCAAGGCGGGCCTGCAGAGCACGGCCGGACCCCGCGGGCTGGAGCACGACCTGGTGTGGACGATCAAGCCCACCCGCGAGCTGAAAGTGGTCAGAGTCGAACAGGAAACCCGGTCGTTCGGACCCAACAACATCTACGTTTCCTTCAACCGCCCGCTGGTGATGGACTCCGTGGCCAGCTGCGTGGCCGTGGAGCCGCCGCTGGACATCACCGTAGAAGCCGGCGCCCGTTACTCCTGGCGCCCGTCCAATTCGATCCGGATCGCCGGGGCCTTCGCGCCCAACCGGAGCTACACCGTCACCCTGAAGCAGGGCCTGCCCGGGAACGGCGGCACCAGCCTGGGCGAGGACGCCGTCTACACCGTCTATTTCCCGGACGCCGACCCGGCCCTGGAGCTCAAGGCCTCCGGCAACTACATGTCCCCGCACGGCAGCATGGTCCTGCCCTTCCGCACCATCGGCATGACCAAGTGCCGCGTGAGCCTGAACCGGGTCTACCCCAACAACCTCGTCTACCTGGTCACCCGGCAGAACGCATGCGACGACGACTACTACTACGGCAGCCACCCCGGCGATGGCCTGGGACGGGACGAAGCGGCAACGGAGTTCGCCATCGCCCGGGACCCCGCCGCGATCGTGGAACACCGCTTTTCGCTGAAGGACCTGACCCGCGGGCAGAAGGGCGCCTTCTACGTCACCATCAACGCCTCGAACGGCAAGGACAATTGGCAGGAGCGGCACCACCTGGTCATCAGCGACACCGGGCTCAGCGTCAAGCAGTCGGACGGCGAGCTCCTCGTCTGGGCGAACTCGATCCGCACCCTGGCGCCCGTCGCCGGCGCCGAGATCCGCGTGTTCTCCGAGGCCAACCAGGAGCTGATCTCCGGGGCCACCGACCCCGAGGGGCTAGCCCGCCTGCGGGTCGGTACCAACGACGCCGCCGGCGCGCCCTTCCTCGTCAGCGCGCAGAAGGACGACGACCTGACCTACCTCGTCCTCGGCCGGTCCGGGGTGGAGGTCAAGGGCGGGGCCGGCGACCGGGGCTTCCTCGCCGAGGGCTACGAGGCCTGCCTGTTCACCGACCGCGGCATCTACCGGCCGGGCGAAACCACGCACGCCCGGGCCATTGTCCGGGGCCCGGACGGCGCGGCGCCCCCTCCCTTCCCGGTGCAACTGCGCGTCCTCCGCCCCGATGGCCGCCTCGAAAAAACAATCAGCGCCATGCTTTCCGGCTACGGCACCGCCGGGTTCGACATCCCCTGGCCCGGCTTCGCCGGCACCGGCCGCTACCGCCTCGAGCTCGCCCTGCCGGGGGACAAGAAGGTCCTGGGCTCCGCCCACGTCGCGGTGGAGGAGTTCGTGCCGCCGCAGATCAAGGTGGAGGTCAAGACGGATCCCGCCCGCACGCAGGCGGGCGGCGAGATCAGCGCGGAGGTCCGGGCCGACTACCTGTTCGGGCGGCCGGCGGCGGGCCTGCCCTCCGAGGTCCGGGTCGAGATCGCGCCCCAGCCGGTCAAGTTCGAGCGGTTCCCGGAATTCGAGTTCGGGGATCCCGGCAAGCCGTTCCAGACGGTCCGGCAGGCGGCGGGGAAGGCGCCGCTGGACGAAAACGGGAGCGCCGCCTACGCGCTCACGGTCTCGCGGGACTGGCGTCCGCCGGCGGCGCTCAGGCTGCTCATCCTGGGCACGGTGACCGAGATCGGCGGGCGCGGCGTCACCGCCTGCGCCGGCCGCGACGTGGACGTCTATCCCTTTTACATCGGCCTCGGCCGCGGCGAAGAAGCCATCACCACCGGCCGGGAGCACACCTTCAGCGCGGTCACAGTCAGCCCGGCCGGCGCCGTGACCTCCGCCGCCGCCCGGCTCAAGCTGGCGGTGGAAAAGCTGGGCTGGGCCACGGTCCTGAAGAAAGGCCCGGATGATTCCTACATCTACTGCTCGGAAAAACAGGCGGCGAAAGTCCACGACGGGGAGGTGGCCTTCCAGGACGGCCGGGCTTCCTTCGCCTTCACGCCGGCGGGCGACGGGGACTACCGCCTCTCCCTGCGCGACCCGGCCTCCGGGGCCTCCTCGGCAATCGAGTTCCGCGCCGGCGCGCCCGGCCAGCACTGGGAGACGCGCTCCCTGGCCGCGCCGGACGTCGTGGAGCTGAAGTTCGACAAGGAGCGCTACGCGGCCGGCGAGACCGCCACCCTGGTCATCAAGGCTCCGTTCCCGGGGAAAGCCCTGGTCACGCTCGAATCCAGCCGCGTGCTGGACTGCCGCGTCGTGGCCCTGGAGAAGAACACCGCGGAGCTGAAGTTCCCGGTCAGGGCGGACTACGCCCCGAACGTCTACTGCGCGGTGACCGTGATCCGGCCGGCGGTCTCCGAGAAGCTGTGGGGTCAGCACCGCGCCGCGGGCATGGCGCCGCTGGCCGTGGACGCGCCGGAGCGGCGGGCCAGCCTCGCCCTGGCGGCGCCCGACCGGATCCGGCCGTGCCAGAAGCTGGAAGTCGGGATCGAAACCACAGGCGAGGACGGGCAGGGCATCCCCGCCGAGGTCGTGGTGGCCGCGGTGGACGAGGGGATCTGCATGCTGACGGATTTCAAGACCCCGGACCCCTACGCCTTCTTCATGGCCGTCCGCCGGCCGGCCGTCGCGCTCCGCGACCTCTACTCGCTCCTCATGCCCGAGCTGGAGAAAAGCGTCGGCGGCGAGCCCTCTTCCCCCGGCGGCGACGACCTGCTGGCCGGGCTGGGCAAGCGGCTCAACCCGGTCAAGGCCCGCCGGTTCAAGCCCGTGGCGCTCTGGTCGGCCGCGGTCATGACGGACGCCAGCGGCCGGGCGCGGGTGGAGTTCGAGGTGCCCGAGTTCACCGGCCAGCTCCGGCTCATGGCCGTGGCGGTGGACCGCCAGCGCCTGGCCGCGGCCGAGAGGAAGGTGGCCGTGGCGCGGCCCCTCGTGGTCCAGAGCAGCCTGCCCCGGTTCCTCGCGCCGGCCGACGCCTTCAGCCTGCCCGTGCAGATCCTGAACGAGACCGGCGCGGACGGCGAGGCCGCGGTGCGCGTAGCCTGCTCTGGCCCGCTGGCCCTGGGCGACGGCCGCCCGGGCGCCGAGCGGCGGATCGCCCTGCCGAAAGGCGGATGCACGAACCTCGAGTTCCGCCTGGCGGCCGCGGCGGCGCCCGGCCAGGCCCTCTGCCGGCTCGAGGTCGAGATGGCCGGGGAAAAATTCGCGGAGGACACGGAGCTCGCGGTCCGGCCGCCGGCCGGGCGGACCGTCCTCGCCGGGTCGGGCCGGCTGGCCGCCGGAAAGAAGGCCGCGCTGGAGCTCCCCGCGAACTGGCTGGAGGGCACCGCCGAAAACAATCTCTGGCTCTCGGCCCTGCCGTCAGTCGAGCTGGGCGGGAGCCTCGCCTACCTCCTCGGCTACCCCTACGGCTGCCTGGAGCAGACGACCTCGAAGTCGTTCCCCTTGCTCTACCTCTGCGACCTGGCCGCGCCGACCCATCCCGGCTGGCCCGACCGCCGGGAAATCGGGCGCATGGTCCAGTCGGGGATCCAGCGTGTCCTCGGCATGCAGCGGAACGACGGCAGCTTCAGCATGTGGGGCAACGGGGAGACCTACCCCTGGGGCACCCTCTACGCCACCCATTTCCTGGTCGCCGCCGATCAGGCCGGCTACCCCGTGCCCGCCGGGCGGACCCAGGCGGCCTGCGAGTTCATCGAGCAGTGGATGGCGCGCAAGGCCGAGGTCGGCAACAGCGTGGAAGCCAAGAACGACACCTACGACCGGTCCTATGCCTGCGTCGTGCTGGCCCTGGCGGGCCGGCCGCACCACGGCTGGATGACGCGGCTCGCCGAGCAGTCCGCGAAGCTGGACTACGACGCCAAGGTCAACCTCGCCTCCGCCCTGCTCGCCGCCGGCAAGCGCCGGGAGGGGAACGCCCTGCTCGGGGCGATCGAGATCCCCGCCGAGCCGAACCTGGCGCGCCAGGCCGGCGGCAGCCTCAGGTCGAACACCCGCGCCGACGCCATGCTGCTCGCCGCCTGGCTGGAGGCGGACCCCGACAGCGCCGCCATCCCCGGACTCGTCCACCGGCTGGAAGCCGGCCGCAATAACGGCCGCTGGGACACGACCCAGGAGAACGCCCTGGCCCTCATGGCCCTCGGAAGGTACTCCAGCCTGCTGGCGCGGGACCGGAAGCCCATCTCCGGACGCGTCACGGCCGGCGGCCTGCCGCCCCTCGAGTTCGCGGGAACCAACGAGTTCCACGCGCCGCTCGGGATCCCGGGTGGAGCGAGTTCTCCCGAACGCGCTTCCGGAGAGCGTCTTGTGGACAAGCCGCTCCACCCATGGAACGGGCACGTGGAAATTCTGAACCAGGGCGACGGCCCGATCTACTATTACTGGAAGTCCGAGGGGGTGCCGGGCGACGGAATGATCGCGGAAGAGGATCGCGGGCTGAAGGTGCGCCGCGAGATCCTGGGCCTCGACGGCGGCCCCGCCGACCCCGCCGAGCTGCGGCAGGGGGACCTCTTCGTCATCCGGGTGATCCTGGAAACGGACAACGCGGGGGCCGAGAACATCATCGTGGACGACCTGCTGCCCGCGGGCCTGGAGATCGAGAACGCGAACCTGAAGACTTCCCAGGTCGTCGGGTGGTGCAAGGACAAGCAGACCCTTGCGCTCCTGCACGCGGATATCCGCGACGACCGGATGATCGCCTTCCCGGCCCGCTTCTCCGGCAATCAGGAATACTACTACGCGGTCCGCGCGGTCACCCCGGGCGAGTTCGTCCTCCCGCCCATCGCCGCGACCTGCATGTATGACCCCGCCATCCGCAGCGTCCACGGCGCCGGCCGGGTCCGGGTGACTAACCCGGCAGGGCCGTAAACCAGACCCGGCACATGATTTCACCACGAAACACACAAAATGCACGAAAAACGAGAACGGCAGCCGGATATTTAAGTCCAGAATTGAATAAGCCCTGTACCCGCCGGACGATCGTTTGTATTTGCCACAGGGTAGAAGCGGCGCCCCCGCCGCTTTTCATTCCGGGCTGTCGTGCCTTAGGCAGATCCGTCTGCTGGCGGAAAGCGACGAGGGCGTCGCTTCCACTTTTTGAAGCTACGCAAATTTATTGAGTGAATTCGCTACGGCGGATACGCCGGTGGTTCCGCGGGTGGAATTCGGTTTCCCGCATGCGGGGAGGACCATGTAAGCAGTTGAACAGTAGTGACGAAATAGTAGGCGCCACGCTACGAGTGGCGCTTCCGGAAAGACAAATCCTGCCGCTCGTAGCGCGGCAGATACTGAAAGCGCCGGGTTGCCCACCCCCGCACCCCACATGGAGATCGCCAACTTGGCCTGCGTAGCCCGGTATGCGAGAAAAGTGAATAGGGGATATTTAATCCGCTCATCCGCAGCGGATGAGCGGGGCTAATGCGTGGCGAATTCGGTTTCCCGCAGCTTGTCCTCCATAGCTCCTTGAGCGACGGAGGAAACGCGGGATTCGGAAAAACAAGGTCAGCTTGGGGTGAAAACGGGCGCGCCGGACGTAGCGTTGTACTCGCGTACACGCAAGTCCGGGAAGCCTGGAGGCGACCCAAGATCACCGAAGTCTTTTCCGAACCGAATTCGCCACGCTGACGGGGAAGCCAAAACGAAGGCCAAACCACGACCATGACCCACCACCCCAACACCTGGCGCCGCCTCGCCGCCCTCGCCGTGCTCGCCGCCGCCGCGGCCGGCGCCGCCTGGCTCCTCATCCCGCCCTACCGCGGCAACCTGCAGGACTACCGCCCGGCCACGAAAATCTGCGACCGGCACGGCCGGCTCCTCCGCGTCGCCCTCGGCCGCGGCGAGGTCCTCAGCGATCCCATCCCCTTCGAGCAGACCGGGGACTGGGCGGCCAAAGCGCTCGTCGCGGGCGAGGACAAGCGCTTCTACCGGCACGGCGGCGTGGACGCCCTCGCCGTCGCCCGCGCCGCCTGGTACAACCTCGCCCGCGGCCGGATCGTCTCCGGCGCCTCCACGATCAGCATGCTGGTCTGCAAGCTCACCGAGCCCCGCCCGCGCACGCTGTGGACCAAGATCGTGGAGGCCGACCATGCCCGCCGCCTGGAATCGCGGCTCAGCAAGGAGCAGATCCTGGAGCAGTACCTGAACCGCGCCCCGTTCGGCGGCAACCTCGTCGGGATCGAGGCCGCCGCCCGGCGCTATTTCGGGAAATCCGCCGCCGACCTTTCCCTCCCCGAGGCCGCCCTGCTGGTCGGCCTGCCGCAGGCGCCGGCCCGGCTCCGGCCGGACCGCCATCCCGACCGCGCCATCAGGCGGCGGAACTACATCCTGGACAGGATGAACGCCTGCGGGTTCATCACCGGGGCCGAGCATGCCCGGGCCCTGGGCGCGGATCCCGCGGCGGGCCAACACCCCGCCCCCTTCCTCGCGCCCCACTTCTGCGACCTCGTGGCCGCCACCAGCCCGCGCCGGCCAACCACCGTCACCTCGCTCGATCTCGACCTGCAGGCGACCGCCGAACGGGCCCTCCGCGCCCGGCTGGACGAGCTGCGGGCCGACGGCGTCCGCGGCGGGGCCGTCGTGGTCCTCGACGTGCAAGCCGGGGAAGTCCGCGCCCTGGTCGGCTCCCCCGATTACACCAGCGTGCCGGATGACGGGCAGGTCAACGGCGCGACTGCCCGGCGCTCGCCCGGCTCCGCGCTGAAACCGTTCATCTATGCCATGGCCCTCGACGAGGGACTGTGTTCGCCGGGGACCGTGGTGGCGGATATCCCCGTCAGCTTCGCGGGCTACCGGCCGGAAAATTTCGACCGCGGCTTCCGCGGGCCCGTGACGGTGCGGGACGCCCTCGTCCAGTCCCTCAACATCCCCGCCCTGCTCTTCGTCCAGGAACTCGGGCTGGCCGGCGTCGTCGGGCGCCTACGGGCCGCCGGGCTCTCGACGCTCGACCGGGGCGCCGACCATTACGGGCTGAGCCTCGCCATCGGCACCTGCGAGGTGACCCTGCTCGAGCTCGCCAACGCCTACGCCTGCCTCGCCCGCCGGGGCGTGTACCGCGACGCCGCCTGCCTGGTGCGCACGGAGCCCGGCAGGGAAACCCGCCTGTTCTCGGAGGAGGCCGCCTACCTCGTCGCCGACATCCTGGGCGGCGAGGAGCGCGGACTGGATGCCCACGGCCACGTCGCGGACGTGCGCTGCCCGCGCGCGGCGTGGAAGACCGGCACCTCCGCCGGCAACCGGGACGCCTGGTGCCTGGCCTACAACCCCGAGTATGTCGTCGGCGTCTGGATCGGCAATCCCGGCGGGAAAGGCGCCCCCGCCCTCGTCGGCGCCGCGGCGGCCGCGCCGGTCGCCCACGGGATCTTCCGGCGCCTGTATCCCTCGGACGAAGGGCCGTGGTTCCAGCGGCCGCCGGGGCTCAAGACCCGGCAGGTCTGCCGGGCCACCGGCCTCAAGCCCAACGCCCTCTGCCCCGACACCGTGAGCGACGACGCCATCCCCGGCGTCACCGCCTGCGCGGCCTGCGATGTCCACCGCCTGGCCTCCGACGGTGAAACCGTGTGCGAAGTCTGGCCGGCGGACGTGGCCGCCTTCCTCAAATCCAGCGGTTTGGCCGCGGCCCGCCAACAGATCGCCAGCCCGGTCCTGCCGGGGTCGGCGGACGAGAATCCCGATCGTGGGATAGCCGCTCAACTCCGTCCCGTGTCCCCCGTGGTCATCCTGGGCGAAGCGACGGATCTCCGCGGCATGAATTCCCAGCCGATCAGGATCACCGCTCCCGCCCGCAACGAGATTTTCCACCTGGCCGACGACAGCCCTTTCCTGAAGCAGGAGCTTTCGTTCCGCGCCGTCTCCGGCCAGGCGTCCGCCGACCTCTACTGGTTCGTGGACGGCCGGCTCTACCGCCAGGCCGGGGCCGACGCCGGCGTCCCCTGGCCGCTCAGCCGCGGCCGGCACGTCATCACCTGCTGCGACGCCCGGGGTCAGGGCGACCGCGTGGAGATCACGGTGGAATAGAGGACCGCGACATTCCAACAGTCTGCAGACTGTTAGAATGTTGCAGGAAACGGACTGGAGCGTAGAGGGACGCGTGGGTTTCCTGTCACACCCCAGCGAAGGGGGATGAGAGGACATAAAGCATAATACTAAACACAGGGCTGACCCTCGGTCTCCGGGGCCTCAGCTCGTTCATCTTCGTAAAAGTCTTCATATAAAATAAGATTGACGATCGTCAGTCTTATTTTTAGGCAGGCGCGCAAAAACGTGTTTGTCTGCGCCAAAGAATTGCACTAGCATCCGGATAGATAACCGGGGAAATGGATTCCCTAGTCCAGATTCAACTTGGCCGCGATCCCATGCCCCGGCAGCTCGCCATCGTAAAACAGCTCATCCGCAAGGCCGGGTCCGCCCGCCGGGCCCGGCGGGCGGACTACACGGGCTTCTGCCTCGCCGAGGCCGGCGCGCTCCTGGAAACGGCTCAGCGCGACCTGGACGCCGCCCACGCGCGGCGCTGGGACGAGATCGTGCGCGCATGCCAGGTCGCCTACGACACGAACTCCCCGGAGTTTGGCGCCTTCATGGCGGAGCGCAGCGAGTTTTGGAATCGTCGGGACAAGGAGAGGGAGGCTGTCTGCGCCGAATGGATCCGGCTGGCCCACGCCTGGCGCCGGCTGGGCGGCGACGAGGAACGGGCCCTCCAGTGCGCGCGGAACTCGACCCGCTATGCCTGGGATAGCCCCCCCATGGCCGCTTACGTGAGCAGCATGGTCTACACAAGCCGGCTCTGCGCGATCTTCGGATCGCATAGCGTCCAAGTCCAGGCCGCGGTCGGGGAGATAAAAAAAAGGTTCGCCGCCGACGCCGACGTCATGGCCACGCTGGACCGGGATCTCGCCCAACTGGTCGGCCGGAACCTTGCGGAGAACGCGACCTCCTGCCTGCGGACGGCCGAGCAGTCTGCCAGGACCACCGGCGACTGGATCGCCTGCGCTGCCGCCTGGTTTGATCGGAGCCATCGCCGGAACGCAGCCCGCTGCCTGCGCCTGGCGGAAAGCGCGGCCGAAAACACCGAAGACTGGATTGCCTGCGCCGAAAAACGGATCAGCCGAGCCGGCAGCCAATGGAGCCGGGGCGCGCGGCGCTGCCTGGCGGGCGCCGAGCGAAGCGCAAAATGGTTTTTCGACTGGTGGACCTGCTGGCAGTTCTACGAGGACATGAAGTCGCCGGGGGATGTCGCGCGCTGCCTGCGGCAGGCGGAAAGCCTGGCCCGCCAAACGGAGGACTGGGCGTCCTGCGCCGACGGATGGCTGGCCCTCGCCGGCGGCCGCTGGAACGACGATACCCGGCGCTGCCTGGCCGCCGCCGAGCGGCTGGCGGCGACCCCGGCCGACTGGTCCCGCTGCGGCGACGGCTACGCGACCGCCGGCCGGATCGAGGAGGCCGAGCGGTGCCTGCGCATGTTTGACGCTCTCCCCGAAACTGCGACGTTCCACATCCTCCACTCCTCCCGGCGAAAGCGCCTGGCGAAAACCCTGGAAGAGCTGAAAAAAAATGCCCGCGCGCCGGCGGCCGGATTTTTCCCCTGTCAATCGGCCGGCCCTGTGGCATAGTGCCCCCGTCCCAGTCCCGGCAAGGGGAGGTGTCCCGTGCAACCGGCCATGGCTGCCCTGCAAGCGCTGTTCATCCTGTTCCTCATGGGCGCCTGCGGCTGGCTGCTCCGCTCGCGCCGGGTCATCGCCCCGGCCACCCTGGCGCCCCTGACGGCCCTCGCCCTGGATATCGCCCTGCCCTGCCTTGTGTTCGCCGTGATCCTGAAGCGGTTCACCCCCGCCGCCATCCCGGACTGGCGTCTCCTGCCGCTCGCCTGGGTCGCCTTCACGGCGGCGGCCCTGCCGCTGAGCCTGGCCGCGGGCTGGGCGGCCCGGCCGGAGGTGCGCCGCGAGTTCCGGTTCTGCTGCTTCTACCAGAACGCCCTCTTTTTTCCCCTCGCGATCCTGGTGGAAATGTTCGGCGCAGACGCCGGCATCGTCGCGCAGCTTTTCCTGATGACGTTCCTGTTCCCGGCTTTTTTCTTCAACACCTCCGCCGTGTTCATCAGCGGGCGCTGGCGCGCCGAGTGGCGCAAGACCCTGCACCCCGTCCTGCTGACGACCGCAGCCGCGATGCTGCTCAGCCTCGCCGGCGCCGCGGACCGCGTGCCGGGGGTCCTGCTGAAAACGGCCGAGCAACTCGGGGCGGCCGCCGTCCCGCTGCTGATGATCGTGCTGGGCGCGCGGATCCGCGAGGATTACGAGCGCCGCGGACCGGTCTACTGGCGCGAGATGCTCGCCTTCGTCGGCCTCCGCAACGCCGTCTTTCCCCTGCTCCTGCTGGCCGCGCTTCCGCTGCTGGGGCTGCCGCACAACCTGGCTTTCCTGCTCCTGCTCCAGGCGGCCATGCCTCCCATCACCGCCGCCCCGCTGGTCATCGCCCGGGAAGGCGGCAACGCGCCCTTCGCCAGCCAGCTGCTGCTGGCCAGCTACCTGGCCGCCCTCGCCACGCTGCCCGTGGCCCTGTGGCTCTTCAGCCTCGTCGCACCGCCGTGAGCGCCGGCGCCATCCGGGTCCCGCCGGCGCCCCTGCGACCAGCCTCCCCGCACCAACCCTCTCCATCCTCAGGTAAAATAAGAACGTCGATCGTCCGTCTTATTTTAAATGAAGGGGCGGGCGGGACGGAATAAAAGGCGGAGCCGCCGGCGGCTCCTGCTTGCCTATTCCCGCGGATTGTTTTTCTCCCCCTGGCCTGTTTTCTCCTCCACCCGATTATCCGGTTTCTCAAGCTCGTGGGCCAGCGGTTCCCCCACCCCGGACAAATGCTGTCCGAAAAAAATATCGCGCCGGATTTTGGGAC
>CAZVVD010000051.1:0-24441 GCA_964630555.1 uncultured Verrucomicrobiota bacterium | reverse complement strand
AAAAAACGCGCTCACCTCGGACAGCACGTGCCTGCCGGCGCGCAGGCAGCGGATGGCATGCTCGGCATGGTCCAGGAAAAAGGTCGCCAGCAGGACGGCGTCGAAGTCCTGCTTCAGGAACTCCTCGTCGCTGGCGGTGACGAATGCGCCGGGATTGGCCGCCAGGAAGGCCTGGCGCATGTGCGCGTTGTAATCGCACCCGGCCACCACATCAATATTCAGGGCCCGGAGCGCGGCCAGTGAATGCACGCCACGGCCCAGGCCCCAGATGCCCAGGCGGATGCGCTTGTCGGTGGCGAACACCTTGCTGCTCTTGCTGTCCATGCCGAGGGATCCTTTCCGTGATTGGTTGTCGCCCCGCCGCCGGCCTTCCCACCCGCCGGCGCGCCCGGGCAGGCACTCTATCATCATTTCCGGGAAAAGGAACAGCCCATCTGCGCTGGCCGGCGGGCGGCTCGCTTGGCACGGCCGCCGGGCTGTGACATGCTCCCGACCAGGGCGTCCAGGCCCAGGCGCGGACGGACCCCGAGGCCGCCGGTTTTATCGTCTACGAATCGGCCGCGATGCTCGACATTCGCCCCGGCCGCGGGGCGGCCTATTTTGACGCCCTGGCCGATCGTCTTGGCTGACGCAGCCCGGGATCCACAAGGGAAGGCTCAGCCAGGTCCGGGCCGCCGGTGGCCCTTGATCAGACCCCGATATCCTCGTTCCAGAGGGCAGGACGCTCGGCGATAAATCGGCGCATCAGGGCGATACAGCGGGCGTCCTGGAGAACGTCAACGGCCACGCCCCGGGATATCAGCAGGGCCTCCTCGCCCTGGAAAGTGATGTTCTCACCGATCACCACCCGCGGGATGCGGTAGAGCAGGATCGCGCCCGCGCACATGGCGCACGGGGAAAGGGTCGTGTAGAGAACGCTCCGGACATAGGCCGCGGCCGGGAGCCGGCCGGCGTGTTCCAGGGCATCCATCTCGGCGTGAAGAATGGCGCTGCCCCGCTGCACCCGGCGGTTATGTCCCCGACCGGCGAGCCGCCCGTCGCGGACGAGCACCGCACCGATCGGAATGCCGCCCTCGGCCAGCCCGGCCTCGGCTTCGGCCAGGGCGGCTTCCATGAATGCGTCCATCGTCCCCCCTCCAGCTCGTCCGGCTCCCGTTAAAGGGCCCGGGACGCCGGTTGAACCTCCAGCCTTCCCCGCGCGGCAGAGCGCCCCTGCCCGGCCCGCCGCAACCCATACGCCGCCCCACCGATCTACAGAAAACAGCTTGAAGATGTCAAGGGGAACGCTACACTGGCGGCACTTTCAAAAAGGAGGGACGCCTGCCATGTTGACCGGTCAAGCGCTGCTGGCCGATGTCCGCCGCTGCCTCCCCCGACGCGGGGCCTGCGCCCTCTGGTGGCTGGGCCAGATGAGCTTCATCGTCAAGCTCGGCCGAACCGTCATCGGGATCGACCTGTTCCTCTCCCCGCATCCCCGGCGGCAAATCCCCGCCCTGCTGGCGCCGGACCAGGCCACGGGATTCGACCTGCTGATCGGCACCCACGACCACACCGACCACATCGACCGGAAAGCCTGGCCGGCCATCGCCCGGGCGTCCCCCGCCGCCCGGTTCGTCGTCCCGGCCTTCGTGCTCCCCAAGCTGGCCAGGGATCTGCGCATCCCGCCGGACCGTTTTATCGGGCTGGACGACGGCACCTGCGCGGAGGCGCGGGGCATCCATCTGACCGGCGTGGCTTCGGCCCACGAATTCCTGGACCGCGACCCGGCCACTGGCCGCCACCCCTACTTGGGCTGCGTGATCGAGGCCAACGGATTCCGGCTCTACCACTCCGGGGACTGCTGCGTGTACGAGGGCTTGCAGACCCGGCTGGCCTGCCGGCCGCTGGATTTGGCCATTCTGCCGATCAACGGGCGTGACGCCGTGCGCCTGGCCTCCGGCTGCCTCGGCAACATGACCTACCAGGAAGCGGCGGACCTGGCCGGCGCCCTGCGTCCGGGTCTGACGATTCCCGGGCACTACGACATGTTCGCCGCCAATGCCGAGAACCCGCGGCTGTTCCTCGATTACATGCGCGTGAAATACCCGCGCCTGAAAACGCGGCTGGGCCGGTACGGGGAACACCTGGTCCTCCGCGGCGCCGGAAACAGGAGAAACACACCATGCCCTCCAAGCCCCTCAAGGTCGTAGCCTTCAACGGCAGTCCGCGCCCGGACGGCAATACCGGCCGGCTTATCCGCCGCGTGTTCCAGGAACTCGAGCGAGAAGGCATCGCCACCGAGCTGGTGGACCTGGCCGGCTCCCGCCTCCGGGGCTGCACGGCCTGCATGCGCTGCCGCACCGACACGAACCGGCGCTGCGCCCTGGACGACGACCCCCTGAACGGCTGGCTGGAGAAAATGTTCGCCGCCGACGGCATTCTGCTGGGCTCCCCCACCTACTTTGCCGACATCACCGCCGAGCTGAAGGCGCTGATCGACCGGGCCGGGTTCGTCGGCCGCGGCAACGGCAGCCTGTTCCGGCGAAAAGTCGGCGCCGCCGTGATCGCCGTGCGCCGGGCGGGGGCCATCCACGCCTTCGACAGCATCAACCATTTCTTCCTCATCAACGAAATGATCGTGCCCGGCTCGTCCTACTGGAACCTCGCCGTGGGCCTCGACAAGGGCGAGGTCGAGCAGGACCCGGAAGGCATGGCCACCATGGCCGCGCTCGGCCAGAACATGGCCTGGGTGCTCAGGAAACTGAACGGATAAGAGGGGGAGAAGGGGTCAGGGCTTCCGCCGTCAGCAACGGGCAAGGGACCACGTCGCCCCGAATGCGGGGCGACGTGGCAGGGCTTGCCGCGCCGAAGCAGTTTAGTGCAGGAGGGTTATTCAAGGATTCCGACTTGAATTCTCATGATGTTGGCTTTAAGGAAACAGACCATGAAAAGTCTAGTGATCTTTGGGTTATTCCTTCTGTCAACGATGGACTTAAAGGCGCAAGATTTTTTCCTGACGGACAAGGCAGGCATCCAATATGGACCTTTTGCTTTCCGGGAAGGCGAAAAGATCAATGTAGCCGGACAGGAACTTGCCATTTCAAAGGTGCTTTCCAAGGAACAGATGATGATTGAGAAAATGAAAGAAATCATTATCTCACAGCTTGAGTTTCGTCAGGCAAATATTCCTGATGTTATGAGCTACCTTCACCACATGAGCTATATATACGACAAAACAAATCAATACCGCGGTTTAAGTTCTATTGTTCAAATCAATCCGCAGCAAGTCGTTACAAGTGCCACACCTGAAAAAGTAATAACTAAAGACTCGATTTCAGCCACAAACGACTTTGAAAATGATAAATCGCAACTGATTACGCTTTCGGCATATAATATTTCATTATATGAGGCAATCAATGTGATCTGCAAACAATGCGACTTGCAGTGGTCGATCAAGGACTCGTTACTCGTGATTGAGCCGAAGGTAAAGGCGAACTCCCGATCAAAGCCATCTGATCAATAATCTGCTGACCGTTGGGCAACCTGATCGATATGTTACATCGAATCCTTCTCATCCTAGTGTGTCTCGCGGGCGCGCAGACGGCGGCGCTGGCCGGGCTGATCCACGACGCCGCCCTGACCGGCGACGCGGCGCGGGTGGCCGCCCGCCTGCGCTACGACCCCGCCCTGGTCAACACGAAAAACCGCTACGGCTCCAGCGCCCTGCACGCCGCCGCCTTCGGCGGGCACTGCCCGGTCATCGCGCTCCTGCTGGAAAAGGGCGGCGCGGTCAACCTGCGGGACCGCCAGGCGCGCACCCCCCTCCACTGGGCGGCCAAAAACAACCGCCTCGACGCCCTGAACCTGCTGATCGTTAAGGGCGCCGACGTCAACGCCGGCGACAGCCTCGGCCTGACGCCCCTGGCCATGGCCGTGCTTTTCGATCGCCGCCCGGCGGTGGACCTGCTGATCGAGCGCGGCGCGGTCCTGACGGGCGCGGATCGCGCCGGCCATACCCTCCTGCACCTGGCCCAGAGTCCGGCCATGGCGGACCTGCTGATCGCCAAGGGGCTCCCGGTGGACAGCCGGGACGCTGGCGGCATGACCCCCCTGGCCATGACCGCCATGCTGGGCAAGCCCGGGATCGCGGAGCTGCTGATCGCCAAGGGCGCCAACGTGCGCGCCGCCGACAAGCTCGGCCTGACGCCGCTCCACTGGGCCTGCCGGGACAGCCGCAACGACCTGGCCGAGGAACTGGTGCCGGCCGGCGCCGACACCCACAAGCGCGCCGATTCCGATGCCGCCAGAGCCACCGCGTCAGCCTCCCCCTGGGCCAACCTGGCCGAGCTGCTGATGACCAAAAGCCTGGATTTCAACTCCGTGGATTGCCTGGATTGGAGCCCCCTGGCCGGCGCCAGCCTGTTCAACGCCCGGCCGGTGGCAGGGTTGCTGATCGACAAGGGCGCCCAACTCAACGCCCGTGACCTTAAGGGCATGACCCCGCTCCACTGGGCCGCCCGCGACGGCCGGAACGAGCTGGCCGCCCTATTGATCCTCAAGGGGGCGGATCTCCATGCCCTTGACAACCGCAAGCAACGCCCGATCGACATTGCCCGGGAAGAAGGCAATGATGAACTGGTGGAAATGATCCAGCAGGGCGTGGACAGCATTCGCTCCCCGTCGCCCTGAAGGGGCTCACACATCCCTGGAGTTTTTCACCAGTGTCGCCCGGCGCAACCGCGGCAAGCTCGTCGAGCCCTCCCGCGCCTCCCGCTGACTCCGTCCCCCTCGCCCCCCCGTCCCGCTCCTCGGTCCTGCTGATCGGGGAATGATATTACGGCGTTCAGGCAAGCCTGCGAGCCGTATTCTCCGGAAAGCGGCTTAAGGATAAGCCGCTCCACCAATGGAACGAAAAGGTGGAGCGCGTTATCCATAACGCGCTTCCGGAAAGGGACGCATCCATGGCCGCCCACAGAACTCTACTTAACAAATGTTATTGTCGCCACTTTGGACACTGTATTTGTATCCATCTTAGGAATCAGGGTTCTTTCCCCACCGAGGCCTTCTGGAGTCGGATTGGCGATAGAAGTGATTTCGCCGTATTCCGTCATGCATCGGTCGGTTCCAAGGCGGTGATAGGCAAGGATCTCGTACCCCTTCCAAGAAGATCGCACCCACATTTCGTCCTGAGTCTCGGGTACATACACATCGAGCGTGACGGCAGGTAATCCTCGGTAGGTTGAACCATACATCGGAAAATAGCGGGGAGATCCGTCTTTGCCCGGCACTGAAAACCCCAGAATTGCAGTATCATAGCTATATTCGACATAGAACTGGATCGTGCTTTGCCCGATCTTCACTGAGTCGAGGGCAACATATTCTACGGACTCGTCCCACCCAGGAATAGACAGCCTGCTCACCAGGAACCCAGCTGCGATAATGGCCAGAATCAGTAAGACCGCTGCCACAATTAATTTTGGGCGAGATGCCTTCATTTATGACGCCTGCTGTTGCGGAAAATTGTTCCGTTGACGCCGCGCCCCCGCCGCCAGGACCGGAGATCGCCCCGCCACGCGATGCGTCCTTTCAGACGCAGCACGGTTTTCTGCCGTTTGTGCCTCAGCAGCTCCCGCAGCGCGTGGTCAATCAGCGACCTGCGCGTGGGGATCCCCGTCGCCCGTTGGCACTTTTCAACCAGGACTTCGTCCAGGATAATAGTTGTTCGGATCATGCCATGAGGATCCTTCATACACACGCTATCCTCAAGATGTGCGTATGGCAAGTCTTTGTTGCCGACAGCTTTGCCGACGTCAATAGAAATTCGAGAAACCCGTAAGGGACTGGAGCAAAGGCAATGGGAGATTTGCCTGTCTGTACGAGTTTTGCTTGCCCCCAAGCGCTTGGGCGTAGGGGGCGCCACCGTGGGTTGAATTCGGTTTCCCGAGCGTGTCGAGGGATTCGCAAAAGCAAGGCAGGCTTGGGCTGGATGCGGGCGCGCGACACGAAGCATTGGGCTCGTGCCCATGCGAGCGGCGCAAACCCGCAGACGGCCCAAGACCGCCGCCGCATTTTGCGAACCGAATTCAAACCACCGCCGGGAGAGACGCAAGCACCGCCCGCATCAGAGCAACCGCGCGGCGACGCCGCAGGGCGGCAACGCGCAGCTCGCCGCGCCCCCGGCGGACAGCCGGACGCGCGCCCGCACCGCCCGCTGGCTGTGGTTGACCGCCACCAGCAACCGCCGCCCGCCGGGCCCGGCGCGCACGTCCAGCTCCAGCCGCGGATCGCCCGCCGCGAACGGAATACCCGCCCCCGCCCCGTCCAGCAGCCGCCGGTATATCGAAAACGCGGCGTGGCCTGCCAGGTCCTCGCCCGGCAACGAGCCCAGCACGGATTCCGGCGGATACGCGACGAACGCGGCCCGGCCCGCGCCGTGCCGGTTGAGCGTGACCGCCGGCCCGCCGTCCGCGGCCCGGCACAGCGCCCGCGCCCCGCGCAGCGCGACGGGCGATCGGCAGCCGCCGGCTGGCAGGAGCACGGCGGACGCCTTCTCCCCCGCGGCCGGGCGGACCGCGAACGGCGTGGCCTGCCGCACGCGGCCTTCCAGCTCGACGCCGAACAGGTCGTTGAAGACGGTGCCGGCGTAGCGCGAGCTCGAGATCAGGGCGCCGCCCCTGGCGACCCAGCTCCGTAGCCAGGCCCAGTGCCGGTTCGCGAGCGGCCGGCCTTCGGAGTCCGGCAGGAACAGGATGTTGCCGTCGAACTCCGGAAGGTCTTCCGGCCAGACGTAGCGGACCCGAACCCCGCACTGCCGCAGCAGGACGTAATGGTGGAACAGGCGCTCGAACTCGCGCCAGGCCTCGCGCGGGGGCTCGACCGGCACGATCACGCCCGCGACCGGGCAGCGGGAAGGCCAGGCATGGGGCGGGAAGCGGCGGCAGAAATCGGCAAACCCGGCCAGCTCGCAGCCCGCCGGCTTGAGCGCGCCGCCGGCGCGGCAGATGCCGAAGCGCGCCTCGCTTGGCGACCGATCAATCGGCGGCTGGTTCCAGAGCGCGGGATCGAAATCGTTCCAGACCCAGGACAGGTTGGCCTGGGAGTCGTTGAGATAGGCGCTGTAGAGCGAGACGCGGTAGGACGCGGCAATGGCGCTCTCCGAGCTCTCGACGTCGGTCCAGCCCGGCGACTCCCCCGCGAAGACGCCCTTGCCGGCGCAGTCGTTGAACCGCAGCGACCACCCCAGGAAATGCGTGTTGCGGAAGCCGTGGATAACGTCCTCATAGCGGAAGCGCGGATAGGCGGTGATGCTCATGCAGTCCAGCGTCCGCGCCGAACGCCGGATGTCGAACCCGTAGTTGCCGTCCGCGATGTTGCCGAACCCGAGGGTCACGGCGCGCTCGGGGTCCTCGGCCTTGACGGCCCGGTAGAGCGCCTCCAGCCAGCGCTGGAACGGTTCGGTCTCGTAGGGAACGGAGTCGGTCCGCGGCAGGGTGCTGTACCATTCCGGCTCGTCGCACAAATCCCAGGCGAGGATGTTCGGCCAGGCCCGCAGGCGCCGCACCATGAAGCGCAGGTGCGCGGCCGCGCGCCGGGTCATGAAGTCGCCGAAGAAGCTGCGGCCGCGGCGCCAGGCGACATCGTAGTTGCGGGTGGCGACGCCGACCAGAAACCAGGGCAGGACGAACAGGCCGCGGTCCCGCGCGGCCGCCAAAAACGCCTCCAGGCGCCGGAGCATGACGGGATTGAAGGCCCCCGGCCGGGGCTCGGCGTATTCCCAGTGGATCGGAATGCGCACCGCCGCGAGCCCGGCGGCGGCGATGCGGTCGAGGTCGGCGAAGATCTCGGCCGGGCGCCAGTCCTCCCAGAAGTTGGTACAGACGTGGCGGGCCACGTAGTTCACGCCGTTGATGGCCAACGGCCGGCCGTCCAGCTCGAATCCGGTCGCCGGGTTCCAGCGGCAGATTTGCCCGGCGCGGAACCGGATGCGCGCAGCGGACGGAGTCCCGGTTTTCCCGGCCGGCGCGAAAAGCCTGCGGGTTGGTTTCCTCATAGCTCAACTCCCGTCACTCACCCGCATGATGGCCTCCGCCTCCTGCCGCCTCGTGCGGCAGGGGCGAACGACTGGCTGGAAAAGCGCGCTTTTCCAGCCCATCTCTTCACCTGCGACGCGAGGGCACGGAGGCCTAAAAAACACCATGCCATTTAACCCGCGCCCGTTACTTCCCCAAACAGCCCCCGTTGGTGGCGATGACGCGGCGGTACCAGCGGGCGGAATCCTTGGGGATCCGCCGGCCGGTCGGGTAGTCGAGATAGACCAGGCCGAAGCGGCGCTTGACCCCGAACGTCCACTCGAAGTTGTCGGTGAACGACCACTGGAAGTAGCCGAGGGCCTTGACGCCGTCCCGGATGGCGCGCCGGTACTCGCGCAGGTAGCGCGTGAGGAAGTCGATCCGCTGCGGATCGTGCACCTTCCCGTCCACCGCGACCCAGTCGGTGTTGGCCATGCCGTTCTCGGTGATGACGATCGGCTTCCGGTAGCGCTCCCACGCGAACCGCGGGCCCCAGTAGAGCGCCTCCGGCGTGAGCGGCCATTCCATGGTGGTCATGCCGTAGCCCCAGCGAAAGGGCACGGACTCGGGCCGGCCGCCCTTGCCGGCGCGCACCCGTCCGCAGCTGTAAATGTTCATGCCGAAGAAGTCGAGGGGCTGGCTGATGGTCTTCATGTCGCCGCTCTTGACCCTGGGCATGGCCGTGCCGAAGGCCTTCAGTGCCGGCTCGGGATAATCGCCCAGGAGCACGGGATCGGTCCACAGCGCGTAATTACTCACGTCCTGGTCGAACAGTTCGAACATGTGGCGCCGGGCGGCGGCGATGTCCGCCTTGCTCCCGCTGGCGGGCGCCGAGACTTTTCCGCAGGGGGCGAACCCCACCAGTGGCTTCCGCCGAGCGCAGGCGCGGATGACCTGCACGGCCTTGCCGTGCGCGAGCAGGGTGTGGTGCGCCGCGCGGAGGACCTCGGGAAACCCCAGCTTGTCGCCCGGCGCCAGTTCTCCGGTCTGGAGCCCCATACCGATGAAACACATGGGTTCGTTGAGCGTCATCCAGTGCCCGACGCGGTCAGAGAGCTTGTCCACCACGGCGCGCGCGTAGTCCGCGAACCAGTCCGGGCTGTCTGGGTTCAGCCAGCCGCCGCGGGTGTAGAGCTCATGGGGATAGTCCCAGTGGAACAGGGTCACCCACGGCTGGACGCCGGCCGCCAACAGGGCGTCCACCAGCCGGTCGTAAAAGGCGAGCCCCCTGGCGTTCACGGCGCCCGTGCCGGACGGCATGATTCGTGGCCAGGCGATCGAAAAGCGGTAGCCCTTGAGCCCGATCTTCCGCATTAGAGCCACGTCCTCCCGCCAACGGTGGTAATGGTCGCAGGCGACGTCGCCGCTCTGGTTGTCCCATATCTTGCCCGGCGTGCGGCACATCATGTCCCACACCGACAGCCCGCGCCCGCCCTCGGCGACGGCTCCCTCGACCTGGTAGCTGGCGGACGCCGCCCCCCACACGAATCCCTTTGGAAATGTCATGGCTGGTCTCCTGTGAATGAATTTCGTTCCCGCACCGAATCCCCCATGTATGTATACGTCACGTTGCATCGGGTGGAAGCGGCGCCCCCGCCGCTTCATTCTGATCTTTCGCGGTCCGGCACCCGCCGCCGGTTTTCCGCCGGTCGTTTTCTGCAAACAAGCGACGAGGGCGTCGCTTCCACGCAAAACAATCACTCAAGCCCGCCGCCGGCGCCAGAAGTCCCGGACGATGCGCGCGAAGTTGGCCAGCAACACGCGCCCGTGCAGAAACGGCGGCGCGTAGGCCTCGGGATGGAACTGCGTCCCGTACAGCGGCCGGTCGCGATGGCGCATGGCCTCGATCCGGCAATGCCGGCTGGAGGCGATGATCTCAAAGCCCGGCGGCAGCTTCTTCACCTCGCAGTAATGCGAGCATTTCATGAGCAGGGTCTTGGGCAGACCCCGGAACAGCGGGTCGGCCCGGGTGCGGACGATGGGAAAAAATCCCTCGGCGACAAAATAGTCGGAAAGGTCGTAGCGGGGGTCGCCCGCCGCCCGGCGCGGGCGGTCCTCCGCCGGCCCGAGCTTCCGCATCGGCTCGTCGTGGAGCCGCCGGACTTTCCGGAGGTCCCGGCTGAACGCGAACCCCGCGAGCTGGTGGCTGCCGCAGATGCAGAGCATGGGCAGGTCCGCCCGGTGCAGGACCTCGTCCATCCCCCGGAACCACGAAGCCTGGCGCGACTGGAAGTGGCCGCCGAACCCGCTCATGACCACGGCCCGCGGCTCCAGCTCCCGCACCACCCGCAGACCGAATTCCCGGTACGGCACGATGAGGCAGCGCTCGCCGGAGGCCTCCTCCAGGCGCGCCTTGACCTGCCCCCCGTGGGGTCCATCCTGGTAGTAGGACTCCGTTTCCTGCACGGCGACGTATAGATACATAGACTCCACCATCCCCTTCTGGCAGGCGGCCCATGGAGCGCGCCCCGCGCCCTAGCCGGCGTAATACTTGTCGATGACGGCCTTCGCCGTCGCCGCCCACTGTGTCAGGTTTTCGCTCCGGTTGGCAATGGTGCTGATGTCCTTCAGCGCGAACTCGCAGGTCGTCCCGTGCCGGCGGCAGGCCTCGAGGTAGCCGGCGATCTCCTTCTCCACCGGCGCCGGGTCGAACCGCGGCAGGCTGACCAGCGCGGGGTTCGGCTTGGCCGCCAGGACGTAATCCCGGCCGATGCCGGCGGCCGCGCGCTCGGGATCGGCCCACGGGGTGACGGAGATCTTCCGCAGGTTCTTGAACCGCTTGCGCAATATGTCGATCTTGCGGTCCAGGGGCTCGCAGCAGCCATAGTAGAGCAGCCCGCACTCGCCGAACAGCTCCTGGTTGTAGGCGAGGTCGAACTCGTCGTGCATCTCCGGCGACACCGCTCCGAAGATCTGGGCCGCGCACCGGCCCCACACGTCCCGGTAGCGCACCGTCCCGGCAAAGTCCGCGGCCGGCAGCTCGCGGCTGCACCCGACCGTGCAGTGCAGGAAATACGGGCTGGGATCGAGCAGGTCCAGGTCGCGGAATTGTCGAAACATGGCGGTAGCGATGTCCGTGAAGCGCCGGGCGACGCGGTGCATGAAGTCGGGGCGCTCCGCCAGGTCGAGAAGGAGGCTGTCCACCCCGCGGAAGATCGCGACGTGGTCCCAGATGTTGTACTGCATCTGCACGCCGGCCGCGCGGACCGGCATGAGCCCGGCGAACACCTGCCCGGCCAAGGCCAGCGCCTCCTCCGTCGCCTCGCGATCGTGGGTGATCCGGGGAACCTGCAGCCGGGCGAGATCCTCGTCGGACTTCAGGACATCGTGGTATTTGTGCGCGGCGATGTAGGCGCCGGTATCGCCCTTGATCTGCGCCTCCTGGATCTCGAGACCGATGCCGCTGGACCGGATGCGCTTGTAGACTTCGAACACCGGCGGAATCGCCATGTCGGCCTGGAAATGATCCCATTGATACAGCGCGCGCCGCAGGGGCGTCTCGATCCAGCCCAGGTCCTCCGCGCACGTATTCGCCAGCGCCGAGTCCCGGATCTCGCCCCAGGGCACCTCGGCAATCAGGACCACCGGCCGGACCTCTTCCAGTGCGTTCGTCTTGTAGTAGCGGTCCAGCCGCTGCCGCTGGACGTCCAGGTGGGCGAGTTCGGCATAACGCTCCGCCAGGCGCCGCAGGGTTGAGCTGTCCTTTGCATTCATCTGCACGGGGGTGCCTCCTTCGCTGCCTCAGTTCATGGCAAGGAATTTCAAAAAGTAGAAGTGACGCCCTTGTCGCTTCCACGCGGAATGAAAAGCGGCGGGGGCGCCGCATCGACGCGATAACATCATTGGGTATAGAGAAAGTTGCCCCCGTGGCGGGGCCTAATTGATTAACAGGTCTTTTCCTGATTCCGTAAGACCAGCCTACCCTATCACCCGCTTTTCGAGCCGGGCGTAGCGCGCCAGCAGGGCGGTATAGCGGCGGTGGCTGGCCGGGTTCGGAACGCAGGCGCGGGCGAACGAGCCAGCGGCCTTGACCGCCCGGGCGAAGGCCAGCGGCCGCCCGGCTCGGGCGCACAGCCAGCCGTGCAGGGCCCGGTAGGCCGCGCCGAGCGCGCCGGAGCCGGGCTGCCTCCCGACATAGACCGGCGCGCCAAAGACGTCGGCCATGACCCGCAAAATGTTCCGGTTCACGGACGCCCCACCGGTGGCCAGGATTTTCGTCGGGATCAGCCCGATATTCCGCCCGTGCAACCGCATGGAGAGGAACTGCCCTTCAACCACCGCGCGGACCTCGGCCTCCGGCCGGAACGCCCTGACTGGCCGGTCGTCCTTATCGAACCGGTGGATGCCGGGCTTGAGGACCGGCGGCGTGATTTCCGGCTCCTTGAAAAAGAACCCGAGCTGGCCGCCGTTTCCCGGCGGCGTGGCCGCCAGGGCTTTGTCAAACAGCTTCCACGAGCCCCCGGCAACCCGGTCGCGCACGTATTCACGGGTCAGCGAGCCGTTCTTGTAGCAGATCAGGGCCATGTAGCCGTGCGGGTTGATGGGGTTGCCGAAGATATGGCCTTCGGTCGCCGAGGGACGCGGCGCGGAAAGCGCGCCGAAAACGGTGTCACTCGTGCCCAGGCTGACGGCGATCTCGCCGGAGCGCTCGAGGCCCAGGGCGGCCAGGCTGTTGGGGTTGTCCCCGGAAAACGCGATGACCTCGCAGGCCGGCGAAAAGCCGTAGCGGGCCGCGTAGTACGGGCTGATCCTGCCGATGACCGCGTGCGCGGGCGCAATGGTTCCCAGCCGGGTGGCCAGGCCGGGCGCGGTGCAGGCCAGGGCCTTTTTCGCCCAGCGCCGGGTGCGGATATCCATCAGGTTCATGCCAGCGCCGTCGGCCGGATCGATCGGGGCATAGTCGCCGATGAGCAGGGACGCCATAAACGAGCTCACCAGCCCGATCCGCTCGGCGGCCCGGTAGCCCGCGGGGCGTTCCCGGTACAGCTTGGCGATCTGGTTGCCGGTGAACCGCTCGTAGGCGCGCGACCCCGTGAGCTCGGCCGTCGCCTGCGGCCCGCCGAGGGCCGCATCGCGCGCCCGGCACTCGCGGGTCGTGCTGGAGTCCATCCAGACCGGTGAATCCTTGACCGCGAACACGCCGGCGAGTTGGGCCTTCAGGGTCCGGGCCGGGTCGAGATTCCTGAGCACGCGCGCTGTGCCCGCCTTAAGGTAGACGCTCCCGTGCTGCTGCCCGGACCCGGACACCGCCGCGATCCGCTTCAGGGGCACCCCGGCCTTTTTCATGCGGGCGAGGAGAAGGTCCAGCGCTTCCACCCACATCAGCGGCGGCGACGTGACGGTCAGCCCGTCCGCGTGCCGGTGCACACCGCCCCGGGTTTTATAGTCCGGCAGGTCGGCGTCGAAATTCAGCGCGTCTTCGTGGACCGGCTTGCCGGCGCGGTCAAGAACGATGGCCTTCAGGCCCTGGGTGCTGGCATCCAGCCCAAGAAACAGAGGATGGTCGTGGGTTGACGATCGTGCTTTCACAAGTGATTCTCCTCCATGGGCGAAAGGTTAGATGCGCAAGCTGTCATCCACAACTGCCAGGCTAAATTTAGCGGAATACCGCGGACAGGCAAGCGTTTATCGCCATTTCGGTTGCTTTCCACCACGCCGACAGCGATGGCATTCACCAGCGTGGATCTCATGGCTATCCGCTGTTCAAGCTTGGAATGCCGTGCGTCCAAGTCATCACCTCTTGTTACCTTGGTGCAATAAGAATGACGGTCGTCATTCTTATTGCACCTGAATGGGTCAACGCATCGGGTTAAAACCCATCGTCTTTGCTGGATATTCTGGCTGATTTCATCGATCCGGCCTTATTTTGTGCGTAACAATAAGGCTGACGATCGTTCATCTTAAGTATGCAGAGTGGCGAGCAGAAGAAGGCAAGGCTTCCGCCCTTTCCGGGGACGATCGGCAGCCCCCATCCCTCTGACAGTCCGGCATCCTTGCCCGAACGACAACGGGTTTGACTTGTCGAGGCCAGCGGAGGTAGGATTCCGTCCTACGCGGCGGGGGGGGGATAACAGGGCGCTGTCAACAAGGGGGAAACCAAGCCACGCGGCGGACCCCCGGGGAGGAGTTGCGAGAATGATTTCAAAAAGAGTTCTGCGCGGCGGGGTGTTCGGCTTCGGCGGCATGGGCCAGCAGTTCACCCGGAACATCAACATCGACCAGTGGTACGGCGCCGATTTCCAGATCATCGGCGCCTGCAACCGCGGGGAACCCAACCGACGGGTGGCAGTCGAGACGTTCGGGATCAAGGCCTTCCAACACCCGGCCGACCTGATCCGCGAGGGGCTGGATTTCGGGCTGGTGGCCTCCACCACCGCCGCCCACTGCGAACACGTCTGCCTGCTCGCCGCCGCCGGCATTCCCGTCTTCTGCGAGAAACCGATCGCCCTGACGCCGGCGGAAGGCCGGCAGATGGTCACGGCGGTCGCCAAGGCGGGGATCCCCTCCGTAGTCAACTTCGGACGCCGCCTGGACCCCTGCAACCTGAAGATCAAGGCCATGGTCGAGGCCGGCGAGTTCGGCCGGCTGATGAACTACGCGACCTTCATGTCCCGCGCCCACGGCTTTTACTCCGAGGGCGCCCGCCACCGGGCCGTGATCGACCCGGTGGAATCCGGCGGCTGGATCATCCACCACACCTGCCACCAGGTGGATTTGGCCTGCTGGCTGATGGGCCCGGTGGACTCGGTGAGCTGTGTGACGCGCTCCACGGTCGAGGGCATCGAGACCGTGCCCGGCCTGGTCTCCGAGGAGCTCGTGCATGGCCGCCTGTTTTTCAAGAACGGCGCCATGGGCACCGTGTTCGACTGCGTCGGCGGCGTCCATGACTCCCATTTTTCCATGATCGGAACGCAATGCGCCGTGGGGATCGTCCTGGCCGGGACCGCCCCCGTGATCAAGTGCAAGCGCCAGGGCGATCCCGAATGGGAGGCGCCGCGGATCATCGATCCCCGGTTGGAATTTCCGCGGTTCGACAACCTGCACCACTTCCTGAAAGTCGTCCGCGACGGCATCCCGCCGAAAATCACCTTGGCCGACGCCTTCTACGCCCTGCAGGTGACCATGGCCATGCGCGCGTCCGCCCGCAACAACGGCGCCGTCATCGGCGTCAGCGAATGAAACGCATTCCGGCCCGGCCGCCGGCCGTCGCCCCCACGACATGAGCACCTCCACCATCGCCCAGGGCGTCCGCCGGGAGCGCGACCTCGTCCGCCGCCTGGCGGGGGAGGTCGCCCGGATCGCGGCCGAGCCGCGGATGGACGCCATCCGCAAACGCTGGCGCGACGTCAACGCCCTGCGCAAGCCGGACCGGGCTCCGGTCTGGTGCCGGCCCGTCGGATGCTGGGACGAAATCCTCCCCCCCGAATCCCTGGAGTGCGCCGACCCGCCCCTGCGGTCGCTGGAATACTATTTCCGGCAAATTTTGCATAAGCGCGCCCTCGACGACGACACACCGGTGGACCCTTATTTCTCCGTGCCCGCCGTGTTCCAGGTCCAGCCGGCCAACACTTGGGGTCTGGACATCCGGCGCCAGAACGCCCCGACAGCGGGCGGGGCCTGGGGCTTCGATCCGCCGCTGAGGGAGCCGGCGGACTATGACCGCCTGGTCATCCCCCACTACACCCTGGACCGGTCCGGATCGGCCCGCCGGTTCGAGGCCATCGCGCAGCTCCTCGACGGCGTTCTGCCCGCCAGGCTGGAAGCCACCCCGCCCCTGGATTTTTCGCTGGGCTTCGATGCCGCCAGCCTGCGCGGACTGGAGCCGATGATGCTGGACATGGTCGCGGAGCCGGAACGCCTGCACCGGCTCATGGCTTTTCTCCGCGACGCCGTGCTCGCAGCCCTGGATCAGGCCGAAGCGACCGGCCTGCTGGCACCCAACCACAACCAGGCCATGACCTGCAGCGACCCTCCGGCCCCCCTGGCGCCCGGCACGCCCGTGACCGCCCGCCACCTGTGGTGCATGGCCAACTCGCAGGAGTTCGACCAGGTCTCCCCGGCGATGTGGGAGGAATTCTGCCTGGATTACCAGAAGCCGATCCTCGCGCGTTTCGGCCTGGTGAGCTACGGCTGCTGCGAAAACCTGACCCGCAAAGCCGACGGCGTCCTCACCATCCCCAACCTGCGCATTTTCGTCTGCAGCGCCTGGACCGACCTGGGCACGGTCATCGATAAAGTGGGCCGCCGGCATGTGATCATGTGGCGGCAGAAGGCGTCGGACGTGGTCTTCCCCGACGATCCGGCCCAAATCAGGAAGGATCTCATGGACGGCGCGCGGCGTCTGCAGGGGTGCTATTACCAGGTGGTTCTCAGGGAGCTTCAGACCCTGGCGGGGCATCCCGACCGCCTGCGGGAATGGACCCGCTTCGCCAAGGAAGCCGCAGAGACCTTCGCGTAAGGAATTTTGCGGCCATGGCCTGGGACGAGCCCGATATTGCGCGCCTGCTGGCGGCTTTCGCCGGCAAGCGGCATGACCGCGTGCCCCATTTCGAAATCTGCATCGAGTCCGCCGCGGTCGCCGGCATCATGGGCTGGCCGCGCGAGCAGGGCACCCACAGCCGCTACCTGCCGCCCGCCCAGGCCCTGGAATTTGCCCGGCGCACCCGCCAGGACGCCATCGTCGTCTGCGTGGACGCCTGGTTCGGCCAAGGCGTGGTCTCCACAGAGGACGACCTCGAGCGCCTGCCGCCCTTCGACCCGGACAGCTTCCGCCGGGGGCTCCAGCCCTACCTGGATGCCGTCCGCGGGACGAACATCGGGGTAGCCGCCCACATGTGCGGCCCGTTCTTCGTCGCTTACATGGCGATGGGGCCGGTGCCGATCCAGAGCTTTCTGCTGAACCTCCACGACAACCCGGCGTTCGTGGACCGGCTGATGGAGGTCCAGGCCGCCCGCCAGCTGGCAATCTGGGAAGCCATCCGCGACCTGCCCCTCGCCTTCGCCATCGTCGCCGACGACGTGGCCATGACCAGCGGGTATTTCTGCCCGCCGGCCGTCATGGAGCGCCTGTGGGTCCCGCGCGCCCGGCGGCTGGCGCGGGCGGTGAAGGCCACGGGCAAGCCCCTGCTCTGGCACTGCTGCGGCAAGCTGGACGACGTCCTGCCGCTGCTCACCGAGTGGGGCGTGGACGCCCTCAACCCGGTCCAACCCTCCTGCAACGACATCTACCGTATCCGGAAACAGTGCGGCCCCAGGCCCTGCCTCGTGGGCAACCTGTGCATCGAGGGCGTGCTGAGCTTCGGGACGCCAGAGCAGGTCCGCGCCGAGACCCGCGCGCACATCGACGGGCTGGCCGGCGGCGGCTACGTTGTGGCCTCCAGCCACTCCATCATCGACAGCGTCCCCCTCGCCAATTACTACGCGATGACGGAAACAACGCGGGAGCGCGGCCGGTTCCGCTGAGCTGCATTTCTGCGCTTGTTACCGGCCCGGCTTTGCGGTAGGCTTCCCCCCGTTCGGCAGGCACTTCGCGCGGATTTCTTAATGAAAAGGGCCATACCATGATGATCGGAAAATCGATCCGACTGGAACGCATCATCAACCGACTGACGGGCAAAACCGTCATCGTCCCCATGGACCACGGGGTCACGGTGGGGCCGATCCCGGGGCTGATCGACATGAAGAAGGCGGTGGACAACGTCGTCACCGGCGGGGCCAACGCGCTGATCGTGCACAAGGGCATCGTGCGCTCGGGGCACCGCCAGTCGGGCAAGGACATCGGACTGATCGTGCACCTCTCGGCCAGCACGGCTCTCTCGCCGAATCCCACCGGCAAGGTCCTGGTCTGCACGGTCGAGGAAGCCCTCCAGCTCGGCGCCGACGGCGTCTCGATCCACATCAACCTGGGCGCCCCGACCGAGGACGAGATGCTCGATCATTTTGGCCAGGTCTCCCGGCACTGCATGCAGTGGGGCATGCCCCTGGTGGCCATGATGTACACCCGCGGCGAGAAGATCAAGAACGAGTTCGACGTCAAGCACATCAAGCACGCGGCGCGGGTCGGCGCCGAGCTCGGGGCCGACATCGTGAAGGTGAACTTCACGGGGAGCCCGCAGTCGTTCGCAGAGGTCACCGCCGGCTGCCCGGTGCCGGTGGTCATCGCCGGGGGCGAGAAGATGGAATCCGACGGCGCGATCCTGGCCATGGTCGAGCAGGCCATGCAGGCCGGCGGGGCCGGCGTCTCCATCGGCCGGAACGCCTTCCAGCACGCCGACCCCAGCCGCATGGTCGCGGCCATCTGCCGGATCGTGCACGAGAAAGTGTCCGCCAAGGACGCATTGAAGCTGCTGAAATAACCATGAAACAGGCCTGGGTCCAGATCAGCCCGTGGGACAAGGAGCTGGCCGTGGCGGCCATCGAGAGCGGCGCCGACGCCGTCTGGGTGGACAAGGGCTGTTCCCCGCGCGTCCGGGAACTGGGCCGGATGCTCACGGTGGCGGAGGACGGCGACCTGGCCCCGGGCAAGGACGTCCTGGTCCTCGACATCGCCTCCAAGGATGACGAGCGCCGCGCGGCGGCCGCGCCCCGCGAGGCCATCCTGCTCCTGCGCCTGAAGGACTGGACCATCATTCCCCTCGAAAACCTGCTGGCCCAGCGGGACCGGCTGATGGCGGAAGCGCGGACGCTGGAGGAGGCCCGCACCCTCCTGGGCATCCTCGAAAAGGGCGTGGATGGCATCGTCATCAGCAGCCGGGACCCGGCCGCCGTGCGCCGGATCGTGGAGCTGGTCCACGGGGTCTCGCCGCCCGTTGACCTGCTGCCGGCGTCCGTCACACGGATCGCGCCCACCGGCATGGGCGACCGCGTCTGCGTGGACACCTGCAGCGCCATGACGATCGGGGAAGGCATGCTGGTGGGCAACACCTCCAGCGCCTTCTTCCTGGTGCACTCGGAAAGCCTGGAAAACCCCTACGTCGCGGCGCGTCCATTCCGGGTCAACGCCAGCGCCGTGCACGCCTACATCCTTCGCCCCGGCAACAAGACCTCTTACCTCTCCGACCTGCGGGTCGGGGACGAGATGCTGGTGGTCAGCGCCAAGGGGCAGACGCGCACGACGCACATCGGGCGCTGCAAGGTCGAGCCCCGGCCCATGCTCCTGGTCCAGGCCGAGGCCGGCGGGCGGGAGATTTCCATCGTGCTCCAGAACGCGGAGACCATCAACCTGGTGCGGCCCGACGGCCAGCCGGTGTCGGTGTCGCGCCTGAAGCCGGGCGACCAGGTCCTGGTCCACCTCGAAAGCGGCGGGCGCCACTTCGGCATGAAGATCAGCGAGACGCTGACGGAGAAATAATTTCGACCGGCCGCCTGTCGAAATTATTTGCGCAGGGCCCTGAAAAAGTCCTGGAGCAGGTCACGGCACTCGGCTTCCAGCACCCCGCGCGTGATTTCCGGACACTTCAGGACGCCGGCGCCCTGGGGATCCGGCGCGCCGAAAACCACGCGGGGAATCCGGGCCAGGTTGATGGCGCCGGCGCACATGGGACAGGGCTCCTTGGTCACGTAGAGCACGGTGTCCAGGAGCCGCCAGTCGCCGAGGGCGGCGGCGGCTTGGGTGATGGCGATCATCTCGGCGTGGGCGGTGGGGTCCTTGAGACGCTCCACCTGGTTGTGGGCCTGGCCGAGAACGGCGGCCCCGCGGACGATCACGGCGCCGACGGGCACGTCGCCGTCCTCCGCCGCCTGCCGGGCCTGGCCGAGCGCCTTCCGCATCCAGGTTTCGTCCGGGTTGAGTTCGTCCATGGCCTGCTTCCTGGCATTCGCCCTGATCAATGAAGAGCAACGAAGAAAACAGGAAAAGAAACCGGATCATTACCCGCGAAACACGCGAATAGACACGAAAGAGAATCTGTTTTCTGTAAATAATTTCGCGTTCATTAGTGATTAGCGGGCAATTTCTTCGGGCTGCGGGCGTCAGCCCGCCTTGGATGAACATCAATCCCCCAAGGACAACACCATCAGCCCGTTCACCACGACGGCCTTGTCGATATTGGTCGGGATGGCGCCGGCGACTTCCGCGTTCGTGATACAGGGGAGACCGTAAGAACGGCTTGCATCCACCCCCACCCAGCAGCCCGAGCCGCCGGCCTTGAGCACGTGTCCGCCCCGGCCCCCGTGATTGCCGCCCCAGGCATGGGGGCCCGCGATTCGGTTGGGCCCGTCCATGTCGCAGAGAAGAACGTTTGCGCCATCCGAATCCCGCCAGCCGGCAAAATACTCATAATAGCAGTTCGTATCCGGCTGGACCTTACACAGCCGCCCGGCTTCCGGACAAATAAAAATTTCCGGCGGCACAGCTTTGAGCGCTTCCAGCATGCCCGCCCCGGGAGCGACGCCACCGGAGTCCAGGTCCCATGCGGACAGGGCCTTCCAGACCTGGCTCATATTGCCCAGGCAGTTGATTCGTCGCGCCCGTTCCCGCATGGCCGTGAAATTGGGCAAGATCAACACCCCGATGAGGACCGCCGCCACCAACAGGACGACGATCAGCTCGACCAGGGTGAATCCGGCCTGGCTTCGTCCGGGTTTGCGCCGAATCATATCGGGACCTCTCTCCCAGTGGAACACACCGAACAACAAGTCAGAGTTGACGATTCATTTCGCACCAAGGCGGGAAGCAGGCCATATTCCCCAATCACCAATCGGCAATCAAAAACCAACAATTTCGGCGAGCTTGACCACGCCGTGAATTCCGCGGTCCTAGCTGGTCTTAAATCTATCCCGAGTCCGGGCCGGTCACAATCAAAATCTGCCGTCGGGACGGTCAACTCGGCGCTTGACCCCCACCCCCCGCGCGCTATGCTATTGATATTTACAGCGCGGATTCGCGGGCGGCACCGCCGGGACGATGCCGCCAGGAAGGAGCTGTCATGTCGCGCTTTGGCTGGCAAGAAATTGTCCTGATTATTGCGGTCGTCCTGCTGCTCTTCGGCGCGCGCAAACTGCCGGAGCTGATGCGCTCCATCGGGCGCAGCCTGGGCGAGTTCAAGAAAGGCCGGGAGGAGGGCGCCCGGCCCGACGAGCCACCGAAGGCCACCTGACGCGCGACCCGCCGGCTTGTCCTTGCGCGGGCGGGCGCGCCACTGCCATGAACGTCCAGCACCATGCCTGGAAAAACATGGGGGCGGCCGGATCGCTGGGCTTCACCCTGGTCGCAAGCACGTTCCTGGGCCTGGCCGCCGGGACCGCGCTGGATAACCGGCTGGACACCGCCCCCTGGTTCACGATAGGCTTGCTGTGCTTTGGCATCGCAGCGGGGTTTTTCAACATGATTCACTACGGCCTGACGCACAAGGACGGCCCCCGATGACCCTGGCCTGGGAAATCGCCGGCGGCGCCCTGATCGGCGCCCTGCTGGGCGTTTTCAATGTCTACCTGCTGCGGCTTTCCGTCCGCCGCGGTCTCGCGTTCCGGCACGGCTGGAAGGCGCTGGCGGTAATCATGGGAACCTATGCCGCGCGCTACCTGGCCATCGCCCTGGTCGTCATCGGCCTGCTGCGCATCGAAAAAGTAGCCATGGCCCTGACCGTGCTGACCGTGCTGGCGGTGTTGACCGTCCTGCTGGCCGCGGTTCGAAACCAGCAGAAGGCGCAAATCGCCCGGGCAGCAAAGGATAACGGCGCAGGGAACGCGGCCAACCCGTCCGGCGGCGCGGCCTGACCGCCAGCCGGGTCTGGTTTGGAAAAGCGGCGCGAAAGACACGCAGGCTGGCACACCAAAGTTATGGAACAAATCGAGGGCCCTTTCATACTCGTCGGCCTGTGGCAGCTCTTCAGCCGCCACGGCCATCCGCCGGCCTGGTTCCTGCCGCTGGCGAGCGCCTGGCTGGTCCTGCTCATTCTGATCGCCCTGGGCGCCCTGGCGAGCCGCCGCCTGCGGTTGGCGCCGGCGCCGCTCCAGAACGCCGTCGAGCTGGCGCTGGAAAGCCTCCAGGGACTGAGCGCCCAGATCGCCGGGCCGGCGGCGGCGCCGTTCCTGCCCCTGTTCGCGACCCTGTTTCTTTTCATTCTCGTTTCCAACCTCATGGGGCTGATCCCGGGCTTTGCCTCGCCGACGACCAACGTCAACATCAACGCGGCCATGGCGCTGGTGGTGGCCGGCACCACCGTGGGCGTGGCGATCCGGCACAAGGGCCTGATCGGGTTCATCAAGCACCTGTGCGGACCGCCCTATTGGCTGGCGCCCCTGTTCTTCGTCATCCGGGGACTGGAAATCTTCACCCGGCCCCTGTCGCTGACCATGCGGCTGTTCGGCAACATGCTGGCCAAGGAAATAATCCTTGGCGTTCTCGTTTATTTAGTTACACTCTTTTTCTTTTCATCGGGCCTGATGAAGGCCCTGATGATCGTGCCGCTGGTGTTGCGCCCGGCCATCATCCTTCTGGGCGTCCTGGTGGCGTTCATCCAGGCGCTGGTGTTCACGGCCCTAAGCATGTCGTATATCGGCGAATCGCTGCATCAGCATTAACCCCTAACCGGAAAGGCGACCATGGATATTCTCACGGTCTCAGTCATCATGGCGGGCATAACCATCGGCATCGGCACGCTCTGCACGGCGGTCGGCCAGGGGATGTCGGTCTCCGCCGCCATGAACGGCATTGCGCGCCAGCCGGAAGCGGGGGGCGCCATCAGCACCAACCTGATCATCGGCCTGGCGTTCATCGAATCGCTGGCCATCTACGCCCTGGTGATCGCCCTGCTGCTCCTCTTCGCCAACCCCTTCGCGGGGCCGCAGAAGGAGGTCAACGAGGCCAAGGCCAAGGTGGAGCTGCTCAAGGCCGAGCACGACCGGCTGCAGGCCCAGACCCAGCTGGAAGCCCTGGCGAAGGAGGCCGCGCCGGCGAAGTAGTCCGGGCCGCTATCGGCGGCATGGTTTCAGATAGGGAGGACGGCATGCTGCCATCCCCGGCGGGCCGCAGGCCCGCCCGACCGCGTGTTGAATGATGTATCCGTTGAATTTTCGCCATGCTGGACATCAACCTGCCCCTGATCGTCGCCCAAATCGTCACCTTCCTGGTGGGGCTCTTCCTGCTCTGGCTGGTGGCTTATAAACCGATCCTGGGCGTGTTCCGCCAGCGCGCCGACAAGATCAAGCAGGACCTCGACGCGGCGGAGGCGGCGCGCCTCAAGATGGAGGCCGACGGGGACCGGGTTGCCCGGGAGCTGGAGAATCTGGCGGACAAGAGCCGGGAACTGGTCCAGCAGGCCGCCCGGGAGGGCCAGCAGGCGCGCGAAGCGATTTTGCAGGAAGCCCGGGCCCAAAGCCAGGAACTCGTCCGGCAGGCCGAGGAACGCATCGCCATCGCCAGGGAAAACGCGGTCAAGGAGTTGCGCGGGGACGTCGCCGCCCTGGCGGTCGCCATCGCCGAAAAGGTGGTCCGCAAGTCCCTGACCCCCGAGCTGGACCAGGCCCTGATTGATCAGGCCCTGGACGAACTGGAACGCCAACATGAAGGCTGACACCGCCGCACTGGCAGCATCCCCCCTGGCCAACCGTTACGCGCAAGCGCTCTTCGCGCTGGCCGCCGAGCAGGGCGTCCAGGACCAGGTGGCCGGGGAGTTGGCCGCCTTCCAGCATTTGCTGCGGGAACACCGCCCGTTGCGCGATTGCCTGTTCCATCCCTGCATCCCGTCGGAGCGCAAACAGGCCGTGACCACCGAACTGCTTGGCGCCAAGCTGCTGCCGCTGACCCTGGGCTTCCTGCGCCTGCTGATCGGCAAGCGGCGGCTGGCGATCCTGGCGGCGGCCGCGGCCCGGCTGGACGAACTGATCCGCCGGAGCCGGGGCATCCTGCCGATGCGGCTGGCCAGCGCCTTGACGCTGACGCCCGCTCGGACCGAAGCGATCCGCGAACGGCTGTCCGCGATTTTCAAGCGCCGGGTGGAGCTGGCGTTGGAAACGGATGCCGGCCTGCTGGGCGGCATAACCCTGCGGGCGGAATCCCGCCTGATTGACGGCAGCGCCCGCGGCCGGCTGGAGGCCATCCGGCGGGAACTGACAAGCAACTAACAAGGGCACACGCCATGGCTGGAGACCTGACCATTCGCCCGGACGAAATCACGGCGGTATTGAAGAAACAGCTGGCGGGCTACCAGGACCACCTCCAGGAAAGCGACGTCGGCACGATCCTGCTGATTGGCGACGGCATTGCCCGGGTCCACGGGCTCCCCGGCGTCATGGCCAGCGAAATCCTGGAGTTCCCGCACCGGGTGTACGGGCTGGCCATGAACCTGGAGCAGGACAACATCGGCTGCATCGTCCTGGGCGACACCCTGCTGCTCAAGGAAGGCGACACCGTCAAAAGCACCGGGCGGATCATGGAAGTGCCGGTGGGGCG
>CAZVVD010000050.1:0-24677 GCA_964630555.1 uncultured Verrucomicrobiota bacterium | reverse complement strand
TCCGAGGCCACCGCCGGGATGCCGCGGGCCAGGCACTCCACCGGGGTATAGCCCCAGGGTTCGTAGTAGCTGGGGAACAGGCCGAGGTGGCAGCCCCGCACGAACTGGTCGTATTCCATGCCGAACAGCGGATCGCTGGAGGTAATGAAGTCGGGGTGATAGACGATCTTGACGGGATCGTCCGGGCGGTTGAAGAGCTGGGCGGCGCGCAACTGGTTGAGGACCTCGTCGCAGTCGTTGTCCACCATGTCGTGGGTGACGATGTAAGGCAGGCGGCTGGTGCGCCAGGCCTGCATGGTCCGCCGCAGGCGCAGGCGCCAGTAATCGTCCACCAGGGTGTTCAGGTCCGGCGTGCGCCCGCTGGCCGCGGCCTGGAAGAGGCGCTCGCCGATCCGGTCCTTGATGGCGGCGCAGGTCTGGCCCAACTCCTCCAGCATGGCCTTGTTGTTGAGGACATCCGCGTTGATCGAGCGGAACGGCCGGCGGGAGACGATGAACATGACGATGGTCAGGTCGCCGCGGGCCTGCTTGAGGCGGTGGTTCAGCCGGGCGAGGGCTTCGAGGGTCAGGTCGAAGCCCTTGTTGCGGTACTCGTAGCGGCCGGAGGTGAAGAAATACAGCGTGCGGTCGAGGTTGAAGCTGTAGCTGGGGAAGAAGTGGCCCATCACGAAGCGGTGAATCTTCTCCTTGTAGACCTTGTGCAGGTTTTCGGACTCGTGGCGCGCCAGGAAGCGCTCGATGTTCAGGCCGTTGGGCAGGATCTTGTCCACCTGCCGCTGGAGGAGGTGTTGGCACTCCAGGGCGGTGACATCACTGACGGTGCTGAAGACGTGGGCGCCGTGGGCCGCGGCGCGCTCCAGCAGGACCCGGGCCATGATGTTGAAGCGCGCGGCGTCGGTCTTCCAGTTGACGAACGGCAGGTGGTCGTAGAACCAGGGGTCGGCCATGGCCAGGTAGCGCCCGAGCAGGGTGGCGTGGGTGGTGAAGACGATCCCGACCGGCAGGCGCGTGCGGCGCAGCTCGGGAATCGCGGCGCCCCCCATCCACTCGTGGAAATGGGCCACCAGCGGCCGGCCGGCCGCCTGCCCGGCCAGGGCCTTGAACAGTTCCTGGACCATCCAGCCGAAAGCCACGACTTCGTTCAGCTCGCCGTCGTCGGCCGGCAGGCCGATGTGGTGATGTTTCCAGAGGTAGTACTTGATCTCGGCCAGGCGGGGCTTGGCGCTGCGGGGATCCAGCAGGATCACCCGCGGCCGGCCGGTCACCAGCCAGAACCCGAAATGGGTCACGAGTCCCATCCGGCCAAGGGCGTCCAGGGCCGCGGCCAGCGGCGCCGGCGCCGGGGCGGGCTCGAACTCCACGGCGGCGGCCGCGGCGTTGTAGGGGCCGACCAGGCAATAGCGCTCGCCCCAGCGCTCGACCATGCTGGGGGCCTTGGAGCGGAGCACGGTGTAAATGCCGCCCAGCTGCTGGCAGACCTCCCAGGCGATCTCGAACAGCAGGGTTTCCGCCGGCATGGGCGCGCCGGTGGCCGCGGGCGTCGGCGGCGACGGGGGGTCGGGTTGGCGGGGGGCTTTCATGTCCAGGCGCGTTCCATCAGCTTCCAAAGCTTGCAAAGGCATTAAACCACAATTCCCCGCCGCGCGCAAATAAAAACCGGGGATTAGCGCGCCACCGGTTGGACCGCGTTGGAGGCCGCCCCGCTCCCTGCCGGGCTGGCCGGTTGAAAATCGGCCGGCGCGCCTTGTTTCTGCCGTCCCAGCCAGCCCCAGGCCGCGTCGGCCTCGGCCTCGTGCCCTCCCTCAAACAGGGTGATGCGCGCGGCGCCGGCCACCCGCCGGAAGAGCACCCCGCGTTTTCTCTCCGGATCGGTTTCAGTCTCGCCGGCGAGCGCGGGGGGCACGGCGGCTTCCCGGGTCATGAACTGGATGTCGGCTTCGGAGAGCAGTTTGCCTTGGCAGCCGTTGGCGTTCGCCAGGACGTTGAAGGCACGGAGCGACTGGCTGATCGGGACCGACCCGGTGTGCCCGTCGTGAATTCCGGCGTTGATGTCGATCGGAACCCCCCGGGCGGCCGCCAGGCAGTGGAGGGGAGAGCGCGCCTTGTATTCCTCGTCCGTTGCCAGGGTGCCCAGCGGCCCGCCGCAGACGGCATCCAGGTTCCTGGCATAGGAATTGGATGCGCAGTGAACGCGCCAGGCCGCGAGGTCGGAAACGGGCACCCAGGCCGAAACGCCCGCCCAGACCCGGGGCGCCTTGGCCGCCAGCATGAGGGCCATGTGTCCGCCGCCGGACCAGCCGGCCAGGTAGATCCTGGTTTCGTCGATCCTGGCGTTTAGTTTGGCATAGGCCACCGCGTCCAGCACATCCCGGATCGCCGCCGGGGACGCGCAGGCTTCCGGGCGCACGTTCGGTCCGCGAAAATGAGGAGCGATGACGGCCCATGACGCGGGGAATCGCTGTTCCTGGCACTGGGCATACCCGGCGCTCCAGGTATGCAAAAACACCAGGAGCGGGACGGGATCGCCTTCCTGGCCGGGCTCCGCCCCAGGGGGCACGAAAAACAAGGCGTTCTGTTCGCGCCCGTCCAGGGAGCTGACGATCGTCACGGTGCGCACGGTTCTCTCCCTGCCTGCCGCGGGGGCGTTAGGTTCGGCAGCCGGCGGCGCCGTGACCGCGAGCAGGGACGCCAGCCCGCATAACCATAGCGAGGAATGGGTCACGCCTCCCCCACGATCCCTCCGGCCGGACGTCACGCGCGGGCGGGCTTCGGCGCCGGGGGCGTCGCTGCAGGCTTGGGCTCTTGCGCCGGGGCCGTCGCGGCCGCCGCCTTGCCGCCCGCCACCTTGCCGAAATATTCGGGCAAATCCAGGCCCACCTGGCGGGCCAGCTCGTGCATCGGCGGCAGGGCTCCCATGAGCTTTTTGCCGAGCCCGGACAGGCCGCCGCCTTCCGCGCCGCCGTCCCAGACGACGATCTTTTCGATCGGCAGGTCCTGGATCGCCTGGGCCTGGATGCCGGCGATTTCGGCCAGGCGCTCGATCACCAGCAGGGCCGTGGCCACCTGGGGATCCCCGGCGGCCTGGACGAGGTTCCGGTAGCCGACGGCCTTGCCGTCGAGCACGGCCTGGACGCCCCGGCCCTCGGCGGTCATGCGGGCGATGGTGGCTTCGGCCTGCCCCCGGGCGATGAGGACGGCCTGTTCCTTCTGGGCATCCGCCGCGATCACGACGCGTTTTTTGTCGGCTTCCGCCGGGACCACGATTTCGGCGTTCAGGCGCGAGGTCTCGCGCAGGGCGCGGGCGTCTTCGGCCTTCTTCTGCGCGGTCTCCTGGGCCACGCGGATGGCGCCGTCGGCCTCCCGGGCCGCGGAGTCGCCCTTGTTGCGGGCCTCCTCCTCGGCCACTTTCTGGGTGGCCCGGTAGCCGGCTTTCTGGGCATCGGCCACGGTTTCGGCGTTGACGGCTTCCGCATCCAGCCTGGCGACCTGCTGGCGCTTGTTTTTCAACGCGGTGGCCTCGCCGATTTCGGCATCCGCCGTCGCCGCGGCCACCGCCACGCGCTGATCGCGGTTGCGTTCCGCCACGCCGATCTGGCCGCGCCGCTCCTGCTCGGCCACATCGACATTGGCCTGGTTGATGGCCTCGGCGGCGGCCTTGCGTCCGATGGCCTTGATGTAGCCGGATTCGTCATCAATGTCCCGGATGTTGACGTTGATCACCGTCAGCCCGATCTTCTCCAGCTCCACCGCCACGGCTTCGTTCACCTTGAGCATGAAGGACTGCCGGTCGCGGTTGATGTCCTCGATCTTCATCGTCGCGATCACGGCGCGCATCTGGCCGATAATGATATCCTGGGCCTGGGCTTGAATCTGCTGGGTGGTTTGCCCCAGCAGCCGCACGGCGGCGTTCTGCATGATGCCGGGCTCGTTGGAGATCGCGGCGGTGACGGTCGTCGGCACCGACACGCGGATGTTTTCCTGGGAGAGGGCGTTGGCCAGATCAATGGGCACCACGAAAGGCTCCAGGTCCAGGTAATCGTAGGCCTGGAACAGCGGCATGACGAAGGCCGCGCCGCCGTGGATGCACTTCGCGGCGCCGCTATTGGTTTTGCCGTAGATGACCAGGATCTTGTTCGACGGGCAGCGCCGGTAGCGCCGGACAAAGGTGACAAACAGCACCAGGACGATCAGGGCCAGGAGCAGCGACAGGAAAACGCCGGCGGGCGAGCTGCCGCCGGCGATCGGCGCTCCCGGCGCCGCCGCCAGGGCGAAGAGGTGGATGGGCAGGGTGTTCATGGCGGCGTTTCCTTTCCCGTGGCGGAATTGGCGGCGACGACCTCGAGAATGTTGGGACCCAGCACCTTCACCACCCGGACCTGAGTTCCGGCCTTCAGCGGAAGGCCCCCGGCGGACCGGGCCCGGAAATGCATCATCATCCCGCTGCAGACCATGCGGATTTCGCCCAGGCCCTCGGCGGGGATGTCGAGATGCACGCTGCCGGTGGCGCCGAGGCAGGAAGCGATCCGCAGGTTGCCGGACTCGGTCATGCGGCGCAGGAAGTGCATTAACAGCGTCACGGCGATCATTGCGGCCAGGCCCCAAAGCAAGGCGTAGGCCAGGGCCGGGGTGAGGGACAAACCGTTATTGAGATACAGGGCGCCGGCCCAGGAGAACAGGGTGGCAAAGGCGATGAGCGCGCGCACACTCAGCAACTTGAAAACAAACATCGTGTCGTGCGCGTCGGCGGGCGACTCGTGCTCCCAGGAGTGTTCCGCGGCGGCATCCAGGCCGGCGTCGCCGGATCCCAGGCCGACGACCGCCATGACCAGCTGACACAGGAAAAAAACGCTGAAAAACAGGGCGGCGATGTAAAACCCATGATTGAGCGCGGTCAGGCCGGCCCACCAGGCAGTCAAGGCTTCCATAACACCACTCCCGTTAAGCGCGGGTTGAGGCCGCCAAGTCCAGGGAGCCATGGCGCGCAGCCCCCGGCTCCCGCCGGCCGGCCGACAGCCCCGCGGCGCCCCTGGCGCGGGGGGGCGCCTTCGCACCAAACACTTTGCCGCGTTCGGCGCGCGATGTCAAGCCAAAGCGGCCTTCTCCGTTATCCGCGCGATGGCGCGCTGATCCAGCCGGCAGAGTTGCATGAGGGAGGCCAGGTCGGCGGCCGATTCCGGCAGCCGGCCGGGCGCCGGCTTGAGGCGGGCGGCCAGCGCGAGGGCCATGCTCAGGGCGGTGACGCAATGGCGGATGAACTCCCGGCGGCAGGTCAGCCCGTCGGCCGGATCGCCCTCGGTTCTCAGCATATGGCAGTCGAACTCGACGACGCCCTTCCAGCCCAGCCGCTCCAGGACCTGGAACATGAAGGCCGTCTCTTTCAGGCCTTCGGGGCCGACCAGCGGGGGAAAGTCGTTGTCGAACTGGGCCTTGATCTGGTTGCCGAAATGCAGGAAGGCCAGCTTGCCGAGGCTGACGAGATAGGCGACGGTCATGACGGCGTTCATCAGGGCCATGCTCTCGTGCTGGAGCAGTTCCGGGTTGACGCCCCAGAAACCGGGATGCTTCAGCTGGCCGCAAATGAAGCCCGCCGCATGGCCGGAGGTCGGCAGAAACATCTGGCCGCGGGGCTCGTTCGGCTTGGGCTCGACCGTGCCGCCGACGTAATTCCTGAGGCGCCTGGCCTTGATATACTCCACCACGTGATCCAGGCCGTCCGCCAGCCAACGATACACCCGGGTCCAATCCGTGGCCGCGTAGACCTCGAACCCGTCCCGCGCCACCCAGTAGGTGAAATAGCGGGCGCCCAGGCGGCTGCCGATGCGCAGGGTGCGCTCGACCTTGAGCCGGGCCAGCCGGCGGATGGCCTTGTCCGGATTGGTCAGTCCGCCGCGGCGGAACAGGGCGTGGCCGTGCAGGCTGCAGGTGGCGGTGTTGACGCGCAGGCCGGCCTGGTCCAGCCGGCGCTTGACCTCCTCCAGGATTTGGGACGTCCCGCTCTGGGCATCGAGATCGTCGTCCGGTTTCTCCGGGTTCCAGGGCACGAGATCGTCATCGTGGAAACTGGTGGCCTCGATCAGCCCGGCGCGGGCGGCCTCGGCCAGCAGGTCGGCAACCTGCACCGACTCGATGGGCGGCAGGACTTTCCCGCCGAAAGGATCGCCGAGGGGATTGGCGACGCACCAGAAAGGCATGGAACGCAGGGTGACGGGCCCGACCTGGAAGGGTTTCAATTTAGCCATTTTTTTGTTTCCCTTGATCAGCGGATCGCGTATCTATTGGGTTCGCCAGGGCAGGGCCCGAGAGGCGCCAACCGTGGCACCCTACCATCCGGCCGGCTAGCGTTCAAGCCGGGATTGGCGGGCTGACGTTGAACGGACTTCAGGGAGGAGCGCGAACATGCTGAACTTCAAGGTGAACGCCCGCCGTTGCATCCGCTGCGGCGCCTGCGCCGCCGAGTGCGTCGCAGGGATCATCGTCCAGAAAGGCCGGGACCTGCCGGCCATCCCGCCGGACCAGGAAAGCAACTGCCTGGAATGCCAGCACTGCCTGGCGGTCTGCCCGGTGGGCGCCATTTCCATCCTGGGCTGCCAGCCCGCCGGCAGCCTGCCGCTGGCCGCCGGCAGCCTGCCGACCCTGGCCCAGATGGAGCGGCTGGTGCGCGGGCGGCGCAGCATCCGGAAATACAGGCAGCAAAACGTCGCGCCGGCCCTGCTCCGGAAACTGCTGGCCGCCCTGGCCAACTGCCCCACCGGCTGCAACCAGCGGGAGCTGACCTTCACCGTGATCGGCGACCGGGCCGTCATGGGGAAGTTCCGGAAAAAGGTCATGGACGCCATCGCCGCCGCCGCGAAGGTCCGCCGCCCGCCGGCGCAGATCGCGGACCTCGCGGAAGCCCTGGCGGAATACCGGGCCGGCAAGCCGGACTTCATTTTCCGCGGCGCGCCCCACGCCCTGATCGTCTCGGCCCCGCCGGACGCCCCCTGCCCCGAGCAGGACGTCGCCCTGGCCCTGGCCTATTTCGAACTCCTGGCGCAGAGCGCCGGGCTGGGCACGGTCTGGTGGGGCCTGCTTAAGATGGCCCTCGAGGCCCTGCCGCGCCTGAAGCGCTTCGTGGGCCTGCCGGCCAAGCAGGTCTACTACGCCATGCTGTTCGGCCGCCCGGCCGTCCGCTTCCACCGCACCGTCCAGCGCGACCGCGCCGCGCGGGTCCGGCAGGTAACCCGGTAGCATCTTTTCTGTCAATCCCTCGTCTAAAATAAGATTGACGATCGTCCATCTTGTTTTATACGAAGGAATGGGCAGGAATTCGGAGAGACGCGGGACGGAAGACGCGGCAGCGATCGTGCGCACGCATCCGCGGGATCCTTTGAAGCCTTGGCCTTCCCCGGAGCCGCCATGTTATTGAGGACCCCAGCGCGCCCGCGCGTGACCCGCAAGGCTGGCGGCGGCATTCAGCTGGAACTCACGCTGCATCCGGGAGCCCGCGGATTCAGCCTGCACGCAAGAGGGAACCTCAAGGCGGGCTGGACCCGGCTGGGCGGTTCCGTTGAAATCAACGGGAGCCTGGTGCGACTGGCCGACGCCTCGGCGCCGCCTTCCGTGATCGCCGCGCGCAACCGGGCAGGCCGCACCCGCCGCCTGGTCTTCACCTTCCCGGAACGCGGCGTCGCCTGGACGTGGGACCTGGTCTGGCGGGGGCGCGGCCTGGAGGTCACGGCGCGCCTGCGCAACACGGGGCGCAAGCCGCTCACGATCGGCGCGTGGAACGTGCTCCACCTGGAGCGATCCCAGGGCGGCCGCGTCCGGCTCGGCGCCACGTCCGATCCGGCGCGGGCCACTTTTTTCCGCTGGTGCCCCTGGAATATGGGCGTCGAACGGCTCGGCGCCGGCGGAAAGCACACCTCCGACAACCTCTGCCACCTGCACGACCCGGCCTCCGGAACGACGCTCCTGGCCGGCTTCGTCACCCTGGACCGCATGCGCGGCTTCCACGAGCTGACCTGCGCGGCGTCAGGCGGCGTTGCCGAGGACAGGGCCGTGTGCGCGTTTGGCAGCTATGAGCTGGCGCCCGGCCGCGCGCTGGTTTCCGAGACCCTGGTCCTGAGCATTCACGCCGACCCTTACGAGGCCCTGGAACACTGGGCGGAGCGCGTGCGGCGCATCTACCGTCCGGCCTTCGCCGACCTGCCGCCCGTGGGCTGGATCGACGGGGCTTGGCCCGATTCCTGCGACTGCTGGGAAAAAGAGGCGCTGGCCAACGCCCGGGCGCTCCGCAAAAAGCTGCGCGGCTTCGACATCCGCTATCTGTGGACCAGCCAGTCGAACCTCAAGAACGCCATTCCGGGCAACTGGCTGGCGGAGAACCGGACGCAGATCCCCAGCGGGCTGAAGCGTTTCTTCCGGAAGCTGCGGGCCCTGGGCTTCCGTCCCGGCCTCTGGGTGGCGCCCTACTGGTTTTACGCCGAGGCCGAGGGCATGCTGGAGGCAAACCGGGACAACCTGCTGCAAGACGGCAGGGGCCGCCCCATCTGCCACGCGGGAAGCTGGGGGTGGTCCTACAACGAGGCCCTGCCCTGGCACAATCTGCATGCCTACTACCTGGACGGCACGCATCCGAAAACCCTGGGGTTTCTGCGCCGGCTTTTCGGTTACTACCGCAAGCTCGGCGTCCGCTACTACATGCTCGACTTCCTGGGCATCGTGGAAAACGCGCGGCTGCGCGATCCAAGCCGCACACCGCTGGAAGCCGCGCGCGCCATGCTGAAGGCCATCCGCGAAGCGGCCGGCGCGGACACGCACCTCCAGACCGCGGTGTCGTCCACGCCGGGATACGTCGGGCTGATCGACGCCGCCCGCGTCGGGCGGGATTTCGGCGAGGGGCGTCCGCTCCAGGGCGTGCCGTTGAGCGACTGGCGCAACGCCACCTACGTGCTGCACGACGAGCACTACGCCAACACGCGCCACTTTCTCCGGAACGTCGCCGCCAATTACTTCACGCACCGCAAGCTCTACCTCAACGACTTCAACCTGCTGACCATTGACAAGCCCGTGCCGCTCGAGCACGCGCGCATCGCGGCGACCGTCTTCGGAATCGGCGGCGGCAGCCCTCTGATGCTCGGCGATAATTTCCGCCGGATCGATTCCGAGCGACTGCGCCTGGTCAAGCTGTGCCTGCCGCGGACGCCGGCGTCCGCCCGGCCGGCGGACCTTTTCGACCGCGCCGGGCCGGGGGAATACTCCCGGGTGCTGACGCTCGGCGTGGATGCCGCCTGGGATGGCTACGTGCTGGCGGCCGTCTTCAACCTGGACGACACGCCGTACCGGGCCAGCCTCGATTTCGCGAAACTCGGCCTGGAGCCCGCGGCCGCCCACCGCGTCTTCGAGTTCTGGAACGGCGAATACCTCGGCACGTTCACGCGCCGGGCGGCTTGCGTGATTCCCCCGCAGGCTTGCCGCCTGTTCCGGATCAGCCGTGCCCGGCCCTATCCCTGGCTGCTGGCAACGGACCTGCACCTCCAGCAGGGGGCGGTCGACATCCGGGAGCTGGAATGGGATCCCGGCCGGCGCCGGCTGGCCGGCGCCGCCTGCCGTCCGGCGGGCGAAAGCGGCAACCTGTTTTTCCTCATGCCCCGGACATGGCGGCTGGTCAACCCCCGGGGCGCCTTCCTGATGAAGGAGCTCATGGACCTCAATGTCGTCCTGCGCAGGCCGGTGCGCTTCGCCCGGCCGGTGGAGCGCTTCGAGCTCTTCTTTGAGCCCTGGGAGCTGTCCTGCGTGTCGCCGCGCGGGCTGATGCCGTTCGCAACGGAAAAGGAATGGCGGGCCTACGCGCGGCAGCACTGGAACCCCGACGGCACGCGCGTGTTCGCGTGAGCCGGCGCCGGCCCGCCGCGTTCGCTTGAAAAACAGCTTGCCATTATCGCGGTTTCGGGGGAGGCGCTGAGATTGTCGAGCGCCAATCGGGTTGATCCTTGGTAGCGCCTGCTCCGGAGAAGCGACGCGGGCCGCGCTTCTCCGGCCACAGGACTAGTTTCTGTCTTCCACCGAGAGGACGACGCTCTCGAAGACCTGGAAGCTGGCGCCCTTTTTCCAGGCGTCCGGCGGCAGGCCCGCTTTCTGGCTCAAGGAGGACAGGGTTTCCTCCTTCGTCCAGCCCTGTTCCACCGCCACCTCGGGCAGGTAGACCGCCCGCCGCATGCCCTTGGCCAGGATGATACCCATCTGGCCCAGCTTGAACTCGTCGAGCGCGGCGATGTCCCGGATCGGGCTGAGGATGGAGACGTCGATCTCGATCCGGGGCAGCTCCGCCGGCCGCACCGGGGGGAAACGGGGATCTTCCAGCGCCGCGTTGACGGCGTTGTGGTGCACGGATTGGTAGAGCGCCTCCACCGGCGCCAGCGACCCGATGCAGCCGCGCAGGGCGCCCCCGATCTTGAGCGTGACGAACGTCGCGGTCTTGACTTTCAACTTGGGGGTGAGCGCATATTTCTCGAGGGGGAAGGCGCCCCCGGCGCCGGGCGCGTCCGCGGCCCGGTTGACGCACCAGGCCAGGGTGTCCCGGGCGATGGCAAACAGGGTTTCTTTTTCGGCGTCCGACAGTTCCGGCGTCCACGTTCCGCTCTTGTGCTCCTTCATCCTGGCCTCCTTGCCAATGGATGCCGGCGCGGCGGCGCTCGTGCCGTCCGCCGGCGCATGGATTCCCTCGTTTCCGATCGCGCCCGGCATTCCCCAGGCCAGGCCCAAGCCCGCGACCAGGCCCGCACGGATTGGCGCATGCATGTTGCTTCTCCCAAGGCGGGCTGTGGCCCGCCACGTCAGCCCCACATGCGGGGCTAAGTGGCCACTTGGCGCCAAAGGCGCCGACGTGGCGGCCCGTCTACGGGTTTGCGCCACGCGCATGGGCACAAGCCCGATGGGATGGGTTGAATGGTGGGCGTGCGATGCGTCGTCATTTCCTGCTCGCCCGCTCCAGGATGTCCCGCTCCCGCGGCGTGAGCCGGCCCAGGCCCCACTTGGACACTTTCTCCAGGATGGCGTCCACTTCTTGCGGGGACGGCTCCGGTTTAGGCTCCCAGCCGGAATCCGCCGGCATCACCTTGAACTTGCGGCGCTGCCAGCGCCAGCGCGCGTCGTTGACCGCGCGCCGCAGGTCCTGCGCCCAGCGCCGCGGATCAAGGCGCGCGCCGGACATCCGCCGCCGGAAAACCCCCCGGGCATAGGCATAGCCGGCGAGACCGCCGGCCAGGTGGGCGGCATAGGCGATCTGGCCCGGCAGGGCGAGCATCGCCAGCAGGGTGAACAGGCCGAGTCCGATCGCCAGGGTCCGTGCGCGCAGGGTCACCGGCAGGACGAAAAACACCAGCAGGGTGATGGAGCGATCCGGGAACAAGGCGGCAAAGGCGCCCAGGACCCCGAAGATCGCCCCGGAAGCCCCCAGGCAGGCGCCCGCCCCCCTGCCGCTCAGCAGCAGCCAGCCCAGCCCGCCGAGAATCCCGCTGAGCAGGTAGAGGGCGGCGAAACGCCGGGTGCCCAGGGTGCGCTCGGTTTCCGGCCCGAAGAAAAACAGGCCCAGCAGGTTGAGCGCCAGGTGCCAGACGCCCCCGTGCAGGAACATGTAGGTCACCAGCTGCCAGAGATACAGGTGGCGCAGGGCCTGGGGGCTCAGGCTGAACAGGGGGGTGAACCAGCCGCCGCCGGATTGCGAGGCCAGCTGCAGGACAAACACCAGGACATTGGCCACCAGCAGGAAGCGGACGGCCGGCGTCACCAGCCCGCCTCCCATGGAACCGTAGGGTGCGGAATAATAGGGCATGCGCCGATTATGCTGGGAGCCCGGAGCCGAGACAACCCTAAATATTGGACCCGCTTCCGGGCCGTCCAGTTGGCGCGGAACACGCCGGCCGCCGGCCGGGCCGGGTGCGGCCCGCCAAGGCCGTCCCCGCCCCCGGAACGGACTCAGCGGGCAAAAAAAACTTGCGCTCGGCTCCCGGGAATCGTAAGCTTCCATCAGCCCATCCATCCCGGAAATCTGTCATGACCAAGACCGCGCCAGGGAAAAGCCGCTACCGTCGCGTGCTGCTCAAGCTCAGCGGCGAAGCGCTCCAGGACCGCGGGAGCGGACGCGGCATCGACCCGGCCGCCGTCGCCACCGTCGCTCGCCGCATCAAGGCCGCCCGCGCCCTGGGCGTCCAGATCGCCGTGGTCGTGGGCGGCGGCAACATCTTCCGGGGCGGCGCCGGCCACGCGCACGGGATCGACCGGAACACCGGCGACTACATGGGCATGCTGGCAACGATCATCAACGCCCTGGCCCTCCAGGACGCCCTGGAAAAACTGGGCGTGGACACCCGGGTGCAAACGGCGATCGAAATGAAGCAGGTCGCCGAGCCGTTCATCCGCCGGCGCGCCCTGCGCCACCTCGCCAAGAACCGGGTGGTGATCTTCGGGGGCGGCACCGGCAACCCCTACTTCACCACCGACAGCGCCGCCGCCCTGCGCGCCAACGAGATCGGCGCCGACGCGCTGCTCAAGGCCACCAAGGTCGACGGCGTCTATTCCGACGACCCGCTGACCCATCCGAAGGCCCGGCGCTTCCGGACCCTCTCCTTCCGGCAGGCCCTGGCCGACCGGCTCAAGGTGATGGACTCCGCCGCCTTCTCGCTCTGCATGGAAAACAACATTCCCATCATGGTCTTCGACTTTTTCAAGCCCGGGAATATCGAACGCGTCCTGGCGGGCCGGCCCGTCGGCACCCGGGTATCCAATGACGGATAAGACCCGCAGGGAACCTGACCGCGGATTTCACGGGAAACACGGTAGAGGAAGGATCAGCGTCGCATTATCCGATCGACGGCATCCGATCATCGGGGGTTAAAAAGCTTTGGGGCGCCGCCGGCGCCCGCGCTGGGAGGACTGAGAAGATGGACAGCCTGGATGACGTCCTGCTTGAAACCGATGACAAGATGTCGAAATCACTGGCGTTCCTGGTCCAGCAGTTCGCGGGCCTGCGCACCGGCAAGGCCTCCGCCGGCCTGGTGGATCACCTCCAGGTGTCCTACTACGGGTCCTCGGTCCGGTTGCGGGAGCTCGCCAACATCGCCACCCCCGACCCGCGCCTGATCGTCATCAACGCCTACGACCCTGCCGCCCTGCCCGCGATCGAAAAGGCCATCCAGGCCGCCAACCTTGGCATCACGCCCCTGAACGACGGCCGGGTCATCCGGGTGCCGATTCCCGAGTTGAGCGAGGAACGCCGCCGGGAACTGACCAAGGTGGCCAAGCAAATGACCGAAAAAGCCCGGGTGGCGGTCCGGAACATCCGCCAGGAGGTCAACGAACAGGTCAAGACCCTGCAAAAAGGCGGCAAGATCACCGAGGATGACAAGGATCGCGGACTCAAGGAAATCCAGAGGTACACCGACGAGACCATCCGCAAGATGGACGAGACCCTGCTGGCCAAGGAAAAGGAAATGCTGGCGATCTGATCCCGGCCCGGCGTTGACACCCGCCGGCGCGCGGGGTAAAATGGACCATCTTTGAATAGAGGATTGGCCGATGCCCGACACCCCTTCACAGCCTGGTCCGGCGGCGCCGACGCCCGGGGAAGAATCCAGGAAAAAGGCCACCACCCGCCTGATCGTCATCCCGCTGGCCGAGAGCCGGCCGGAGGACGCGGCGCCGCCCAAAACCATTCCCCTCAAGCGAAGCGTCCCCACCGCCCACGGGCCGCCTCCGGCGGACGCGCCGGGGATCCAGCCCGGCCCTCTGCCGGGCCGCAGCAAGCAGGAAACCATGCGGATTGAGCTCGACGACGTCCTGGGCGAGCCGCCGCCCCCGCCCGCGGACCGCCGCCAGGTGACGATGCCGATTTCCGAAATGATGGTCGCGGAGACACCCGCGCCCGCTGTCCCGGACCGCCGCAATGTCACCATGCCGATATCGGAGCTGATGACCGCGGAACAACCGGAATCGCCGCCGGCGCCCGCCAAGCCGGCGCCCGCGCCCGTCCAGACCGTGAAGCGGCCGGCCGCGTTCAATCCCGATACCATCGCGGCCGCGGGAAAGAAAACCACGCGCCTGGACCTGGAACCGGTTGCCGACACGCCGGCGTCCAAGGAAGCCAAGCGCGCGACGTCGCCCATCACGGTGATTCCCCAGACCATCCGCCTCAAGCGGGCCAGCGGCCTGACCCAGGCCCTGCCGCCACCCAAGGCTCGCACCGACGTCATCAGCGAGGCGCCGACCATCGGGCGCATGCCGGACCTGTCCCAGGCCAAGATGACCACCGCCCGCGTGATCCTGGAGCCGGACGAGCCGGCGCCGACCCCGGCCGAGGGCAAGCGGCGGACCTCCGTCATCGGCGGTTTGCCCGCCGCCGGCGAGCCGACCCCGCCTACCATTCACTTGAAGCGTCCCTCCTCCGGCGCGGAGGCGCCGACGGTCGTCCGCAGCGCGGCGGCGGAAACGGACTTGACCCCGGCGGCCGAACCGACCGCCATCACCCAGCGCAAGACGATCAAGATCAAGCGCACCGAGCGCAACGTCGTCGCCCCGCGCACCGTCAAGCTGCAGGCGGCCCAATCGGCGGTCGGCACGGTGCCGGCGGCCTTCGGGCGGGCGCCGTCCGCGGTCCCGGCTGACGACTCCCTGCCGGGGCCCCTGTTCCTGGCGCTCGCTTCCGTCGCCGCCGTCCTGGTCGCCGGCTTGGTCTATTTCCTGGCGGCCCAAGCTTTCGGTCCCGACCTCGTGCTCCCGGTGCCCGCGTCCCTGCTGTAAGAAGGAGAAAGAACCATGACGGAAAGCAACATCGTGCACCTGTCCGACGCCAACTGGCAGACCGAGGTGATGCAGTCCAAGCTCCCGGTGCTGGTCGATTTCTGGGCCGAGTGGTGCGGGCCTTGCCGGATGATCGCCCCGGTGCTGGAGGAGCTGGCCGCGGAGCTCGCCGGCAAATTCAAGATCGGCAAGGTGAACGTGGACGAAAGCCAGGCCCTGGCCGCCCAGTTCCACATCCGTTCCATCCCCACCCTGCTGGTCATGAAGGACGGTGTCGTCCGCGAGCAGATGGTGGGCGCCCTGCGCAAGGCCGATCTCAAAACCAAGCTCCTGGCCCACCTCTAGCCGGAAAACGGTCGGGGCGCAGCCCGGTCGCGGCATCCGGCGGGGAGGAAGCTTCCGGCCATGCGTATCCTGATTTCCAACGACGACGGGATTTATTCGCCCGGCATCCTGGCCCTCTACCGGGCCCTGCGCGGCCTGGGCGAACTGATCGTGGTGGCCCCGCACGCCGAACAGAGCGCCGTGGGCCACGCCATCACCATCTCCGATCCCATCAAGCTCACAACCGTCCGGCGCGAGGACGGCTTCGAGGGCCAGGCCGTCGTCGGAACGCCCGCGGATTGCGTCAAGCTGGCCGTGAGCGTCCTGCTGGACAAGCCGCCCGACCTGGTGGTCAGCGGGATCAACCTGGGTCCCAACGTCGGCATCAGCCTGATCTATTCCGGCACGGTGTCGGCGGCCACCGAGGGCACGATCCTCGGCATCCCCAGCCTGGCGGTCTCCATCGACGCCTTCAAGGACCCGCGCTGGGACACTGCCGGCCGGGTGGCCCGCCGGCTGGCCGAGGAAATCATCCGGCGCGGGCTGCCGCCCGACGTCCTGCTGAACGTCAACGTGCCCAACCGCCCGGCCGCCGAGCTCCAGGGCTTCGCCTTGACCCGCATGGGCCGTTCGCGCTTCGCCGAAATCTTCCACCAGCGCGTCACCCCGCGAGGGGAAACCTACTACTGGCTGGATGGCGAACTCCAGCAGCTCGGGGATGTCAACGGCACCGATTTCCAGGCCCTGGCCAGGGGCTGCGTGTCGGTCACGCCCGTCGGCTTCGACCTCACCCACCACACGTTTCTGCCGGAACTCCGGCAGTGGAACCTGGCCCTGTAACCTCCCCCGCGCGCTCCGGCCGGAGCGCACGGGCGGACTGGCCGTCCTACCAGGTGAAGTCGAAATAACCGGCGTAGCCCGAGGTGGAGAGCAAAACGTACCACTTGCCCTCGGCGTTGCGCGCGGCCGGGTCGGCCCGGAAATCGCCGTCGAAATCGCCCAGGGCCGGCGTGTAGCCGGACGCCCCGAAGTTGAGGGTGTGATAGTCCCGATAGCCCCAGCTGGAGACCAGGATGTACCAGTTGTGGGTGTTGGGACTGTAGAAGGTGGGATCGGCATACCCGTCGCCGTCGAAGTCGCCCCCGAAGGGCAGCAGGCCGGCCGAGGCGGAATAGCCCAGCGGATAGTAATACTCCCCGCCCGTGGACGACAGCAGGATATACCAATACCCGTCGGTTTGACAATAGAAGGTGGGATCGGCGTAGCCGTCGCCGTCGAAGTCGGCGCAGACGGGGAGCGAGGTGGCATCCACGTACCAGCCGAGGTACCACCAGTTGTAGCTGTCGGTCGAGAGCGCAAAGTACCAGCGCCCGGAGGCAGTGCTGTAAATGGTCGGGTCCGCGCTCCAGTCGTTGTCGAAAAAGCCCGACAGCGGCCGGAAGGCGCTGCTGGCACCCGAGGAAAAGTTGGCCTGCGCCCAGTTGTTCCGCGACAGGCGGATCATCCACCGGCCGGCGGTGGCGTCGTAGAGGGTCGGGTCGCCGCGGTAATCGCCGTCGAAGTCGTCCAGCTGCGGGGTATAGCTCGTGGTCGGGGTGGGAGGCGTCGGCCCGGGGCTCGACCCGCCCGTGCCGAAGGCCTTGAGGCAGACGTTCATATACCTGTCGTTGTAGGGATTCTTGGCCTCGCTCCAGGAAACGCCGTTCGCGCTGATATAGCTTTCACCAGGGTTGGCCGTGGCCGCGGTGCTGTAGCCGGAAAGGTATTCTTCCACCGCGATGGGAGTCGTGCCGCCCGGGGTGGTCAGCTTGACGACCACCGCGAAGCGCGTGCTGAAGGACACCGCCGAATTCAACGCCACGGTGTAATAACCGGCCTGGGTCGCCGAGCCGCTCTGGGTCAGCGCCAGCGTGCCGCTGACCGGGTCGCCGGCGTTGCCGCCGGTGTAGATCCGGATCTCGTAGCTGGCGCCGGCCGATACCGCGTAGAAGCTGACGGCCCTGACAATGCCGGAGGCGTTGGTAAAAATGTTGGCGCCCCAGGCCGTCGTGCTGCCGCTGTAGCCGTAGGCGTTGCAGAAGCCCAGCGGGTCGTACTGGTAGACCGATTCGTAATTCGAGGTGGCCGCGGCGCTGTAAAACTGGGCGTTGTCCGTACCGATCCACTGGTCGTGATAGGAAACCCAGAAATAGCCGTTGTCGCCCCAGGCGGTGCCCCAGCTGTTCTTGACCAGGAAGGCGCCGTCGCCCGGCGGCGGGGTCTTGAACTGGGTGCGGCTGTAATTGTCGTCCCAGCCGACAATCGTGATGGCGTGGTCGGCGATCGCGCTGCCGCTGTAATAATAGGCGGCATTGCCGTCTTGATAATAGGAGGAGTTCCAGCAGATGCTGGAATAGAGCGCGCCGCGGTCCACCAGGGCCTGCTTGAGGGTGTTGTTGTCGCCCGGGCTGGCGCGGTCGGCCGGCAGGTAGGCGTTCTGGATGTGCTTGCGGACCGCCAGGCCCGAGGGGCTGTTAGGGCCGTTGGCATAGGGATCGTCGGCTTCCAGGACCGGTCCGCTCCAGCGGGCCAGGTAGGCCAGGGCCATGAAATGGTTGCCGCCGTCGCCGTAGGCGGAGTTGAAGCCGTGCTTGTTGGCCAGGTTGTTTTCCGAAAAATCCCAGGACTCGCCGGTCAAGAGGCAGGATTCCAGCGAACCGTAGGTCGCGAACGTCCAGCAATTGCCGTAGTTGCCCTGGTCCTTGACGGACGAGACTTTCCCGGCGGCGCGCAGGTCGTAACTGGACGGCAGGGCCCGGGCCGCGGGTCGGGCGGAGACCCCGGCCGGCGCCGGAGGGATTTTGAACGGGGGGGGAATGAGGCCCCGCGGCCGTTCAGCCCCCGGGGCGCCGGTCAACCCGGGCGCCGAGAGTTGTTCCAGGTACTGTTCGAAAGCCGGGTTGCGGGGCGCGCTGCGCAGCTCCTGGGTCCAGGCCGCCGCTGCGCCCCAGATCGCCACCCCCGCGGCCAGCCAACCCGCGCCGATTCTGCATCCTGTCCGCATAGCTCCCTCCTTGGTTATCGAACAATTTATCATATTTTTGGCCGCGAGACAAGAAGTGTTTCCCAATGGGAGCGAGGGGTTCGGCTATCTCAGCCGGCGGGGGGAGGTCCTGATCGATGCCAAGGGCGGGAAGCGCGGGCCCTCAGCCTGATTGCGCGGGCCGTGGAGCAGGCCGCGGCCAATCCGCAGGCCAAGACGATGGACCACGGACACGAATGTCACTAATTGGAGAAACCACGGAGCCAGGCGGAGGTTGACCGCGAAGGACGCAAATCTCGCCGATGGAAGACGGATCCGGCGTCATCGGTGAACGGCTCGGCGATCTGACGACGTGACGACAGGTAATCCAATGGAGGGACGCGCTCTGTCGCGTCCGTTCTGTGCATGGAGACTTTTAATGTTTTCACACGTTCTGACTGCTTACAGAGGCAGCTTTTTGCGTTTGACAGGAAGACCGCAAGAGGACAAAGTGAATTTGTCCTTTTCGGAAGCCTGCTCAACGAAATCGCATCACCACGGATGACGCGGACAGGGAGAGATCATCATAGAGGAAATCGAGCTGTCAGGTTTTATTCGCGGCCATCAGCGTTATCCGCGGTCAACACATCTTCTCCCCGATCGCATCAGCGAAAGGCGTCATGCACAGCGCAACCGGATATTTCATCGGCTGGGGGCTCCTGGCCTACCTGCTGGGCGCCATCCCCTGCGGCTACCTCATCGCCCGGGCGCGGGGCGTTGACATCCGGACCGTCGGCAGCGGGAACATCGGCGCCACCAATGTCTTCCGCACGGTGGGCAAGGGCTGGGGCATCCTGACGTTTTTTTGCGACGCCTTGAAGGGCTGGATTCCCGCCGGGCTTTTCTCCGTGCTGTCCAAACGGCTGTTTGGTTTCGACGGCGGACCGGCCCTGGCCGTGGCCTGCGCCGCGCTGGCGATCGCGGGGCACAACTGGCCGGTGTACCTGGGCTTCAAGGGCGGCAAGGGCATCGCCACCAGCCTGGGCGCACTGATCGGGATCGCGCCGCTCGCCGCGGGCGTGGGCGCGCTCGTCTGGGTGGCGGTGTTCCTGGCCACGCGCTACGTGTCCGTGGCGTCCATCGCGGCGGCCGCGGCCGTGGTCGCCGCCGCCTGGTTTCCGCAGTACCGGAACGACGGCCTGCTGCTGCCCGTCGTGCTGTCCCTGCTCGGCGCCGTGGCCGTCTGGCGGCACAAGGCCAACCTCCGGCGCCTGCTCAACGGCACGGAGCACCGGTTTAAATTTTTCAAAGGGAAAATTTAATTTCTATGAAACGGATTACTATTCTCGGCGACGGCGGCTGGGGCACGGCCCTCGGGCTGATCCTTCACGGCAAGGGATGCCGGGTCCGCCTCTGGGGTCCGTTCCCGGACTACATCGAGCGCGTGCGCCGCGAGCGTGCCAATCCCCTTTACCTGCCGGGCATCCCCCTGCCCGACGGCCTAATCTGGACCGCGGACCGGGCCGAGGCCGTGGACAAGGCCGAGCTCGTCATCCTGGCCGTGCCCTCGAAATATTTCCGGGGCGTGCTGGAAAAGTTTGCCGGCCTGCTGCCGAAGTCCTGCCCGGTGGTCAGCGTCAGCAAGGGCCTGGACGGCGCCACGCGCCGCCGCCTGACGGAAGTGGCCCTCGAGGTGCTGAAGCCTCCCGCCGTCGCCGCCCTGTCCGGCCCCAGCCACGCCGAGGAAGCGGCCCGGGGCGTGCCGACGGCGGTCGCCCTGGCTTGCGCCGATGCCGCCATGGCCAAGCGGCTGCAATCCGCCCTCATGACCCCCCGGTTTCGGATTTACACCTCTGACGACGTCGTCGGCGTCGAGCTGGGCGGCGCGCTGAAAAACGTCATCGCCCTGGCCGTCGGCGCGAGCGACGGGCTGGGCTTCGGGGACAATACCCGCGCGGCGCTGATCACGCGGGGGCTGGCCGAGATCAGCCGCCTGGGCTGCGCCCTGGGCGCGCACCCAGACACTTTCGCCGGGTTGAGCGGACTGGGCGACCTGGTCGTCACCTGCACCAGCCGCTGGAGCCGCAACCGGGGGGTCGGCGAGCGGCTGGGCCGCGGCGAATCCATCGGGCAGATTCTCGCCGGCATGAAGCAGGTGGCGGAGGGGCTGACCACCTGCGGCATTGTCCGGGCGCTGGCGCACAAGCATGGGATCCGCGCCCCGATCACCGAAGAGGTCTACGCCCTGATCCACGAGGGCAAGAGTCCGCAGGCGGCGGTGCAGTCGCTCCTCGGCCGCACGGCCCGGCCGGAGCGGGACACCCCCGGAATGGTTAAGGGTTGATGGTTGGGGACGCCGTCACGGCAGCGGCGGGCCGATGACGACGCGGAAGCCAATGCACTCGTTGCCCTTATCGGGCGGGGCGCCGGCGCGGTGGGCGATGCGCAGGGTGTGTTCCTGCTCGTTGTTCCAGGCCCCGCCGCGGATGGCTCGCGTGACCCGGTCGGCGTCGGCCCAATCGTCGCACCACTCCCAGACGTTGCCGCCCACCCCGTACAGGCCCCAGCGGTTGACGCCGCTTTTCGTGACCGGGGCGGTGACGATGTAAGGGTCCGCGTGGCCGCGGATGAACTTTTCGCGCTGGAACAGGGCGTAGAGAAACCCGGACCCCTCGGTCCCGCGCACGTTGACGTAGGCGGGCGGCGGCCACCGGCTGCCCCAGGGATACACGCGCGGCTCCCCGCAGGCGGCGTAGGTTTCCCATTCCCGGACCGCCGGCAGCCGAAACACGAAGCCCCCGGGGAGCAGTCGGCCGTGATGCCGGTTCAGCCACCCGCAGTAGTTCCGGGCGTCGTCCCAGGACACGTGCGCCGCCGGCTGGAGGTCGCCGTCGAGGTCGCGTCCCAGGACGTTGGTGCTGTCGTGGCCGACATCGTAACGCCGGAACTGTCCGTTGCTGACCTCGTGTTTTCCCGCCCACATTTTCATGGGCGCGAGCCAGACGAACGGAAGACGCTCTCCCTCGTCGAGTTCGAGCGTGAAGTCGGCGCCTCTCCGGGCCGGCTCCCGCGTCGCCGCCGCGGCTGGCGCCGTCCCCCTGCCGTCCTCGCGCCCGCCGGCGGCCGGTCCGGCCGAAGCCGCCGCGGCGCCGCCGGCGGCCATCAGCACGACCAGCCAGGCTGACCATCCCGGGACATGATGCCGCTGAACCATAAGAACCCTCGGGCGCCTACTCTATGGCCGGGCCACGGGCCATGCAAGCCGGAATGCGTTTCCGCCGCGGCCGCACCCGCTCCGGCCGTCTTGATGCCGGCGCGCTCGAGGCTTTGCTGCGGCCTGTTGCTCACAGCGTCTGACCGGTTCCCGGGCGCGCAAGATTCGGGTGGCGCAAACCCGAGCCAAATGCTACAAATCCTGTGAACACGGGCGAGTGGTGAAATTGGCAGACACGCAAGACTTAGGATCTTGTGCCGCAAGGCTTGTGGGTTCGAATCCCGCCTCGCCCATGCCCCCCCCGCCGCTGGTCCGCCGCATCCCGCCCCGCCTTCAGGTGCAATAAGAATGACGATCGTCAAGCTTAACTATCCCGAAGCGATGGCGAACCAACGCATAACGGTCACAGGGTCTGTCCTGGCTGGACGACGGGAACGCCAGCCCGGATGGATGGCGGGCCGTTCGCACCCCGGCACCGGGGAACCCTTCGGATCAGGCCCCGTAATATTGCCGCACCCACGGCGCCATCAGGTCTTCCTCGACCTTGATGATGCCCATTTCGCGCTCGGCGCTCTCGGGGGAATCGGAGGCGTGGGCGGCGTTGATCATGACATCGAAGCCGAACTCGCGCCGCACGGAGCCGGGCTGGGCCTTGTTGGGATCGGTGGCCCCAAGCAGTTTGCGGATTTTTTCGATGGCATTGACCCCGCCGTAGATCATGGCCAGGCACTTGTGGCGCCCTTCCTTGCCGCGGTCCTCCGGCGCGCACTGGGGAGGGTAATAGCCGGTCATGAACTTGACGATCTGGTTGAACTGCTCGTCGCCCAGCAGCGGCCCCAGGTGCTCGGTCAGCACCGCCCTGACCCCGGCGGGGATTTCCATGTTGAACTCCGCCTCGAGGGTCTTGGTGGCGCGCTCGCCGATCTGGTTTTTCATTTTTTCACGCAGCACGCCGCGCACCGGCCCGTAAAACGCCTCCGCCTGGACCACGCTCATGCGGTGCACCTTGGCCGCCATGATCCGCAGGCCGGAGCGCGAGAGCAAATCGATGATGTTGCCCGGGCGGGCCGTGGGAAACCGGAAGTTATCCGGCTTGATGAGCACCAGGGTCTTCTGCCAGCCGGGCTTGTCCATGGCGATGTCCACCGTGCGCTGGAGCAGGCCGCCGTCCGACTCGGAATAGCGGCCCCAGAGCTTGAGCGCGGCCGCGTTTTCCTCGGGGTCGGCCCCGATCAGGACCGCGGGCTCGAAATACTGCACCTTGCCGTTCTCGTCGGTCACGTAATCGCCGAACGTATCCCGGATGGTTTCCCCCCCGCCGGTGATGACCGACCCCGCCACCTCGCACACCTTGGCCACCGCGTCCTCCCCTTCCAGGAGGATCATCATCACCCGCCGCGGCAACCCGGTGCCGGGGTCCGGGGCGTAGGCCTTGAGGACGTAATCCGCCAGCAGGCCGCGCACCCGCGGGTCCTGGGCGGCGTTGCCCCGGATCAGGGCCGCGTATTCCTCCACCAGCTTCCGGCCGGGGGCGAACATACGCGTTGCCACCAGGTCCAGCCCCGTCCGGCTCATGAAGCGCCCGATGACCCCGCCGGTTCGGGACTTGGCAATCGTGTGCGGATTGATTAAAACAAATGCCAGTTCTGTTCGTTTATCAGCCATGCTTGCGCCTTTTTTCGCCAGACTATAGGAAACACTCCGCCGGCGCACAAGCAAAAATACCGCCAGCAAAAATACCGCCCGGGCTGCCGGGCTTGAATCAACTTGACGCCTTTGTCAATCATCAATCAGCAATCATAAATCAGCAATTTGCCCCCTGCCCATGCCCGCCCCCATCCCCATGCACGCGGTCCGGAAGCAGGCGGCCTTGGGCCTGGACCTGCTGCGCGAACTCGAGCCGGCAGTGGCCGCGGGCCGTCCGCTGGACCAGGAACTCGCCCGCCATTACCGCCGGCACCGGGAGTTCGGATCGCGGGACCGCCGCTTCTTCTCGGCCCTGGCCTTCGCCTGGTTCCGCTGGCGCGGCTGGCTGTCCGCCCCCGGGCGACCCGACGCTTGCGATGCCGTTTTGGCCTGGTTGCTTGACGCTTCCGAATCGCACCCGGCGATAGAGGAACTGGCCGGCCGCCTGCCGGGGCCGGCCGCCGGCCTCCGTCCGCCCGGTCCGCTCGCCCTCGATGCCAAGGCCGCCTTCGCCGGCCAATGGCATCAGCGTCCGCCGCCCGAGGCGGAGGCCCTGGTCCCCGCTTGGCTGGGCGACGTCCTGTTCTGCCCGGAGGGCGCTGAACCCGCTGTACATCGCCGGCGCTGCCTCGAGTCCTTCCAGGTCCGGCCGCCGGCCTGGCTGAGAGTCCGGCCCGGAAATGAACAGGACATTTTGGCGCGGCTGAACAAAGCTCTTCTCGCGCCGAAACAGGACAAAGTTTTTCCGCCTGGAAGGGCGGCAACACCCGCAGAGCTTCCCGCCGATCCGGCAATGGAACCGGCGGGCAATCCGTCAGCCGGCGGACGGGCCCTTCCAAGCGACAAATGCCCTCCAGGTCAAACTTCTGGCGCAACGATTCATCCCCGCCTGCCGCAGGCGGTCCGCCTGCCACAGGGAGTGAACCCGGAAATCCTGGCGGGCATGCCGGAGGCCGAGATCCAGGACCTGGCCTCCCAGTGCGTCGGGCTGGCCTGCGCGCCCGGTGCCGGCGAGAGCTGGTGGGACGCCTGCGCCGGATCCGGCGGCAAAAGCTTTCACCTCGCCGACCTCATGGGCGGCCGGGGATCGGTCCTGGCCACCGAGCCCCGCGCCGGCAGTCTCGAGGAATGCCGCCGGCGCCTGGCCCGAAACCGGGCGCGCAGGGTCACGCCCCGTCCGTGGAGCGGGGATCCGGCCACGGCCCCGGACCGCCGGTTCGACGGCGTACTCGTGGACGCGCCCTGCTCCGGGATCGGCACCTGGCACCGGAATCCCGACGCGCGCTGGCGCACCCCGCCGGACGCCGTCTCCCGCAACGCCGCGCTTCAAGCCCGACTCCTCGGGATCTGCGCGGACCGGGTCCGGCCCGGCGGCCGGCTCGTCTATTCTGTTTGCACCCTCACCCGCGCCGAAACGGAAGACGCGGTCAGGGCGTTCCTGGCCGGGCGCCGGGATTTTCAGCCGGACCCGATCCCCCACCCCCTCACCGGCGAGCCCACGCCGGGCCTGCTCTGGGTCTGGCCCTGGGACGGCGACTGCAACGGCATGTTCATCGCCCGGCTGCGCAACAAATCCTGATCCGCGCCACGAGGAAAATAACCGCGCGCGGCGGGAAATGGCGTGACGCCCCGCCAACCTTCTGATATATTACATTCAGCGTCGGGGACCTTGGAAAA